>CAMCQY010000086.1 GCA_945877135.1 Candidatus Kuenenia stuttgartensis
CGCCACCGCGGAGTCGGTGTCGAGGAGCGTGGCCGTCAGCACGAGGTCGTCCGCTTCGATGAGCAGCCGGCAGCCGTTGGCCTGTGGGAGAGAGACTTCCAGCAGCGTGCCGGTGCAGCGGATGAGGCACCCTTGATAGCTGGCAGGCCGGGCGGTCAGTTTGGCCCTGCGGGCGCGCAGGTTCACGTCGAGAATGTCGGCGGGCTGCATGCCGAGGGGCACCGGTGGCTGGGTGTGACCGGTGGTGCGGAAGAGAGCCTCCGAAAGCGTGCCGAGGCCGTGACGCATGCGGATGAAGCCGGCGACCTCGACGGTGTCACCGGGAGCCGGCGGCGTGGCCGATGCCGTCTCGATGCGAACCCCCTCGAGTCCCTGCTGGAGATAGAAGAACCGACCCGGGATGACGCGGGTGACGACGCCCGCAGTCCACACACGATGGCCCGGCGTGGGCTCGGGACGGTAGCCGACGATGGCCCCGAGCGCCACCTGTGGCGACTCGAAGGCGTCCACCGGTGGCGGCGACAGCACCTCGACGTCGGCCGATCGGGCGACATAGAGCCGGGGCAGTAGGAATTCCCCCCGCGTGTTGCGGACCGCGCTCGCCACTCCTGCGAGCCGCACCTCGGCATCGACGAGCTGTGCAGGATCTTGCCTGAGCGAATCCTTATCGATCCGCGCCACCAGCCGATGCGCTGCCGACTCGACGACGAGATTCCACCATGAACCGTCATCCCGGTAGCCCTGCACGACGCCCGAGATCATGATCCGCCTGCCGTTGTCGGCGCCGCCAAAGAGCCGTTGCGGATCGGCGGGCACAGCCGCCATCATCGGCTCCGCGACGAGCACGCTGAGCTGGGATGACACGAGCGTCGGTGAGTACGCCCCACGATCGAGCGTGCCGATGACTTCGATGAGATCGCCTGGGCAAAGCGAGTCCAGGCAGGCTGCGATATCCGGCGGTGGCGTTTCAAAGCGGACCCAGATGCCGGCGGCGTCATCCTGCACCGACAGAAATTCGCGGCCCTGCCTGAACGTGACGATGCCCCGCACGCAGACCCGGCCGCCGCCATCGATCTCGTCCCGCGACATCGCCTGCAGCGACTCGATGGCGACGGGTGGCGGGCGTGTCACCAGCCGCGATCGCCTGGAAGCGCAGCAGTTCGCAAAGCACGGTCGAAGCGATGAGGCAAAACCGACCGGGCATGACGCCAACTTGTCTCATAACCGCGTACGATGGGTGCACAGCTTGACACCCCTTCGTTGCCCACTCAGCATACTCCTGAGCCGGGTCTTCCATTTCCCGCGGATTCTCGCGGACACACTCACGGAGTTGAAACGTCATGACGAGCTCTTCCCCTCGCGATGGTCTCTCGTGGCACGCGTTCACTCCGACGCGAATCTGTTTTGGCGTCTTTGCGGCGCTGGCGGTTCTGGCGGGCGGTTCCATCGCTCAAGCCGCCGAGGCGGGCAAGCCGCTCGAGGTGCTCTACATCACTGGCGGCTGCTGCCACGACTACGACGGACAGAAGAAAGTGATCACGCAGGGCATGGCGTCGCGAGCCAAGATCAACTGCACCGTGATCCACGAGGGTGGCACGACCACCGATCACAAGGTCTCCATCTATTCGAAGCCCGACTGGTCGAAGGGTTACGACGTGGTCTTCCACAACGAGTGCTTCGCCGGCGTCAAAGACCCGGAGTTCCTCAAGCAGATCGTGGCCGAGCACGAGAAGGGCACCCCCGCCGTGCTGATGCACTGCGCCATGCACTGCTATCGGGCCGGCAATGACGACTGGTTCAAGTTTGTCGGCATCACGTCGCCCGGCCACGGTGCCCACTATGAATACACTGCCAACCTGATCGCCGAGCACCCGATCCTCACCGGTCTCCCCAAGGCATGGAATGTGCCGAAGGAGGAGCTGTATTACTGCGATAAAGTGTGGGACACCGCCAAGCCGCTGGCCGAGGCGATGAGCCGCGAGCGGAAGGCCAACCAGACGGTCATCTGGACCAATCAATACGGCAAGGCCCGTGTCTTCGGCACGACGATCGGCCACTACACCCACACCGTCGAGACACCTGAGTTCCTCGACCTCGTGACCCGCGGCACGCTCTGGGCCGCCGGCAAGCTTCAGGACGACGGCAAGCCGGTCGCTGAACTGGCCGTGGCGCCGGGTGAAGCCGCCGCCGCCTCGGGCTGGGCGGCCTCGGTGAAGCTGCCTGAGGCGGAGCAGTCCAAGGCAGTGAAGCTGTTCAATGGCCGTGACACCGAGGGCTGGGAGGGACACGTCGATCCCTATTGGTCGGTCGAGAGCGGTGAGATCGTGGGCCGCAACACCGAGGCCAACGCCCCAAAGGTGAGCACCTACCTGCTCACGAAGAAGCCGTATCGCAATTTTCGGCTCTTGCTCGAGAGCAAGCTCGTCACGAGCGAGATGCACTCGGGCGTCGCCATCTGGGGCAAGAAGTTCGACAAGGACGGCGAGTCTTCGAGCTACCAGGGCCATCTCGTGATGTTTCCGTCGGGCTACGGGCTCTACGACCTCTACCGCCGCAATGGCATCAGCGGCGACCAGAACGGCCGAGCCAAGGCCGCCGGCAAGCAGCACGACTGGAACCAGCTGGAGATCCTTGCCATCGGCAGCCGGATTCGCTTCGCAGTGAACGGCAAGGAAGTGCTCGACTGGACAGACCCCAAGCCGGAGCTCTGCGAGGCCGGGCCGATCGGCCTGCAGCTGCACTCCAACAAGGTGCCTCAGGAGGTGCGGTTCCGCGGGCTCGTGCTCGTCGAGGATCCGACCGACGTGCTCGTGACGGCCAGCCCGACGCCGTGACGGCATCCAAGCCCGCTCCCCGTCCATCCAAGCCCGCTCCCCGTCCATCCAAGCCCGCAGCGCAAGCAAGGGAAATGCGGGTGACCGCACGGGCATGCCACGCGGATTCCTCTCGCTTGCGCTTCGGGCTTGCATGGGAGTGGGCCGGTCATCTGCTATCATGCCGTAAATATTGGCAGGAAAGCACTCTGACGAGGGAGTTTTGGCGTGGCACGCGCGGCACTGGCACTCGAGGACGGCACGGTCTATTTCGGTGAGTCGTTCGGGGCGTCCGGCACAGTCTCCGGCGAGGTCTGTTTCAACACCTCGATGACGGGGTATCAGGAGATCCTCACCGACCCGAGCTACCGCGGTCAGATCCTCACGATGACCGCGCCGCAGATAGGCAACTACGGCGTGAACGAGGCCGACATCGAGAGCGGCACGCTACAGATGGCGGGCTTCATCGTTCGCGAGACCAGTCGCATCGCCAGCAACTTCACCGCCACGGGCACGCTCGGCGACTATCTCGCAACGGCGGGCGTCGTGGGGCTCGCGGGCATCGACACGCGGGCGCTCGTCCGCCGGCTGCGGATTCGCGGGGCGATGACGGGCGTCTTGTCGAGCGAGGTGCTCGATCCGGCGAAGCTCGTCGAGATGGCGAAGTCTGCGCCGACGCTCGTGGGCCGCGATCTCGTTCGCGAGGTGATGCCGCAGGCAGACAGCGAATGGACCCAGACGCTCGATGACTGGGCGAGACCGCTGCCGCAGCCGCTCGAAGGGGGCGTGTTCCCGCCGCCGCCAGCCGCCGCGAGTGGCGTGAAGCATGTCGTCGCGCTCGACTATGGGATGAAATGGAACATCGCACGGCATCTGGCGAGCGCAGGCTGTCATGTGACCGTGTTGCCCGGCAAGTCAACGGCGGCCGAGGTGCTCGCCCACAAGCCCGACGGCGTGTTTCTCTCCAACGGCCCCGGCGATCCGGAGGTGCTCGACTACTGCGTCAATACCGTTCGTGATCTCGTCGGCAAGGTGCCGATGTTCGGCATCTGCCTCGGCCACCAGCTCCTCGCGCTCGCCTGCGGCGCGAAGACCTACAAGCTGAAGTTTGGCCATCGCGGCGCCAATCAGCCGGTGATGGATCTCGAGACGGGGAAGGTGGAGATCACCTCGCAGAACCACGGCTTTGCCGTGGACGAGGCGACGCTGCCGCCGGAGCTGGTGGTCACGCACCGCAACCTCAACGACGGCACGATCGAGGGCGTGCGGCACACGACGGCCAACGCAGCGAGCGTGCAGTATCACCCCGAGGCGGCGGCCGGACCGCACGATTCCGCCTACCTCTTCGGCCGCTTCCGCCAGATGATGGCGTGAGGTTGTGAGTCTCGCTGATGGAGCGGTTCGGGGCTGCCCACGTCCCGTCGCCGGACGTTCGCTTCGGGCATCCTGCCCTTCGCTCACTCGATGCTGACTGCGCTCCGCCATCCTGGCTGCGCTTGTCAGCAACGCCGGCTCCCGGGACATGGGCAGCCCCTCACGGATCCGGCGAGGGGAATACCGCTGATTCTGGCTTGCAAACAGCGTTTTTTGACATTCGCCATTCGTGTGCCAGAGTTGCTTGAAGTTTCGGGCGGCATCTCGGCTTCACCCGCGGTATGCCCTTCTGCGGTCCCCCCAGTCACTGCCAACCTTTTCTTTTGGAGGCTCACTTCATGAGTCGTTCGCTGTTTCTCTGCGGTTTTGCAGCCGCCCTGTCGTTTGCCGTCGCCTCGCTCGCCGACGCGGGTTTTGGCCACCATCGTCGTCAGGCTGAGCCCGGCTGTGCCGCCCCGGAAGGTGTTGGCTGCAGCCAGTTCGAGCCCGGTTGCGCTCTCGAGCCTTCGTGCGGCCTCGAGCCCGGCTGCGGCGCCGAGACCGTCTGCCCGACCAACCCCTGCATCAAGTATCGCCACAAGCATGCCCATAAGCACAAGTGTGCGAAGGGCTGCTGCGCGGAACCGACCTACGAGACAGTCTTGAATCCGACGAGCCCGGAGACCTGCCAGACGGTGGCCGTGCCGGTCTGCCTGCCAGCCTGCTGCCAGGGCTGCCCGTGCGAGACCTCGCGGTGCACGCTGCTCGGCTGCGGCCAGGTGCGGTATGACTACGCCTGTGGCTGCTCGGTGATCATCCGCTTCCAGAAGCACGGCGACATCCTCGTCACCTACGCCGGCTTCTAGTCCGACACGGCCGTATCAGAGCCCTCTGTTTCAATCACAACGAGCCCGGCCGGGAGCCCTTCTCCCGGCCGGGTTTTTCTTTTTTTGGGCGGGCTGTAACGGATTCCGGGCGGCGGCGTTCTTTGTTCAAGACGGATCGACAGGCCATCCTGTAAGGTCGATCGGCGTCAGAACCTCCGGGAAGCAACGTATGTCTGCCAGCGGCGAATCACACGGCTGGGTGATGGAGGCCGTCGAGGCCTACGAACTGCCGCTGCTGCGTTATGCGAGGCGGCTGCTCGGCGACGTCGATCTGGCCGCCGACGCGGTGCAGCACGCATTCGTGAAGCTCTGCGAAGAGTCGCGAGAGCGGCTCGATGGACGGGTGGCACCATGGCTGTTTCGCGTCTGCCGCAACCGGGCGATCGATCATCTCCGCCGCGCGGGCCGCGAGCACTCGTTACTCGATGAACCCCGCGACTCGCCGTCTGCCGTTGGCCACCCCGGCAGCCGCGAGGCCGATCCGGCCATGTCGGCCGAGCGAGCCGATCTGGCCTCGCGGCTCCGCGACCTGCTCAAGGATCTGCCGGCGCCGCAACGCGAGGCAATCGACCTCTGGTGCGAGGGCCTCACCTACCGCCAGATCGCCGAGGTCACCGGCCGTCAGGAGGGGCATGTCCGCGTACTGGCGCATCGCGGTCTCACTGCCCTCCGCACTCACCCGCTGGTGCGCGACCTGCTGGTGAGTGACCTGCTGGTGAGTGACCTGCTGGTGACAGAGGTCCATCGGCCCGCGCAGAACGCATCACACTCCTGATACACACTCCGAGGCAGACCATGACCGCCGAAAACGTCAACGATTCCCAGTTCAACAGCGACCAGCCGGCTCCGCGCGACCGCGAGGCAGCGGATGCGCTGCTCACGGCGCACGCTCTCGGACAACTCGAGGGCGACGAGCAGGCTGTCGTCGAGCGGCTGCTCGCCGAACCCGTGCGGCACGAAGAACGGCGGACGGTCGACGAGATCGGCCGGGTGGCGGCCGCGTTGCGGGCCGGTCAAGCGACCAACGACGTGCCGCAGTCTCCGACACTGCGTCGGGCGGTGGTCGCCGCAATCGCGGCGAACGTGGGAAAAGCAGAGGGGGGGACGCTCGAGTCGGATGTCGTCGTCGCTCCGCAGCCTGCCCGGAGCCGGTTCGGCGGGGGACTGGCACTTGCCGCTTCGTTGCTGGCGTCAGTGATGGTGATGGTGACGGCGGTGCTCGTGCGGCCCTTGGAGTTACAGCCGCGAATGGCTCGTGAGATCGCCCAGCGTCGGTCGGAGGTCCGAACGGAAGGCGTCGCGACCGCTCGCCAGGAGCAGTCGGCTGATAAACCATCCGAGGCGAAGGCGGCGACCTCGGCGAGCAAGCAGGTGGCGTCGGAAAAAAGATCGGCCACGGAGCAGGTCGACAAGTCGACAAATCGCTTGGGAACTGCGAGGGGGAATGGGATCCCTGCCGCGCCGACGGATATCGCCATGGCTGCCGCACCGGCTCCTAGAACCCGCCGGTTGGCCGGCGACCGCGATGCCCGGGAACTCGAAATGCAGTCTGTCGGGCGGCAGCGAAAGCAGCAGGATGCACAGGCCGGCGAGCGGTATGCCCGGTTTGACGAGAACCGGCCGCGGACATCTTCGGAGCAGCCGCTCTCCACGTTTTCGATCGACGTCGATACGGCGTCGTATGCCAACGTACGCAGGTTTCTCACCTCCGGTCGGTTGCCGCCCCCGGATGCGGTGCGGATCGAGGAGATGGTGAACTATTTTCGCTACGACTACCCACAGCCTGTCGGCAACAGGCCGTTCTCGGTGACGCTCGAGGCGGCCGAGTGCCCCTGGCACTCCGGCCGGCGTCTGGTTCGCATCGGCCTCGAGGGCCGCGACATCGACCGCCGTGAGCGGCCCGCCGGCAACCTCGTGTTTCTCATCGACGTGTCGGGCTCGATGGCAGCGGCGAACAAACTGCCGCTGGTGAAGCAGGCCCTCGCGATGCTGGTCGAGGAACTCACGGAAAACGACTCGGTGGCGATCGTCACCTATGCCGGCGATGCAGGTGTGAAGCTCCCCGCCACCAGCGGTGACCAAAAGGGAAAAATTCTCGCGGTGATCGAATCGCTCTCAACGGGCGGATCCACGCATGGCAGCGCCGGCATCAATCTGGCCTACGAGCAGGCGGCGGAGCGGTTCATCCCTGACGGCGTGAACCGGGTGATCCTCGCCACCGACGGCGACCTGAACATGGGTGTGACCAGCGACGAGGCGCTCGTGGACCTGATCAAGCAGAAGGCGGCCGGCGGCACCTTCCTCACGGTGCTCGGCTTCGGCGAAGGCAACCTTCAGGACACGAAGATGGAAAAGATCGCCGATAACGGCAATGGTGTTTACGCCTATATCGACGGCGCCCGCGAGGCGCGGAAGGTGCTCGTGGAGCAGCTCACGGGCAGCACGATCACGATCGCGAAGGATGTGAAGATGCAGGTGGAGTTCAACCCGGCGCAGGTGGCCTCGTACCGGCTAATCGGCTACGAGAACCGGATCATGGCGGCCGAGGACTTTCGCAACGACAGGAAGGATGCTGGCGAGATTGGGGCCGGGCACAGCGTCACGGCGCTCTATGAGATCGAACTGGTAGGCGACGGCGGCGAAGGGTCGGCCGGGGCGGAGCCGCTCAAGTATCAGCCGCCACAGCCCAAGCCTGCCGCGGAGGCCGCGCTCGTCGGTGGTGAAACGAGCCGGGAGCTTCTCACGGTGAAGCTGCGGTGGAAGAAGCCAGAAGGCGATGCGAGCACGCTCGCTGAGGTACCACTCGTCGATCGCGGCGGCGCTTTCGAACAGGCTTCCGCCGATCTGCGGTTTGCCGGTGCCGTGGCAGCCTTCGGAATGGTTCTTCGCAACAGCGAATACAAAGGGGAGGCCACGCTGCCGCTGGTGGCGAAGATCGCCGCGGGTGCGCTCGGGCCGGATCGGGGGGGCTACCGCGCAGAGTTTCTCGACCTCGTCCGCAGGGCGGAGGCCCTCCGCGACGGCGGCCGATAGGACGCCGAGTCACCATAAAGGCTACCGGCGGAAGCCGGAGGACTCCGGATACGAACACCATCCCGCGTGGCATGCGGATCCGGAATAAGCTCAACTGCCCGGTGTCGCCCGACTTCCGTCCGGGGCTTTTTGTCAAACGAGTCCAGGCCCGCATGGTCATCATCTGCGCATTCTATCCGAATCGGCCGGAATTCATGCCGGTTCAGGCACGATGTTTCCGACGATTTCTCCGCGACGACTACGAGTTGCGGATCGTGAACTCTGCAACCAGTGAGTCCTCACGCGCCGACATCGCCACCGCCGCTGCAGACCTCTCCTTGCCGACGCTGGCCGTTGCTGCCCCTGACAAGTCGCTGCCGCCCTCGCACGCGCACTCGCAGCTCATTCACGAAGTGCTTTGCAATCAGCCGACGCCACCACCGGGCTCGATCATCTGCCTGATCGATTCCGACATGTTCCTGCTGCGAGACTTTTCATTTCACGACTTCCTCGAAGGCTACGCATTAGCCGGTCGGAAAGATCGTCGCGGCAACGTGCGGTATCTGGTTGGGTCGGGAATACTCGCCATCAACACGGTTCTCGTGCCATCGGTCGCGGATCTGGATTTCACTCCTGCGTGTATTGATGGTGTCCACACCGATACCGGCGGCGGCCTGTATCACTATCTGAGGAATCACCCGACCGCGGAGGCTCGCGGCTTCGCGTACTCCGGGAAGATCAATGCGAGGAACGGGAATCTCTCCTACTTACCCGACACATTCCGCGATCAATATGATGACCGCTTTACGATCGAAGTCTGGGAGCACTCGTTTCTGCACTATGTCTCAGGGTCCAACTGGGACAAGCGAGGGGGTGATTTCCACGACCGCAAGTGGAGCTACGTGAACGCCCTCGTTGACGGATGCATTGCCGGCACCACGACGCTCCCGACTTCGTCATACGAATACAATCAGGTCGACATCTGGAACGCCCCGACCTAACCCACAGACGTGACTTTTTTCACGCGTATAGGGCATGATGGCCGAGCGTACGAATCCGGGCCGTGGTACTTCGAGATACTCAAGAGGGCCGCGCCCTGGCAGTGTGCCCGGTTCCTGCCGCGGTGGTACACACGCTGGGTGCGTGGCAATTAACCCGGACCGACTCATGGAGCCAGGGCTTGCATCAAGCCGTGTGTCGGTCGTCATCCCGTGCTATGAGATGCATGGCAAGGGGGCGGAATATCTGGCATGCGCACTGCACTCTATTTTCCTGCAGACGTGGAAGCACGTCGACGTGGTCCTGTCTGACAATGCGCAGGATGATTCGATCACACAGGTGGTGAATCGCTGGCGACATCTCCTGCCAATCGTGCACATCAGGCCCGGCACGCGTCGATCGACAGACACTCTCAATGCCGGCATACGAGCAGCTGCCGGCGACATCGTCCGCATCCTCTTTCAGGACGACCTGTTGTTTGGCCCGGACAGTCTCGGTCAGATGATGCAGGCGTTTCATCGAGGCGCGAGGTGGTGTGTGGGACGACACATGCACCTGATCGACGGGAGGCTTGCGCGACCACTCACGCCTTTCGCCAGCACGGCCATGGCCTATGGGGTCAATACGATTGGGCCCCCCAGCGTCTTGAGTTTCGTGAATGCCACCCCGCTTTTGTTCGACGAAGACCTGGTGTGGCTGATGGACTGCGAGTATTACCTGCGGCTCCTGCGGCGATATGGCCCGCCCGCGTGTATTAAGCAATTCAACACGATCGTGCGTGTTGGGGATCATCAGTTGACGAACCATCTATCCGATCAGGTGAGGTCCCGCGAGGTGGACATCGTGCTGGCCTCGCATCCGGAGTATCACCGCTTTCGTGCCCTGCGAATCGCCTGGGCACGAGGCAGGCGGGCGTTGTACCGCACACGTGCATGCCTGCCCTTCAGCGACACATCGGCAGAGGCTCGGGCAGGGACTGCGTTTGTGACTGCCTGCAGCGGGCTGCCACCACGCTGAAGTGCATTCAGCCGAGTCGGAAAATGTTGCGGATGCATTGTCTACAGACAGCTAGATTCGATGCCACGAGGGAGGTATGAGATCGGCGGGATTCATGGAGGGATCGGCGAACCACTGTCGTGGCGCGTACACAATCCCGCCACGATCGGACACCAGCCAGGCAGCCCACCAGCTCAACGTGCTGTTTGAGATCACGAAATGTCGGCAGCCAGCCATCAGTCGCAGTTCCTCGGGAGCGCTGGCGGCGTCGTGGTGCTCGACGTAGGTCGTCGGCATCTCGAATGCGAGGTGCTGTTTCACCCAGGGCATGTCGTCGGAGAATACGAAGAGTTCCGGGGATTGCAGCTGGGCAGCCAGTTGCTCGACGGCGCGACGGTAGTAGTCTTCGGAACAGAAGCCATGGAACTTTCGGACGACGGGATTCGAAACGTAATCCCCTCGCCGTACGTGGAGGCAGATGGAGTCGGGCTGCTGCATCCTGGCGAGCAGTTGCTGGTCGCGGTCCGTCGGTGGAGCTTTCACCGCGAATTCCCGGCGGATGGTCGGCGCAACATCCTCAAAGTACCGGTACGACTGCCAATAGCCGTCAAGGCAACGGCCATCTGGAAGTGTGAGGATGGACGGATCAAACGTGAAGGCACGTTCTCGTACGAGGCGAGGAACCAATCCCAGCGGATGGGTGATCGGGATCAGCACTCGTGGACCTCTCCAGCGGATCATCTCCCAGGCGGGCGCGACACCGGCGTCGATGCTCAGCCGATCCAGGGCATAGGACCGCAGTCGGTGTGTCCTGTAGAAACTCAGGTCGAGTGTGAGCGGCACTCCCAACTTCAACGACAGTCGACGAGCAGCCGCATATTGGAAGAGTTGATTCCCAAAGCCGTGTTTGAGCTGAACAATGATCACACTTGGCTCGCTGGCGTCCAGGCTTCTCGTTGGGCGAAACACGAGCATACAAGCCACATGCGTGAGCCTGTCAAACAGACCGCCTGAGCCGATTTGTGGCAAGCCGTTGTGAAGCCTATTCTTGAGGCTTGCTAGTACCCGTCGATGCTTTCGGGGTGAATGGTGCGTGAGTGCTATGGTGAGTCCGCGTGAATCGACGCCCTTGGAGCGTCTGCCTCTCAGCCACGCGGGGCTCTACTCCGTTCAGGACGGCACCCTGTTCTGCGGCCACCAATCCGGGTTCTTTTCCACCTGTACCGTCGCGCTGTGGAACATCGCCGAGGTGCTGGAACGGACTGGGGAGATGCCCCGGCGGATCGATTTCTCGAGAGCGTTCAGGTGGTTTCGGAACGCCGAACAGACGCGGGATGCGTCCGACATGTACCCACTGTTCTTCCGCCCCGGGGCGGTCGACGCCACCAGGGGCCTGACGTGGCTGCCAAGGGTGCGGTATCACGGCCTCTATCGTTGGATCGATTACCGGCGTTTTGGTCTCGTCATAGAACGCTATTTCCAGCCGTCGGAGAAGGCTCGGGCGTTTCAGTCGAAGTGGATCGCTCGCTACGACATCGACTCCGCTAAAACCATTGCGGTGGTCTACCGCGGCACCGACAAGAGCACCGAACTCGCCCTGGCAAGCCCGCTGGCCTACGTCGATCAGGCGAGGAAGATTCTTGAACGGCATCCTGACTTTCGCATCCTCATCCAGACCGACGAATTGGCGGTGCGAGATCTCTTTGTCCAAGAATTCGGCTCCAGATGCTTTTTCATCGAGGACATGCCGGTCAGCCGGCATGGCGTCGTCGTTCATGAACTGGACGATGCCTCGTTGCAACGGGACCGTGGCGAATTCGGTGTTATGCTGGTGGCAGTGACCGAGCTGCTTTCCCGGGCTGCCTTCGTCGTGAATCACACCGGCAACCTGGCGCTCTGGGTCTGCCTGTGGCGAGGCCACTCCCGGGGTGTTGTTCAATTTGACAGCACCGGCGGGTTGGTCGATTTCGGAAGCATTGGTTTCTACCTCCGTCAGGGCCGTCACCTGGCAAACCTTGCATGGCGGCGGCTTGTACCTCAGCGGGCAAGCCAGCCGTAGGCGTGTAGTCGATGTGCCAGAGCCAAGAATCACCAGTGACTCAAGTGCCACGCACGACGGGTGCCACTTTCAGCGTGATCGTGATGACGTTCAATCGTCCTGGGCCGTTGCAGCGCTGCCTCGAGTCGCTTGCTGCTCAGACGCTTCCGTCGGATACGTTCGAGGTCGTGCTGGTGAACGCATCAGACGTTCCAGTGGTCGATGTTGCTGCAGATTTTTCCGGTCGGCTGCGACTTGTGCATCTGCCCGGCCCGAATCTCGGTGTCGCGGGGAATCGGAATAGAGGTGCCGGCGCGTCCTCTGCCGATCTGCTGGCATTTCTCGATGACGACTGCGTGGCGCATGCGATTTGGCTGGAACGGCTTTCCAGAGCCTGTCGTGACAACCCTGGTGCACTGATTGGCGGTGGAGTTGAGAACCCGCATGCCGAGAACGCCTACGCTGCGGCCGGGCAGGTGATTACGGCCGCAGTGGATTCCTTCTTCAACCCGCCCGGTCAGGAACCGCGTTTTTTCCCGGGCCTCAACTTTGCGGTGGAGCGGGCCGCCTACCTCGCCATCGGCGGGTGCGACGCCGGTTTCGGTCGGCTGGCAGCCGAAGATCGTGACTTCATCGACCGCTGGCGGATGTCGGGCCGGAGGCTGGCAGCGTGCCCGGAGGCTATCGTCCGCCACGAGCACCGCAGCAGCCTGAGGGGATTCCTGAAGCAATATTTCAATTATGGCCGCGGCGCCTGGCGGTATCACCGGTTGCGGGCCAACCGAGGAAGCGGTGAGATGTCGGAAGATACCAAACTCCACCTGCAATTGCGTCACCATGTGCAGACGCACCTGCAGCCACTTCCGCTGTGGATGCGGGTGAAAGTCATCCTGCTGCTGTGCGCGTGGCAGGTGGCCAATGCGGCCGGCTTCTGCTGGCAGGCGGTCGCTGAGGCGTGTGGGAGACGCCCCGACGGCGTTGTTCACCCTTAAAGAATGCGAAATCCTCTATCCGTTGTTGAGCGACAACGGGATCTATGTCGTCGAGGATTTGCAGACCTCGTACTTTCATGACTTCGGCGGACACAGTTTCAATCTGAAGCGAGTGAAGACCACGATGAACTATTTCAAGCATCTGACGGACTCGCTCAATTTCATGGAATTTGATAACCCCTTTTATCGCCCCACCTATTTCGATGAGCATACGATCGCGATGCACTTCTATCACAGCATGGTGTTCATCCAGAAGGGTGCTCATGTGGAAAAAAGTAATATGGAGCGTGTTCGTGAAATTCGGCACGCGGCCAGACCATTGGACGTCTTGAAGGCCGGCGTGAAGTGGCTGTGGGCCTGGAAGAGGCTCATCTGAAGACCGGCCGCAGCACCAGCGACCGGAGGTCGCCAAGCGATTTCCTGAGGACGGGCATCCGCCCGTCGGGGCGACACGATGCCGATGGAGTGCATCTACGCTGGCCGCCGGGATGGCGGCCGCAGCACCAGCGACCGGAGGTCGCCAAGCGATTTCCTGAGGACGGGCATCCGCCCGTCGGGGCGGCAGGATGCCGATGGAGTGCATCTACGCTGGCCGCCTGGATGGCGGCCGCAGCACCAGCGACCGGAGGTCGCCAAGCGAAAATCGGCAGGATGCCGATGTTTCGCGTGTATTCAGTGCACGCCCTGCCCTGCCAGCCAGCGTTCGGCGTCGAGGGCCGACATGCAGCCGGTGCCGGCGGCGGAAATCGCCTGACGGTAGTAGTCGTCGGCCACGTCGCCCGCCGCGAAGACTCCCTCCACGCTCGTCTCCGTACGGAAGTGCTTCGTCCAGACGATGTATTTCTTGGGATTGAGTTTCAGCTGGCCGTCGAGGAACGCCGTGTTGGGCGTGTGGCCGATCGCCAGAAAGACACCCGTCGCCTCGAGCGTTGTCTCCTTTCCGGCATCGACCGTGCTCACCAGCCGCACGCCTGTCACCCCCTTGGCGTCGTCGCCGAGCACCTCGGCGAGTCCCGTGTTGAAGTGGATCTGGATCTTCGGGTCGTCGTGGGCCCGCTGCGCCATGATCTTCGAGGCACGGAGCGCGTCGCGGCGATGCACGAGGTGCACCGTGCTGGCAAACTTCGTGAGGTAGGTCGCCTCCTCCACGGCCGAGTCGCCGCCGCCCACCACCACGATCGGCTTATTGCGAAAGCGGGGCAGCGCGCCGTCGCAGACGGCGCAGGCACTCACACCGCGGTTCTTGAACTTCTCCTCGCTCGGCAGGCCGAGCCAGTTGGCGCTGGCGCCCGTGGCCACGATCACGCACTGGGCCTCCACCACGCCGCCTTCGGAGGGATAGAGCTTGAAGGGGCGTGACGAAAAGTCCACTTTCAGGATGTCGTCGGTGACGATCCGCGTGCCCATGTTGACGGCCTGCTGCCGCATCAGCTCCATGAGTTCCGGGCCGGTCACGCCCTCGCCGGCGTGGGGCGCCATCATCTGCCGACGCTCCGCCGGCAGGGCCGAGTCGAGGAACGCCCCGAGGTCGCCATGCGGGAAGCCGGCGTAGTTTTCGACTTCGCTGGTGAGGGCGAGCTGGCCGAGCGGAAGCGTGCCCGACATCCGGTTCTTCTCGGTGATCGCGCCCTCGAAGACCAGCGGCTTGAGCTGGGCCCGGGCGGCGTAGGTGGCGGCCGACCAGCCTGCCGGTCCGCTCCCGATGATGACGAGGGTTTCCCGGATCGTGTTGCCTGCGGTGGCGGCCATGGTGGCTCCGTAAAAAAGTTGCCAGCCACCAAATATGGGTGGTCTGGCTGGTGGTCTGACTGGTCGTCTGGGGAGAGCCGAAGCTCCCAGCTTGCCCCAATTTGGTGGCTGGCACCTTTTTTGGGCAAGATGAACAGGTAGAACGGCCGGTTCTCGCCATCTTCGCCATTGAAACGGGGTCGTCATGAGTCTGTTGTATGTCTTGCTGCCGAGTGCCCTCGTGCTGGCGATTGCCTACCGTGTCTACGGCAGCCTGCTGGCCCGGCTCTTTCGGCTCGATGATGCAGCCACCACACCGGCCGTCACGCTTCGCGACGACGTTGACTACGAACCGATCCCGCCGCAGCTGCTGCTCGGGCAGCATTTTTCAGCGATCGCCGCGGCCGGGCCGATCGTGGGGCCGATCCTCGCAGGCGTGGCCTTCGGCTGGCTGCCCGCCCTGATCTGGATCTTGATCGGGAGCATCTTCATCGGCGGCGTGCACGACTTCGCCGCGCTCGTGGCGTCGGTGCGGCACAAGGCACGGTCGATCGCCGAGGTGGTCCGCGACCACATGAGCCGGCGGAGCTATCTCTTGTTCCTGGCATTCGTGTGGATCGCGCTGGTCTACATCATCGTGGCGTTCACGGACATCACCGCATCGAGCTTCATCGGCCGGCAGGTGCTCGAGAACGGGGATACGGTATCGGGGGGCGGGATCGCCACGTCGAGCCTGCTCTATCTCGTGCTGCCGATGATCATGGGGGCCTGCATGCGGTATGCGAAGATGCCGCTCTGGCTGGCGACCGTGATCTTCCTGCCGCTCGTGGGCCTCGCGATCTGGGTCGGCCAGTTCATCCCGTTCGATCTGGGGCAGACGCTCGGCACCTCCGACGCCACTGCCCAGAAGATCTGGGGCGTGCTCCTGCTGGGCTACTGTCTCGTGGCGGCGATGGTGCCAATGTGGCTCTTGCTTCAGCCCCGCGGGCATCTCGGGGGCTGCTTTCTCTACGTGGCACTCGCAGGAGCGGCGATCGGGCTCATCGCGAGCGACCGGCTCGTGGCGGGTGATTCCGCGATCCGCTACCCGGCCTTCACCAGTTGGCAGACGGCAAAGGCGGGCAGCCTCATCCCGATGCTCTTCATCACGATCGCCTGCGGGGCCTGCTCCGGCTTTCATTCCCTGATCGCGTCGGGCACGACGAGCAAGCAGCTCCGCAGGGAGACCGACGCCAAGCCGATCGGCTACGGCACGATGCTCCTGGAAGCGATGGTGGCGATCGTGAGCCTCGCCTGCGTGATGGTGCTGGCCGGTGACTCGAAGCTCACCAGCCAGCCGCCGAATTTTATCTATGCCCTCGGCATGGGCAGGTTTCTGGAGATCCTCGGCGTGCCCGCGACGATCGGCGTGTCGTTTGCGCTGATGGCCTTCACGACGTTCGTCTACGACACGCTCGACGTCTGCACGCGGCTCGGGCGATACATCATTCAGGAGCTGACCGGCATGACGGGGAAGGCCGGCGGCTGGCTGGGCACGGCCCTGACGGCGGGCGTGCCGCTCGTGTTTCTCCTGCGGCCACACGTCGATACGAATGGCAACGCGGTGCCGGTCTGGAAGACATTCTGGAGCTTGTTTGGGGCGAGCAACCAGCTGCTGGCGGCGCTGACGCTCCTGGGCGTGACGGTCTGGCTCTGGCGGACGCGGCGGGAGGCATGGGTCTTGCTGGTGACGGGCGTGCCGACCGTGTTCATGTATGTGATGAGCACGTGGGCACTGGCCAGCATGACGCTGCCGAAATTCCGGAATGCCGACGGCTTTGCCCTCCCGGCTGATCCGGTGCCGTGGGCGGGGCTCGTGCTTCTGTCGCTGG
>CAMCQY010000087.1 GCA_945877135.1 Candidatus Kuenenia stuttgartensis
GGCATCCTGCCTGCGCTGGTCAGCAACGCCGGCTCTCGGGACATGGGCAGCCCCTCACGGATTCAGCAGAGTCCTATAAAAGCCCCGGGCGGAAGCCCGGGGACATGGCGTGGACAACCGGCCCATTTGGTCATGACGAGCGGCTGGCCGTCATCACCTCCTCGATGCCGCGGAGCGGATCCGGGTGGGCGAGCGGGATGGGCAGGTCGCGGAAGAGCAGGGCGGGATCGACCCGCTTGTCGGCACCACGAGCCCGTGGCAGGGACGGCTCCCAGTGTGGTAACGGGCTGCCGGTGATGGCGGCGAGATGGCCGTACCAGTCGCGTCGTTGGACGGGATGCCCGTCCGAAACGACGTAGAGCGGCCCTGGCGTGGCAGCCGCGGCCACCGCACACACGACGGCAGCCGCATCGTCGATATGGATCAGGTTGAGCCAGCTTTCGGGATCAGCCGCGATCGGCCGGCCGGCGCGGAGGTCGTCGAGCCGCGGCAGGCGGTCCGGCCCGTAGAGACCGGCGAACCGCAGGGCCACCCCCGGCCCCTTCGCGTGGCTGCGCAGGAGCGACTCCGCCTCCACGAGCACATGGCCCGCCTCACGGCTTGGGTTTGGGGGCGTCTCCTCGGTGACAACGCCACCGCCTTCGTCGCCCCACACACCCGTGGAACTCGACAGGATCACCCGCGGCGAGCCCTGCAACGCATCGAGCAGACGGGCCAGGCCAGCGACGTGCACGTCGCGATGGGTCGTGCCGCTGGCGCGGTCGAATCCGACGGCCCAGAAGACCGTGTCGAAGGGGGGGAGTTCTCGCAGCCTTTCCCATGGCGGGGAGTTTGGATCGCTGGTCACGTCACACACCACCGGTGTGATGCCGATCGCCGCGAGTTCTGCCGCGCGGGCCGGGCTGCGGGTCATGCCGAACACGCGGTCCCCGGCAGCGAGCCAGCGGCGGGCCACTCGCGTGCCGAGGTAGCCGCAGCCAACGACCAGCCGCGTGGCCTCCGATCGCGGCCTGGATGGAACCGTGGGCGGGGTCGTGGATGAGCTGGGAAAGGTGTCGTGGTTGGTATTCTTGGGAGTCATGGGAGGGCTGTGTTCAGGAGGTCTGTCGTCGGGTCATGCATCGAGCGGGCCAGGCCGCAGGGCGGCGCCGCCGTGTGCCTGCGCATCCAGCCAGGAGGAGAGCACCACCTGCGCCGCAATGGCGTCGGTCCGCGCCTTCTTGCGGCCGCGTGTCAGTCCCGAGCCGGCCAGCAGGCCCGTCGCCTCGCGGGAGCTGTAACGCTCGTCGTGGAACACGACTGGGAGTCCCGTCTCTGCCGCGAGCCACGCGCCAAACCGTTCCACCTCGACTGACATCCGGCTGTCGGTGCCATCGGCATGGATCGGCAGGCCAACCACGAAGCCGACGACGGCCTCGTCGGCGACGAGTTTCCGGAAGAAGGCGCCGTCCGCGGTCTTGTCGCCTGTGGTCTGTCGTACGCAGAGCGGACTCGACAGGATGCGATGCGTGTCGCAGATCGCCACGCCGATACGCTTGCGGCCGTAGTCAACGCCGGCGACTCTGCCCGCGGGGATGGCAGTGGCTATCGTGGCGTGCGGAGGAGAATCGTCTGGCATGGAAGGCCGCGTGGGGATCACTTGGCTGCGGCCGCGGGAAGAGCGGGAGCAGGAAACCGGCCGGTGTTCAGGAATGCCGCAGTGGCCTGCTGCACCGTCGGGCTTTTCATCATCGCCGCATGGTGCACCGGCAGGAGCAGGAAATCATCGGAACCGGGCAGCTTTGTCTCCTCGACGCGGACCACCGCGTCATCGTCGCCTGCCAGGAAACTGCTGTAGCCACGGTCGTCTCCCTTGCCGCCGGCGACGATGCCGAAAGGGCAGGGGGGCACGGCGAGATCCTGCGAGATCCTGTTCCATTCGAGGACCAGTTCCCGGGCGGCTCCGTTGGAGAGGGCCGCGAGCACGCTGATCTTCGCGACCATGCGGGCAAGTTCGGAGCCCTGGTTGGGGGGGCCGAGCATCACCATCCGGCGGACGCGGGCGAGGTCTTCCTCCGCGGCGAGACCCATCCACCGCCGCACGACGAGGTTGCCCATGCTGTGGCCGACGAAGCTGATGCTGTCGGCGGCAGGAAGATGCTTGATCACGGCGGCCAGCGAACGGCCGTGGTCGTCGAGGCCGGCGCTCGTGCTGGCGTAGCCAAAGGAGAGCACCGTGGCGTCGAGTTGTTTTTGCAGGGAGTCCACGAGCGGCCGCATCGACCGGCGGCCTTCGCCGAGGCCGTGCAGCACGATCACCGTGGGGCCGCTCACCGCGGGAACCTTCCCGGCCTGCTCGAGCGTCGTCAGCGCATCGAGGCAGGCCTGCCCCGATCCTTCGTGCACGACCTCATCCCGCGGATCGAGGATGCGACAGGTATCGGTGCCGGGACGGCGTTGCAGCCGCCAGTCGTGCCGGATGATGTCGTCGGACCATCGCAGGGAATCGCTTGAACGTCGCAGGATCTTGATCCATTCGGCGTCGCTCGTCGCCGCGGGCTTCTCCGGCGTCGCCTTCGCGGAATCGACCGGCATCTCCTCCGCCCGCACGGCCGCAGAGAACGACAGGCTCCAGACGAGCCAGCCTGCCATCAGCAGTCGGGGGAATGAAGCGATGCTCATAGAAATTCTGTCCAGCCCCGTTTCTCGAGTTCGGCGACCACTTTTCGCACCGCCTCCTCGTGGGCCCGGTGGGCGACCAGCGTGGCATCGGGTGTGTGTACCACCAGCATATCCGTCAGGCCCATCGTGACGACCAGATGGTCGTCGCCCGCGTGCACGATTGTCCGCGACGACTCGATTCCCAAGTGCTTGCCCACGACCGTGTTGCCGTCGGCGTCGCTGCCCCGCTGGCGGGCCACAGCCGACCAGCCGCCCAGGTCGTCCCATGTGAACGGCGCTTCGATGACGACCACATCACGGGCATGCTCGAGCACCGCGTAATCGATGGAAATTCCCTTGATGGCAGCAAATTCCTCCGCAAAAACATGATCGCGGGCGGGGGTGTCCCAGGCGTCGGCGATACGGTGGAGGTGGGCAAGGCACTCCGGCTGCCGCTCGGCGAGCGCAGCCAGGATCGTGGCCGCCTTCCAGACGAAGATGCCGCCATTCCAGAGGTAGTTGCCCGCCTCCAGATACTCCTGGGCCACGGCGGCAGGAGGCTTTTCACGAAATTGCGCCACAGCGTTCACCGGGGCGGCCGGTGTGCCCCCGCCCGTCGGACTCTCGAGTCTCGCGCCCTGCTGGATGTAGCCGAAGCATTCAGCAGGGTAGGTCGGCTTGATGCCGAAGGTGACGAGCCTGCCAGCAGACTGTTCGACGAGGGATGCGGCCTGTCGGATCGCGTCGCGAAAGCTCTCCGAGGGGCGGATCACATGGTCGGAGGGCATGACGGCCATGATCGCGTCGGGGTCGTGCCGCGAGACCAAGAGCGCCGCCAGCCCGATGCACGGAGCGGTGTCGCGCTTGCAGGGCTCGCCGACGAGGCCCGCCTCCGGCACCTGCGGCAGTTGCCGCCGCACCGCGTCGAGCAGCCGGCCCGCCGTGACCACCATCACGCGGTCTGGTGGCACGAGGCCGTCGAGTCGCTCGACCGTGTCTTCGAGCAGGGTTGTAGCGCCCGCCAGCGGGAGCAGCTGCTTGGGGAGGGCGGCGCGGCTGGCGGGCCAGAAGCGGGTGCCGGATCCTCCGGCCATCACAATCGCGTGCAGCATGGGGTGTCTCTCCTTGCGAGTGATTCCTGAAAGCGAGTTGGGGCGAGATGGCGGGGCGGGTCAGCCGCCAACCACGATCGGTCGGTCGAGCCACGTGCCCGACTTCAGCAGTCCCTTGATATCAGTCTCGTCGATGATGCGATTCGCGGCCAGTTCAACATCGACGCCTTCGGCGACGTTGATTCCGGCCTTCGCGAGGAGACGGCGGGCGTGGGCCACAAGGGCGGCGTGCACGTGGGCGGCTGTGTCGCTGGCGGCTCCGGTGGGATTCTTCAGCGGAGCAAATCCGTCGGATGCCTCGATTTCAACGACACACACCCGCTTGGCCAGCGGCATCAGGTCGAAGATGAAACGCTCGAATTTGTGGGCGTTGGGCGAGGTCGGCACGACACGGTTGCCATCGGCATCGAGGAACGGCACCGCCTTGAAGGCCCGATGGAGGGGCAGCGAGTCGTGCCGCGAAGCCACCCGATCGAGAAACATTTTTGTAAAGGCATGCACCGCAATGCTGCCAGCGTAAAACCGGAGCCGGCCATCGGGGAGCCGTTCGGCGGCTGTCTGGGCAGGCAGATCGCTGTATTCGACGACGCAGTGCCGGCCGTCGCAGTCCACGACGACGCCGACCCGCTCGCCGGGCTCCTGCTTGCAGACCACCTGCGTGCTGAAGTCGGCACCTGAGAGCAGGTGGTAGCCGAGGAACTCGGTCGCCAGCGGCATGGCGAGCGGGTTGTCTACCTGGAAGCTGACGACGTGCTCCACGCCCTGACTGCCGAACCAATCGAGCCCGCCCGCTTCTGCGAGGGCCACGAGCATGCCGCCGTGTCCGTCGGGTGCGACCGCCAGATGGCCGGGACCGTCGAGCAGCAAGTTGCCGGTGGCGGCGTCGAGCGCCGGGAGATCGTGTTGGCGAAAGACGAACACGCGGTCGGGGTCGAGGCCGCAGCAGGCGTGGTCGGCGAGAAAGGATCGCGTTTGCGCATCCGTGGCAGAACTGGTCATGATCGCCAGCGGCACGTCGCGGCCATACCGCCGGCGGACGGCCACGAGTCTGCCGAGCAGCACTTCGAAGAGATTGGCTTTCGACACCGGGCCGATGCTGCAGAGCCCCTTTGGCCCATGGCAGCCGAGACGGGTGCCCTGTCCTCCGGCCACGAGGATCGCGCCGATCTGTCCGGCCCCCAGCGCCTCACTGCCGCGGCGAATCGCGTCGGCCGGCGGGATACGATTGCTGGCATCGCCCAGTCGCAGGCAGGAGGGGGTGATGGCGGCGGCGAGATCGACGGACGGGGTTCGACCGTGACCGTCGCCGGCACCGAGTCGCCGCATCTGCTCGACCAGCGGCCAGTCAACCGCCTCCAGTTGGAGTGCGAAGGACCGCTGGGCAGGCTCGTCGAGCCTGTTCCAGAAGGCCAGCAGATGCTGCTGACCCGCACGCGCAAGAGTGGTGACGAGATCCGATGAGGGGTTCATCCGCGGACCCACCTCCAGAACATCATGCAGAGGAGCGGGAAGCCGACGAAGATCACCGCGTAGGTGAAGAGCGTCGTCCAGAGGTGTTGGGGCCAGCGTGCCATGCGGATGGTGGGTGGATGGTGTGCGGGGCGGGTGAAGCGGGGCGGGTGAAGTGGGGCGGGTGTCGGCCGCGGGGCCCTTGTCGGGGTCACGGCGTGATCACTGGCTCAGGCCATGGACGTCGCCAGGATGTCCACCGGAATCTCCACCGTCTCTTCTGCTGGTTCGTCGAGCCGGCACTCGATGCGGGCGCCCCAGGGGAGTACCTCTGCAGCCGAGACAACGGCCTCGACTCCATCATAGTCGGTCGAGACGTCGATTGTGGGCTGCGACGCCAGCGGTGGACAGAAACCGACGTGTGCGTATCCCGATCGCGATCCTTCCGGCACGAACACGGAGAGACGTCCGCGCACGCATTCGCCGCCATCTGGTAGTGCCAGTCGCTCGAACCGCTGGAGCAGGCAGCCGCTCGGCAAAGACGCGAGCGCGGCCTCCTCAGACCGGCCCTCAATCACGGAATGAAGCCGCCCGGGTTGGAACGGGATAGCCGTCGGCGCCGCTGCCGACGGGGGCGCGGCGGCGGCGGTAGAGGCTCGAAGGCCACGTGCGGCAGCAGGCGTCTGCCTGTGCGAGCGCCAGCCGCGGGCCACGACTCCGAGCGAGACCACGACCGCCGCGATCGCGGTGAGCGCATCCAAAGACGCCGTCAACCGCAGCGGCAGGCTGACTGCGGCCACGCCCAACAGCAGGCCGAGTCGCGTAAGCCAGGCCGGCAGCCAAGTGAGCACCGCCGGCCGCCACGCGCCGGCAGCACGAGACATTTGTGCCGCCGAAGCCCGCATGGCCAGATCGCAGACGGTCACAAGCAGTAGCCCGGCACAGCAGACCGCCAGCACCGCCGCAGCGGCCGGCGGGGCCGCGATGCCCCCTGCGAGCCTCCGCAGCACGAGCATCGCACCACAGCCCAAGGCCATTACTCCGGTGAGCATGGCGATCAGCGGCAGCAGCTGCAACTGGGGGAGGAACGCCGCGGTGGCAACGGCTAGCACGTCCACGGGCTCGGCCGTGCGTGCGCACGGCGAGCCGCCCATGGCTGGTGTTCGTTGCAACACGGATGATCCTGATCCTGATGCGGCTGCGCCGCTCGCTGACTCAGCCGACTGCCACGGCCGACTTGGCCGCCTTCGCCAGATCCTTGGCCTTGTCAGTCTGCTCCCACGAGAAGCCGTCCCTGCCGAAGTGGCCGCCGGCGGCGGTTTTGCGGTAGATCGGGCGACGCAGATCGAGGTAGTCGATGATGCCTCGCGGAGTCAGTGGGAAAAACTCACGAGCCAGTTCGCAGAGCCGCGCGTCTTCGATCTTCCCGGTGCCTTCGGTGTCAACATGCACGCTCACCGGCTCGCTCACGCCGATCGCGTAGGCGAGTTGCACCTCGCAGCGGTCGGCAAGGCCGGACGCGACGATGTTCTTGGCGACGTGGCGGGCCATGTAGGCGGCACTGCGGTCCACCTTCGTCGGATCCTTGCCGGAGAAGGCACCGCCGCCGTGGCGACCCCATCCGCCGTAGGTGTCAACGATGATCTTGCGGCCGGTGAGACCGCAGTCGCCGTGGGGACCGCCTACCACGAACCGCCCCGTGGGGTTGATGTGGTAGGTGATATTGCTGGTGTCGAGATCCTTCGGCAGCAGCGGCTTGATGATCTTGTTGATGATGAAGTTTTGGATCTCTTCGTTCGAAACGTGGGGAGCGTGCTGCGTGGAGACCACGACGGTGTCAACACGGACGGGCTTGTTGCCCTCGTATTCGATCGTCACCTGGCTCTTCGAGTCTGGCCGCAGCCAGTCGACTTCATTCTTCTGTCGGGCCTCGGTGAGCCGGTTCAGGATGCGATGTGACAGGGCGATCGGCAACGGCATCAGTTCGGGGGTTTCATTGCAGGCGTAGCCGAACATCAGACCCTGGTCACCGGCGCCGATGTCCTTGCCCTTGGCCTCGTCCTCGTTCACGCCCATGGCGATATCGCCGCTCTGCTTGCCCACGGCCACGAGCACCGAGCAGGTGTCGGCAGCAATGCCCATTTCGTCGTCTGTGTAGCCGACCTGGCGGATGACGTCGCGGACGACCTGCTGGTAGTCGATTGTGCCACGCGAGGTGATTTCGCCGGCGATGACGGCCAGGCCCGTGGTCACCATCGTCTCGCACGCCACGCGGCTTCGCGGGTCCTGCGCGAGGTAGGCGTCGAGCACGCCGTCGGAGATCTGGTCGGCCAACTTATCCGGGTGGCCCATGCTGACCGACTCACTGGTGAACAGATACTTGCCTTGTGCCACGGCTGGTGCCTCGTGCAGGTGTGAAGGGAAAAACTATGCGAAACCGAAGCTTCGATTATTGGCAGCCGGTGCGGCCTTGGCAACCTTGAAATCAGGGTCTCTGCGCGGGAAGTTTTCGCAGGATCGCCCCGGCAGTGGTCGCCGTCGAGCCCCGTTGCGAGGCGACAAGGTCGGTCGCCCGCCGGCCCAGGGCGGCCGCAAACCCATCGATCTCGAGGCACTCGCGCAGAAACTCGGTCAGGGCGGGGCCGTCGCCCACCACCACCGCCGCGTCTGCCGTCAGCAGTCGCCGCACCTCATCGCGGAAATTGCTGGTGTGCGGGCCAAACGCCACGGCTGCTCCGTAGGCCGCCGGCTCCAGCATGTTCTGCCCGCCGCGTTTCCCGTCGAGAGAGCCGCCAACGAAGGCGATCTGAGCGGTGCCCCACCACCAGCCGAGTTCACCGGTCGTGTCGACGAGCAGCACACGTGCCTCTGGGTCAGCCGGGAGTGGGCCGCCGGAGAGTGACGCGTCTTGGGGTCCGAGCTGACTCCGCAGCTGCCAGCGGAGCCCAGACCGTTCGAGGAGGGCCACGATCTCAGGCGTGCGTTCCACGTGCCGCGGCACGATCACCAGCCGCAGCCGCGGGTGACTTTCCGCAAGAGCACTGAATGCATCGAGAGCGAGCTTTTCCTCGGGGGCCTGCGTGCTGCCGGCGAGGAAGACAACATCGTCATCATGCAAACCAGCCAACTGACTCAGTCGCATCACCTCCGGTGCCCGCCGATCCCCCATCACGCCGTCGAACTTCATCGAGCCGGTGACGATCACGTCGCAGCCTCCCGGTGGCGCGAAGGAAGCGAAGCGGTCGGCATCCTCCTGCGATCGCGCGATCACGAGCGACACCATCCCGAGCATCCTGCGCACGATCGGGCGAATCCGACCGTAGCCCTTCGCGCTCTTCTCGCTCATCCGGGCGTTGGCCACCACGACCGGGATGCCGCGGGCATGGGCACAGGCGAGAAGATTCGGCCAGAGTTCCAGTTCACCCAGCACCAGGAGATCAGGACTCACGTGATCCAGCACGCGGTTGACGGCCCAACTGAAATCGAGCGGGCAGGGAAAGGTGTGGTCGGTGCCGAATCGCTTGGCGGCCACGTCGAGTCCCGTGGTCGTCGAGCTGGAGACGACGCAGTCCACCGCCCGGCCGCTCTCGTCGGCCTGTCGGCGAATCTCAGCGGCCAGCACGGAGAGCAGCTGCACCTCGCCGACGCTGACGCCGTGGAGCCAGATTCGTGACACGCCCGCGTCGCAGCGGGGCAGGGGAGCGATGCCGCCGGTGAACCGTGTCCAGGGGGCGGCAACCGGCCGCCCGCCCGAGAGCTTCCGCCATGCCACCCACGGCAGGAGAGCCACGAAGGCGACGAGGTAGACGACGTTGAGGAGCATGCGGCAGTGGTCGGGCAGAAGGCGGCGGCCACGGCAAGGATCCGCGGCTCAGCTGGCATCAAGGCTAACGATCTACCGCCGATTCGTCGCCCCGATCTTCTTCCCAGGCGCCGAAGGCAGCGTCGGGACGGGCCGTGACGAGCCGGCGAAGTCCGGGCGTGAGAAGCTTGTAACGCGGCGTCACACGATCCGCGTGGATCGCGGAGAGCCCATAGCCATCGCGGAAGATGAGCGGGGATTCGGCGAGAAACCGGATGACCGCCGGTGTGGCGGTGGTCCAACGGACGAGGAGGTCGTACACGCTGTCGAGCTTGTCCTCGACCGCGGCGCCGTACTTGCGCTTCACAAAGAAAAGCGGGTCATGCAGGCATGGCCTGCAGCCCCGCATGTCGACAACTGTCAGGCCGAGCGAGCGGGCGCACTCGAAACTGAAGAGATAGACCCCCACGAGGGCGCCGTGACGGAGTAGACCTTCGTCGGCCCCCACGCATGCGACCGTCGATAAGCGAAAGACGGGTGGTTCCTGCTCGAAGACGAGTCCGGCGATCGGTTCGCCCTCTCTCTCGACCCAGAGCAATCCGCCCTTGCGAAAAGAGTTCCTCATCCATCGCGGTGGCTGCACGAACGAGTCTTCACCGTGCCGGAGTTGGGTGTAGGGATAGTAGTCGCGGTCGAGATAGGTGGCGAGTTCCTCGGTATCGTGACTGACTCGCCAGGTGAGCCCGTTTCTCTTGACGACACGCATGTCGCTCCGCACGCTGCTCGCCCTGAAGTCGCGATTCGACGCCGGCACCCCGGCCACCATCCGGATCCATTCCGGCACCCGCAGATATTCGGCGGCAGGGAAGAGCCGGGCCGTCATCCGATCGGCGCGGGCCACGGTGATGTCGGCGGCATCCCGCCACCGCCGGAGCACGCGAGGCAGTTGCCAGGTCCAGTAGCTCCCCAGGTGGCGACTCTCCCACGGCCCGTCGCCAAAAAAACGGCCCGGCAGATACCGCGACCAGCGTTCCTCGCCGGCCACCAGCATGCTGCCTGCGGCACCCGAATGGAGCACGAGCGGCACCCGTCGCAGGGTGTTGTCCACGGCACAGTGCAGCGATGTCTTAAGCGTTGAGTTCATGATGCAATCGGCGGAGTGCCGTCCGAGGCGGAACAGATGGTACCATCGCTTTTCAGGTATCAAGACCGCGACGCACGAACGATGACAATCGATAAGCACGACTACTGGGACTCTGTCGGGGTCGACTGGCAGAGACGGCGGCCGCACAGACTGTGGCGGGAATTCACCGATCGCCAGCAGATCAGACTGCTGACCCGCTGGGCGCGCGGGTGGATCGGGGGCCGGAGCCGGCCCGATCTGCTCAAGACCGACCTCTTCGACGAGGTAGCCAGTCAGGGAATCGTGCCATGGCTGCTTGCCAGCGGAGCCAACGTCACGGGCATCGATGTGGCGCCGGCGATCGTGGCAGAAGCGATGGCTCGAAATCCTGGACTGGAAGCTGTCGTCGCCGACGTGCGTTCGTTGCCGTTTGCCGAGACATCGTTCGACGTCGTGTTCTCCGGATCGACGCTCGACCATTTCGAGTCATCGGCCGACATTCAGACGGCGCTCGGCGAACTCCGCCGCGTGCTTCGCCCGGGCGGGACGCTGATCCTGACGCTCGACAATCCAGCCAATCCGCTGATCTGGCTGCGGAACGGGCCGCTGCTCGGTCTGCTTCGCCGCATCGGCATCGTGCCCTATCAGGTGGGGGCGACGCTCGGACGGCGGTCGCTCGAGCGGGCGGTGCATACCGCCGGGTTCCGCGTCGTCGAGACGACCGCCGTCATGCACTGCCCCCGCGCGATCGCGGTGGCGTTGGCTGGGACGCTGGAGCGGCTCAGCCGATCGTGGCAGAAGGTATTCCTGCGCCACCTCGAGGCATGGGAACGGCTGGATCGCTGGCCGACACGCTGGCTCACCGGCCACTACGTCGCGGTCCACGCCGTTGCTCCGAGGGAGTGTGGCGTCAAGCCGCTCTCGCGCTGATTGAAGGACGCTCTCTATGAACCACGTCCCCCCGCAACTGGCGACGAATGCCGCGATCATCAAGCGGATTCACGCCATGGCGGCGATCTATGAGCGGCCGATCATGAAGCCGGCCACGTTTCATACGCTTGGCTTTCCGAAAGGCCAGCATTCAGGTGGAGTGACATGAACGATCCGCTGTGGAGCCGTGTCTGGCATACGTTGCAAGACGAGGGGCTGGGTAGTTTCTGGCTCAAGTCCCTTGATGCGTTGGGATATCGGCGACTCTACCTGCTCCGGCGGCCGCTGGCGGAGCCGATCCTGGACTGCCCGACGATGCTGCCGGTGGCGATACGTTGGTTGATACTCGAGGAGGTGCAGGACTATCTCGCGTTCCGCCCAGATGCGAGTGGTCATGACGTGACTCAGCTGCTCCTGAAGGGGGATTGCTGCCTCGTGGCCCGACACGCGGACCGGATCGTCGGGGCGATCTGGGGATCGAATGCGAGAATGAATACGGTGCGGTCGCTTGGCCGCGACCTCCCCTTGGCACCAGGCGAGTTCTATCAGTTCGATGCCTATACGTCGCCGGAGGTGCGCGGCATGGGCATTGCCTCGGCGCTCAGTGTGGCATGGCTGCGGCACCTGCGTGACGAGGCCTGTGTGGACGCGCTCCTGCTGACGTTTCCGTGGAACGTTGCTCACCTCCGGTCCTATGCGAAGGCAGGGTATCGGGTAGAGTCGGTTGTCCGCTGCGTCAGGCTGGGACCTTGGCGGTATCTGTTGCCGCTGCAACAGGTTGCGCCGTAACCGGGAGCCAGGCCACACTCACCCCGCGGCGACGCCACTCGACTTGCCGCAGCAGTTCTTGAACTTCTTGCCGCTGCCACACGGGCAAGGATCATTGCGGCCGACCTTCTGGCCGAGGTTGCGGATTGGATCCACCGCCTGCACACCGCCCCGTGAGTCACCGGCCGCTTCAGGCTGACCGCCGGCCGGCTGGCCCGGCTCCGGCAGCGTGGCCGAGGAGGCCTCCGCATGGATGGCGGCCGTCTCCTTCCAGGTGCTCCGCAGTTCGTCGTCTTCGACCTGCTCGATCCGGTAGACGATGTCGGTGACCCGCTCGTCGATCCCCTTCCACATCAGATCGAAGGTCCGCATCCCTTCGCGTTTGTATTCCACCTTCGGGTCGACCTGAGCATAGCCACGGAGGCCCACGCTCGCCCGCAGGTGGTCCATCGCCAGCAGGTGATCCTTCCAGGCGTTGTCGAGAATCTGCAGAAGCACCGACCGCTCCATCCGCTTCATCTCGTCGCGGGAATCGTCGGGCTGGGCGTTCCGCCGCCGCGCCGCCGTCGCGAGCACCGTCTTCAATTCGTCGAGATTCGATGACGCAAGATCAGCTGCCGTGAGGGACGGGTCGAACCGCTCCTGCGCCCAGGCGAGCAGTCCCTCGCGGTCGAGGCCCCGGCTGCCGTCGGGCAGGCGGCCTGAGAAGTGGGACAGCCCCACGAGCACCGGGTATTCGATCTCGCGGCGGCCGTAGACCTCGCGGGCCTTGCGGCTGACGAGCTGCTTGAAGGCCTGAACGTCGTGGCCATTTTTCTCGACCGCGGCGAGTTCCTGAGCATCGAGTCCGACACCAAACCGCCACTCTGTCCAGCCACAGGCGCTTCGCAAGCCGAAGTCGGAGTCGAGAAACTTCGCTCCCTCGGAGAGGTCGATCCGGTGGATCGCCTCCTGAGCCCGCTCCTGCAGAAATTCGGCGACGCCGTCGCGGCCGACCCGCTTCAGATCACGGTCGTTGACGGAGAGCTTCCACCGCGTGTTGGCGAACGAGGCGAGCGCCGACCAGTTCCACTCATCCTCATCCTCGCCGGTGGGGAGGTTTTCCTCGACCGCCTCGAAGATCTGTGCCTCCGACTGCCGCACCGCCTCATCCACCGCCCGGCGCTCCGCCTCCTCCGGCGACATGCCGCGGAAGTCGTTGCCGTCGAGTTCGCAGGAGAGCTGGCCCGACGCCCAGGAGGCGTAGGTCTGCGGCCCGTAGTCTCGGTCGAGGAACGTGCCGATGTTCTGCTCGATCTGCCGATCGACCATGTCGAGGATGATCTCCCGGCAGGGCTCGCCGTCCAGAATCCGCTGACGGAAGCCGTAGACCCGCTTCCGCTGCTCGTCCATCACCTCGTCGTATTCGAGCAGGTTCTTGCGGACCTCGAAGTTCCGCTCCTCGACCTTCTTCTGTGCGGCCTCGACCCGGCGGGTCACCATCCTGCTCTCGATCGCTTCGCCATCTTGCATGCCGAGCCTGGTGAGCACGTTCTTCACCCACTCGCCGGCGAAGATCCGCATCAGGTCGTCCTCGAGCGAGAGGAAGAACCGGCTCGAGCCCGGGTCGCCCTGGCGTCCGCAGCGGCCGCGGAGCTGCAGGTCGATCCGGCGGGCCTCGTGCCGTTCGGTGCCCACGATCTGCAGGCCGCCCATGTCGCGGACGACCGCACCCTCTTCCTTCATTTTGTGGTGGGCCGAGATTTCGGCGACCAGTGCGTCCCACTCCTCCTTGGGCACGTCGAGGCGCGTCGCATAGGTGTCCTGAAGCTTCGCCCACGCGAGGGTGTCGGGATTGCCCCCGAGGATGATGTCGGTGCCACGGCCGGCCATATTGGTGGCGATCGTGACGGCGCCGAGTCTCCCCGCTTGCGAGATGATCTCGGCCTCGCGTTTGTGCTGCTTGGCGTTGAGCACCTGATGGTCCACGCCCCGCTTCTCGAGCAGATCGGAGAGCCGTTCGCTCTTCTCGATGGAGACGGTGCCGACAAGCACGGGCAGGCCCTTCTTCTGGACCTCCTTCACCTTGGCGACTGGCACCATCTCGGTCGTCCGCTCGCCTTTCGGCTGGAACTCGTGCTGTCCGTCGGCCGTCTTGAGGATCGTGCCGATCTTCCATGTGCCGTCGGTCATGGCCAGCGTGTCCCAGCGGTTGATCCGCTCCACCTCGTCGGCCACGGCGACCCATTTTTCGCGCTCGGTGCGGTAGATGACGTCGGGATGGTTGAGTCGCTTCATACCACGGTTGGACGGGATGGCGATCACGTCGAGCTTGTAGATCTTCCAGAACTCGTTCGCCTCGGTCATGGCGGTGCCGGTCATGCCGCCCACCTTCTTGTAGAGCTTGAAGAAGTTCTGCAGCGTGACGGTGGCGAGGGTCTGCGACTCCTCCTTCACCTTCACTCCCTCCTTCGCCTCGACCGACTGGTGCAGGCCGTCGGACCACTGCCGCCCCGGCATGAGGCGGCCGGTGAACTCGTCAACGATCACCACCTCGCCGTTCTGCACGACGTAGTTGACGTCGCGCTTGTAGAGATGGTGGGCCTTGAGCGAGTTGTCGATGAGGTGGGGCCACTCCATGTTGCCCGCGGTATAGAAGCTCTCCACGCCGGCGAGTTTCTCGGCCGTCCGCACGCCCTCCTCGGTGAGGGACACGGTGTGTTCCTTCTCCTTGACCTCGAAGTGGCGGTCAGCCACCAGCTGACGAGCGATCTGATCGGCCTTGGTGTATTTCGTGACGTCGTCGTGGGCGGGGCCGGAGATGATCAGCGGCGTGCGTGCCTCGTCGATGAGGATGTTGTCCACCTCGTCAACAATCGCGAAGGTGAGCGGCCCCTGGCTCTGCTGCATGTGCTTGGGGAAGCGGTCGTCGCCGCGGGCGGCCATCCGCATGTTGTCGCGGAGATAGTCGAAGCCAAATTCGTTGTTGGTGCCGTAGGTGATGTCGCGGGCATACGACTCCTGCCGCTCCCCGGAGTCCATGCCCGACTGGATCGCGCCCACCGTGAGGCCGAGCCCGATGTAGAGCGGACCCATCCATTCCATGTCGCGGCGGGCCAGGTAGTCGTTGACGGTGACGACGTGCACGCCGCTGCCCTCGAGGGCATTGAGATAGGCCGGCAGGGTGGCGACGAGCGTCTTGCCCTCGCCGGTGATCATCTCGGCGATGGCCCCCGAATGGAGCACCATGCCGCCGATGAGTTGCACGTCATAGTGCCGCATGCCGAGGAACCGACGGCCCCCCTCGCGGCAGACTGCAAAGGCCTCCACGAGGATGTCGTCGAGGGTCTCGCCACCGGCCAAGCGTCGCCGAAAATCGGCGGTCTGGCCGCGAAGCTCGGCGTCGGACATGGCCTGGTATTTGGGCTCCAGCGAGTTGATCGCCTCGATCCGGGGTTCCAGGCGTCGCAGGTACCGCGCATTGGATGAGCCGAACAGCCCGGTAATGAACCGTTCCAGCCGGGAACCGGCACCGGCGGCGACGTTCGAGAATCCATCCCAGAGGCGTTCGAGCTGTTGCATAATGAGAGAAAGTCCTTTCGGTCGATTGTCGCGGTCTCCTGCCGCATGGGTCAAGGCGACCCGCAGGCCAGCCGGTGCTGGGCGCACCGAAAAAAGTAGTCATATTGCTCTTTGGTACGCCGTGGAAATGGCGTGTTCTCCGCCTCGCAGAGCTGGTTCCATGCCGTTGACGACCACCACGCCGGGGATGTTTCGCGACGTTTCCGGGCAGTTGCTCTTCCTCGGCACCGGCACAAGTATCGGGGTGCCAGTCGTCGGCTGTGCATGCCCCACCTGTCAGAGCAGCGATCCCCGCGATAGCCGCACGCGGACGAGCGTCATCCTCGGGCTGCCAGAAGGGACTCTGTTGGTCGATACCACGCCCGACCTCCGCACGCAGCTGCTTCGCGAACGCATCCAGCGGGTCGATGCCGTGCTCTACACGCACGATCATGTGGACCACGTCTACGGACTCGACGATATTCGACCGATCTGCTTTGCGCTGGGCCGCTCGCTCCAACTCTCCTGCGAGGAGCGTGTCGAGCGGCGGATTCGCACTGCCTTTGACTACGCTTTCGCGGCGGGGCCGCCTGCAGGTGGCGGCGTGCCCAAGGTGGTGTTCGAGCGGATCGGACTGGAGCCGTTCGAGCTGCTCGGGCAGCGGATCGTGCCGCTGCGATTGAAGCACGGGCCGTTTGACGTGCTCGGCTTCCGCTTTGGCAACCTCGCCTACTGCACCGACACGAACGGCATCCCCGACGAGAGCTGGCCGCTGCTCGAGGGTGTCGACACGCTTATTCTCGACTGCCTCCGGCCCACGTCGCACCCGACGCATTACTCGCTTGCAGAATCTCTCGCCGTGGCGGCCCGAGTGAATGCCCGCCGCACGATCTTCGTGCACATGGG
>CAMCQY010000088.1 GCA_945877135.1 Candidatus Kuenenia stuttgartensis
GCCGCTGTCCAATCGCGATCTCGGATTTCTCCCAGGCGACATCGGCGACAAGCTCGATCCCTACATGCAGCCGCTCTACGACAACCTCACGGTCATCCGCCACCAGTGCGGCGAAGACTCGCAGGCCGCCCACAAAATCCTGGAGATGCGTGAGTCGGAGAAGCTGATGATCACGCCGCTGGCCTACATCCGCGGCCGCTCCCTGCAGCGGATGTTCTTCATCATCGACGAGGCGCAGAACCTCACGCCCCACGAGGTGAAGACGATCATCACGCGGGCCGGCGAGGGGACGAAGATCGTCTTCACCGGCGACGTGGCCCAGATCGACCAGCCCTATCTCGACGCCCTCTCCAACGGCCTGAGCTACCTGATCCATCGCATGATGGGCCAGCCGCTTTACGCCCACGTGACGCTCGAGAAAGGAGAGCGCTCGGCGCTCGCCGATCTGGCAAGCGAGCTCCTGTAGCGGGCGAGTGGCGTTACCGTTGCCGCTTGAGAAACCACCAACCGGCGGCGATCTGCGCGAGCAACGTGATGAGCCCGGCCCGCGGATGTCCCGACATCGCAAGCACCGCCCCAAACACCAGGCTGGCCACGAAACCCGAGAGTTTGGTGCCGACCTGCATCAAGCCGAAGGTGGCCCCGAAGCGGCCTCTGGGCGCCAGCCCGGCCACCGTCGCACGGATCACACTCTGCACACCGCCGAGCACGAGTGCCAAGAGTGCCGCCAGCCAGTGGAGTTGGACGGGAGTCCGAACGAGCGTTGCCAGCGTGAGCACTGCGATCCAGCCGACCAGGCAGACGGCCAGAGCTCCGTGACGGCTCCACCGCGTGGACAGCCAGCCGATGAAGAGCGCCCCGGGCAGTGCCACCGCCTGCACCAGCAACACCAGCCGCACCAGCGCCGGCCCGTCGAGGTGGAACTCTTCCAGAGCGACGCTCGAAAACTGTGCGATCGCGGTCTGCACCGCGCCCAGCACCAGCACGCATCCCAGCAGTACCCGGCCGAACGAGCGTCCACTCTCGTCGGCCCCGCCGTGCTCGACGCCGTCAGATGTCCATCCAGCCAGCGACCGCGCAAAAGCGAGGAGTTCGCCGGCCGACGAACCGGCATGCACTTCCTGGTCACCGGGATCCGTCCGACCGTCGGTGCCAAAGCGGGCAAAGGCGGCCGGGAGCGAAAACAGTAGCCACCAGCAGCCGATGAAGACAAAGGCGACTCGCAAGGACCCTGGCGTGGTCAGCCCCAGCCGTTCGTGCGCCCCAACAATCGCCGTGGCGATCACCAGAGCAATGGCTCCCCCGGCATACCCCGCCGCGAAGCCACCGGCGGAGAGTTGGTCGGCCTCCCGGCCCGAGGCGATCCGCGGCAGCAGGCTGCCAGTGAAGATGGCCGCCATGTCGAAGCCGACGGAGGCGACGACGATGCCAGCGACCACTGCAGCGTGGGCTGTCGACGGTACGGCGCCGAGCGCGAGAAGACCGATGCTGCCGGCCACAACGCTGGCCATCAGGGCCGTCTTGTGTCGTTGCTTCCGATCGGCCCATGCCGACAGGAAGGGAGCGGCCACGGCTGACGCGAGCATCGCCGCCGCCATCGTCCACGCCCAGACCACGCCGCCCGACAGGCCCCATGCCTTGTCGGCAAACACCACCCGCTCGACGTAGGCCACGACAAGCGTGATCAGCACCGTCGAGAAGGCGCTCGCAGCCCAGTCGAGCAGCACCCAGGCAACCGCGGCAGAACAGCGGGGCAGTCCACGCAACGCCACCGCGCTGGTCGGTTGCCGTGTCATCCAATGACTCCCTACGAAAGTGCCGTTGGGCGAACGCCCATCGATCATGGTATCATGATTCAATGCGAAACAGTATCACATCGAGGCAGCGGGGGCGGCGAAAGGGGGCGAAGGCGCCTGCCTCGGGCACGTTCGTGCTGCGGCTCGATCCGCAACTCCATAAAGCATTGCGAACCGAGGCGGCGTCTGCAGGCACCTCGCTCAACGACTGGTGCGGCCGCGTGCTCGCCGCGCCCGGTTGCGGCGGCCTCGAGCCAGCCTCGAGAGTCATCCTTGCCATCCGCTCGCATCAGGAGGCGGATCTGGTGGGAGTCGTCGCCTACGGATCGTTCGCACGCGGCGAACTCGCTGCCAGTTCGGATGTCGATCTCCTGGTGGTGCTCGCAGGCCGGGTGCCGATCACGCGGCCCCTCTACCAGGAGTGGGAGGGCGTCGTGCCGGATTGGGAGGGCCGCGAGGTCGATCTCCATTTCGTGCATCTTCCGGAAGCCGGCGACCCCGTGTCGGGCACCTGGGCCGAGGCCGCCGTGGGCGGGATCGTGCTGTATGACCGTGACCTCACCGTGTCGCGGCGGCTCATCGATATCCGCAGCCGAATTGCAGCCGGGGAACTCGTCCGCCGGATGGCTCAAGGACAGCCCTATTGGATTCACGAGTGCCGCGATGCGAAGTCGTGAACTGTCTGCCGATTACGTCCGCAGGGCGAAGGCCCGGCTGGCCGCGGTCGACGCGCTCTTCGACGAACAGAGTTGGGCCGACGTCGTGCGGGAGTCGCAGGAGGTCGTGGAACTTGCTCTGAAAGGGCTCCTGCGCGCGGTCGGAATCGAGCCACCGAGAATCCATGATGTGTCCGACGTTCTGATGGCCGAAAGGCCGCGATTTCCCGCGATGATCCAGCAGGATCTCGACACGCTTGCGGCAGGCTCTCGGACGCTCCGCCGCGACCGCGAACTCGCCTTCTACGGCGCGGAAGACCTCACACCCTCAGGGTTTTACACGCAGGAAGACGCCATCTCCGCCCGCGAGATCGCCCGCCGAACGGTCGCCACCATCGAGCCGCATGTGCCTGGTGCGTGCTCTTGAAGCCCGAGGCACAGATCGAGGGAGTTCGGAGGCCGATCAACCGTAAAGATCGATCGCCTGAACGATCTCGTCGAGACGGTTGCTCACGCTCACGGCGCGGTTGGCGAAGCTCGCACGGCTCACGCCCCGGCTGCCGAGCACCTCGTTGAAGAGCTTTTGGTCGGTGGTGTGGTAGGCCACCGTCGCCGTCGGATCCTTGAGCTGGTGCCCCGTGAGGATACAGACGACCCGCTCGTCGCGGCCGATCACGCCTTCGGCCACGAGCTGCTTCGCGCCCGCGACACTCGCGGCACTCGCCGGCTCGCAGCCAAGCCCACCGGCGCCCACCTGGGCCTTGGCGTCGAGAATCTCCTGCTCCGTCACCTCGCGGACAACGCCATCGCAGACCTCGAGCGCCCGCAGGCACTTGTTGAGATTAACGGGCCGGTTGATCTCAATGGCACTGGCGATCGTGTCGGCCCGTTTCTTGTCGCGGTCGAGCTCGTCGTAGTAATGGCAGGCCGGCGAGAGGTCGGCCCGGCCACCTTCCCAGCGGAGTCCCCGATTGTGGTAGAGCTCGTAGAGCGTGTTGGCACCGGCGGCATTGATCACGGCCAGGCGAGGCACGCGGTCGATGAGGCCGAGCTTGCGAAGTTCGGCGAAGGCCTTGCCGAAGGCGCTCGAGTTGCCGAGGTTGCCGCCGGGCACCACGATCCAATCGGGCACCTCCCACCCCATCGACTCGAGCACCCGATACATGATCGTCTTCTGGCCTTCGAGCCGGAACGGGTTGACGCTGTTGACCAGATAGATGCCGAGCTTGCCGGCCACTTCCTTGACGCGGGCCATGGCGTCGTCGAAGTCGCCCGCGATCTGGATCGTCAGCGCGCCGTAGTCGAGCGCCTGCGAGAGCTTGCCGTAGGATATTTTCCCCGAGCCGATGAAGATGATCCCCCGCATGAGGCGAGTGACGGCGCAGTAGACGGCCAGCGACGCGCTCGTGTTGCCCGTTGATGCACACGCGGCGCGACGGGCCCCGATCATGCGGGCGTGCGTGAAGGCTGCCGACATGCCGTTGTCTTTGAAGGAGCCCGAGGGGTTCAGGCCTTCGTATTCGAGGAACAGTCGGCCTGGATTCATGCCGATGTAGCTACCCACGCCATCGGATGCGGCAAGGAGTGTCTGTCCCTCGCCGATCGTCACCACCGATTCCCGGGGCGCGTAGGGGAGCAGTTCATGAAACCGCCAGACGCCGCTGTAGGCGAGCGGGTCGCTCCGCCGCATCCACTTCCGCTCGAACACCTCGAACGACGTGGGTGGGCGGATCCGCTCCCAGTCATATTCCACGTCGAGAAGGTTGCCGCAGGAAGGGCAGGAGGTCAGCACCTCGTCAACCGAAAACGTGGCGCCGCAGGCAGGCGAGATGCACTGCTGGAACGCGAGATCGGTGCGAGATGCGACGGCCACGGCGGAAAACTCCGGCAAACAAGAAGGCTACGAAAACAACACTCTTAGGCTCATTGTCGGCATGGGCATGCCGGCGGCTGTGGGAAGACTTTTCTCGGCGGATCGGCAGAGGTCCACCAGCGGCCGACGCCCCAAAGCCTAGGTCAAGGTTTTCCGACCAGCAAGCGTTTTTTGAGACCGCGGATGCTGCAGGGGTTAGGATAACACCGCCGCGAAAACCTGCCAGTTTGACAGCCTGAAGCGTCGTGAGTTAGTCTCAACAGCTTGGTTGAGCGGGAGGCCGGTTCCGGCTACAGGCGGCACAGGACGGCTCCAAGGTGGAGACAGCGGGGTAAACCTCATGAAGTCGACGGAAACTAAGGCGTTTAAGGCGACGCTCCAGGCCATGCGAGCCCGGCTGCGGGGCGATGTCACGACGATGGCCGACGCAGCCCTGCGGAAAACCCGGTCGGAGTCGAGCGGCGATCTTTCCAGCATGCCGATCCACATGGCCGATATCGGCTCCGACGCCTACGAGCAGGAGTTCACGCTCACGCTGATGGCAACCGAGGAAGACACGCTCGACCTTGTCGAGCAGGCTCTCGAGAGAATCCGCACGCGGCGTTTCGGCACCTGCGAGGAGTGTGGCGGCGTGATCGCCAAGAAGCGGCTGGAGGCGATTCCCTTCGCCCCTACCTGCATCCGCTGCGCGGAGAAACTGGAGAACGGCGGGTTCGGCAGCTCGGCCGGTCGGCCGCGGCAGCCTCGCTGACGGGCCAACGGTTCGCATGCCACACCACCGCGGCTGGTTTCCATTTGTCATCCTCGCGGCACTCTCCGCGGTCGTCGATCTGGCTACGAAGGCATCGATCTTTGCGCGGCTCGGCATGCCCGGCGAAAAACCTGGCATCGTGCTGGTGCCAGGCATGCTGTCGCTCGAAACCAATCTCAACGAAGGGGCCCTCTTCGGCATGGGCCAAGGCCTCGGCGTTGTATTCGCCGCCGTCTCGCTCTGTGCCATTGGTGGCATCCTCTGGATGATGTCGCGGCCGGCCACGCGGAGCGACCGCTGGCTCCTCGTGGCCCTCGCCCTGATCACCGGCGGCATCATCGGCAATCTCTACGACAGGCTCGGGCTGCCAGGTCTTCGCTGGCATGCGCCGCCCGAGCGGCAGGGCGAAGCGGTGCTGGCGGTTCGCGATTGGATCCATTTCAAACTCGACGGGATCATCGACTGGCCGATCTTCAACCTTGCCGATTCGTGGCTCGTGATCGGGGCCGGCCTGATGCTGCTTTTGTCGCTGCGGCCGCTGCCGGCCGTTGACGGAGAGCCTGCACCATGACCAGCACGCCGCTCCATCCACGGCTTGCCGGCGACGTATCGACGCGGCTCGAGACGGCCCTCGCCGCGGTGCGCCGGGCCGCGCCGACAACGTTGCGTTGGTTCAACGCCGCCGATCTCGACGTCATCGAGAAGGACGACCGCTCACCGGTCACGGAGGCCGACCGCGCCGCCGAGGCTCAGCTCCGCAGCCACCTGCTGGCCGCCTTTCCGCATGACGCATTTCTTGGTGAGGAGACCGGCGTCTCGGCCGGCACGTCGGGCTTCGAATGGGTGGTCGATCCGATCGATGGCACGAAGTCGTTCATCCGGGGCGTGCCGCTCTACGCGATGCTGGTGGGCTGTCGGTACGAGGGCAGGGGAGTGGTCGGCGTGATCGCGATCCCGGCGCTCGATGAACTGGTCTATGCCGGTGCGGGCGGCGGCGCCTGGCACGTGGCCGGTGGGGCCGAACCGGTGAAGGCCCGCGTCTCACACCGCAGCCGGCTCGCCGAGTCGCTCCTTTGCACCAGCGACTTCACATCCTTTCGTCGCCGACCCGATGGTGTTCCTCGTGGACAGGAAGCCCGTCGTCGGCTCGAGGAGGCCTGCCTGCTCAACCGGACCTGGGGTGACGGATACGGCTATCTTTTGGTTGCCACGGGCCGGGCCGAGGTGATGATCGACCCGATCATGAATGCCTGGGACGCCGCTGCAGTGGAAACGGTCGTCACCGAGGCGGGCGGGCGGTTCTCCGACTGGGAGGGCCGGCCACGAATCGACTCCGGCGACGGAGTCGCCACCAACGGGCTGGTTCACGAGGAAGTGCTTGGACTCGTGACGCGATAACCATTTCATCGGCTCATCTTGCGAAAAACGGCCAAATGGCTATTCTTTGACCTTCGCTTCCATACGTCTCCCCTTCTTTCAGCGAGTTGTTCCCGTGGCACGTTCCTGTCAGGTCTGCGGCAAGGGTTTTTCGGTCGGCAATCAGGTCACCATTCGCGGTAAGGCGAAGTACCTCGGCGGCGTCGGCACGAAGGTCACGGGCATTACCCGCCGGAAGTTCAAGCCGAACCTGCAGCGTCTCCGTGTCACGCTCGCCGGCACCAACACCAGCATGCTGGTCTGCACGCAGTGCATCAAGGGCGGCAAGGTTTCGAAACTCGTCCGGCAGAAGCCCTTCCGTCTGCCGACCGTCGAGAAGGCAAAGCCCAGTGCCGAGGAAGCGGTGCCGTCGGGTCCGCGGGCACGTCCCTGATCCAGCAAGGCTTGAGGCTGCAGGCCGCACGCTTGCCGTGCTGCCGGGCCTTGGCGACCACTCCGAGCCACGATCCACGAGACTGCGAAAGAACCGAGCGCACGCGTGACCACTCCACCGCAGCCGCTGACGGCGAAGGATGTCGCAAAGGTCGCCCTGCTCGCGCGGCTTGCCCTCTCTGAATCGGACCTTGAGCGAATGACCGGCGAACTGTCGAAGATCGTCGGCTTCGTGTCGATGCTCGGCGAACTCGAGACGTCCGACGTGGCGCCATTGGCGCACCCGCTCGATACTCAAAACGTGTTCCGTGACGACGTTCCGGCCGCCTCGCTCTCCACGGCCGAGGCACTGCAGTCGGCGCCGCGGCACGACGGCGAATGCTTCCTCGTGCCGGCCGTGCTGGGCGACTCGGGAGCGGCTTAGCCGCTCACTGCTCCGCCCGTCGCACGTTCGTCCGTGTTTTCCGAAATCGTTTCCTCCGCTTCGCTGCACGAGCATCATGCAACCCATCGAAATGTCGGCCGTTGATCTGGTCGCCGCCCTGCGGCAGGGCGACATCACGGCCGTACAGTGCACGACGGCCTTTCTCGACCGGATCGAGGCCACCAATGGCACGATCAACGCCTTCCTCGCGGTTGATCGCGATGGAGCCCTGACGCGGGCGGCCGACATCGACGCCCGAAGGAAGGCGGGCAAGCCGTTGGGAGCCCTCGCTGGTCTGCCGGTGGCGCTCAAGGACGTACTCTGCACGACCGACATGCCAACCACCTGCGCGTCGAAGATGCTGCAAGGGTTTCGGCCACCCTATGACGCCGACGTGGTCGCCCGGCTGCGAAATGCCGACGCTGTATTCGTGGGCAAGACCAACATGGACGAGTTCGCCATGGGCGGCTCGAACGAGAATTCCGCGTTCGGTCCGGTTCGCAACCCGTGGGACCTGTCGCGGGCCCCAGGCGGTTCGAGCGGCGGCTCGGCAGCCTGCGTGGCGGGCGACATGGCCCCCGTCGCGATCGGCTCCGACACCGGTGGCTCGATCCGGCAACCCGCCGGCCTCTGCGGCATCACCGGGCTGAAGCCGACCTACGGCCGCGTGAGCCGCCGTGGCCTGGTCGCCTTCGCGTCGAGCCTCGACCAGATCGGCCCGATGGCCCGCAGCGCCGCCGACTGTGCCCTGATCATGGAGACGATCGCCGGGCACGATCCGGGCGACTCCACCTCGCTGGCGGTCGATGTGCCGCGGTATACCGACCTGCTCGACAAGCCGCTGGCCGGCGTGCGGATCGGCCGCGTGCCCGAGCACTACGCAGAGGGCCTCGATCCCGAAGTGGCAAAGGGCGTCGATGAGGCGTTTGCGGTGCTGAAGGCGGCCGGAGCGACCGTCCACGACGTGAAACTGCCGCACGCCAAGTATGGCATCCCCACCTACTATCTGATCGCGCCCTGCGAAGCGTCGAGCAATCTCGCCCGCTATGACGGAGCTCACTATGGACACCGGGCCGAGCCCGGGAAGGGACACCGGGCCGAGCCCAGCCAACAAGCTGACGGCTTCGAATCACCGCTCGTCGAAATGTATTGCCGCAGCCGCGCCGAAGGATTTGGCCCGGAGGTGAAGCGACGGATCATGCTCGGCACCTACGCCCTCTCGGCTGGCTATTACGACGCCTACTACGCGAAGGCCTTGCGGGTGAGGCGTCTGATCCGGCAGGACTACCTCGACGCCTTCCAGTCGGTTGACCTCATCGGCGGCCCTGTTTCGGCCACGCCCGCCTTCAAACTCGGCGAGAAGACGGACGACCCGCTGGCGATGTATCTCGTCGACCTCTACACGGTGGGTACGAATCTGGCCGGTGTGGGGGGCATCTCATTCCCGTGCGGCTTCACGAAGTCGGGCCTGCCGATCGGCTTCCAACTGCAGGCGCCGCCGCTGGCCGAGCCGCTCCTGCTTCAAGCGGCCGACCGCTTCCAGCGACTCACCGACTGGCACCGCCGCCGCCCCAAGACCACGGGGGAGGTGAAGGCATGAGCAACTCCGCACCCTACACGACGATCATCGGCCTGGAAGTGCACGTGCAGTTGATGACGCGCACAAAGCTCTTCTGCGGCTGCTCAACAAAGTTTGGCGGTGCACCCAATACGCAGGTCTGCCCGACCTGTCTGGGCCTGCCGGGCTCGCTGCCAGTGATGAACCGACAGGCCTTCGACCTGGCCCTGCGAGCGGCACTCGCGCTCGAGTGCACGATTGCCCCTTTCACGAAGTGGGACCGCAAGAACTACTTCTATCCAGACCTGCCCAAGGGCTATCAGATCAGCCAGTTCGACCTGCCGTTTTCGAGCGACGGTACGCTCGAGGTGGTCGATCCGAAGGGGGCCTTCGAGCCGCGTCGCGTGGGCATTATCCGCGTGCACCTCGAAGAGGACGCCGGCAAGAGCATGCACGACGAGGCCGCCGGCACAGGCGATACCCGCATCGATCTCAACCGCGCCGGCACGCCGCTGTGTGAAATTGTCACGCAGCCCGACCTGCGAAGCCCGCAGGAGGCGAGGGCCTGGCTCAACGAACTGAAACTCTTGCTTGTCTATCTCGGCGTGAGCGACTGCAACATGCAGGAGGGGAGCCTCCGCGTCGACGCCAACGTGAATTTGCATATACCGCAGCCCGACGGCCGGATCGCCAAGACGCCGATCGTTGAAATCAAGAACATGAACAGTTTTCGCTCGGTCGAGCGGGCCCTGGTCTACGAGGCTGCTCGGCAGTGGGAGGATTGGCAGGCGACAAAGGCCGAGATGGGTAAGACGCCGAAGCAGACCCGCGGCTGGGACGATCCGGCCGGCATCACGCGGGCCCAGCGTCACAAGGAGGAGTCGAGCGACTACCGCTACTTCCCCGAGCCCGACCTTGTGCCGGTGACGGTCACAGCCGAGCAGATCGCTTCGATCCGTAATGGGATGGGCGAACCGCCCGTGTCGCTCCGCAAGACGCTCGCGTCGAAGTGGACGATTTCCCCCTACGATGCCGACGTGCTCGTGAATCAGGGCCGCGAACTCGTGGACTACTTCGAGGATCTTGCCACCCGCGTGGGCGAGGGTAAGGTAGCGAGCAACTGGATGCAGCAGGACGTGCTCCGCATTCTCAACGAGACCAACGGCACCGTTGCCGCTTTCCCGATCCGGCCGGCGGGCCTGGCCGACCTGATCGGCCGCGTGATGAAGGGCGACTTCGACACCAGCCGTGGCCGCGAGATTTTCGCTGAGATGGTGACCAGCGGCCGCCCGGTAGACGAGGTGGTGGCGAGCATGGGCATCTCGGCCGTCAGCGACGACGACGTGATCGCCCTCTGCCGCGAGCTGTTGGCCGCCAACCCGAAGATTGTGGCCGACGTGAAGAGTGGCAAGGAGCAGGCTGCCGCCGGTCTGATCGGACAGGCGAAGAAGAAAAACCCCAACGTCAATCCGGGGAAGGTGCGGGCCACCTGCATCGACCTGATCCGCGGAATGGACTGACGGCCGCAGCCGCACGGGATCGGAGCAGGGCTCCGGGCACATGCCTCGCGTCGTCACGCTCACCACCGACTTCGGCTCCGGCAGCGGGTATGTGGCCGAGCTAAAGGGCCGGCTGCTGCACGCCACAACTCCGTTCACGCTTGTTGACATCTCCCACGACGTGCCGCCGCACGACATCCGCGCCGCCGCGTGGCTCGTCGGCCAAAGCTGCTCGGCGTTTCCATCCGGCACGCTCCACATCGTGGTCGTCGATCCCGGCGTCGGCACCGACCGCGGCCTCGTCTGGTCCCGGCTGGGCACTCCCGAAGCCCACCAGGAATTCCTCTGTCCCGACAACGGCGTGCTCTCGCTCGTGCTTGCGCGGCTGCCGCTGATGGCAGCACGCAGGCTCGACGTGCCGCTCGACGCGGCGGCGACCTTCCACGGCCGCGACGTGCTCGCACCTCTGGCCGGCCGGCTGCTCGACGGCCTGCCCCCGGAGTCGTGCGGTGAACCGCTCGACACGCTGGCCACGTTTCACTGGCCCTCTCATCTGGAAACCCCCGTGGGTGTCCAGGGCGAAGTGATCTCCATCGATGCCTTCGGCAATCTGGTGACGAACCTCCCGGCCTCATTCCTGCCGCGTCTCGCAGCCACGGGCCGACTCCGCGTCGGCCCGCACGAGATCACGACCGTCGTGCGGACCTACGGCGAGGCGGCCCCGGGCACGGCCGTGACGCTCGTCGGCTCCCAGGGCTTCATCGAGGCGGCCGTCGTGGAGGGCCGTGCCGACGAGCGGTTCAGCGCCCGCATCGGCACGCCGGTGGCGATCGAGGATGTCGGAAAAGGTGTCAGAACTCATTTCCCGGCCGGCGAAGGCGGCACGGCTCAGCCGGGCAGGGTGCTTCGCAGAGATGAGTCCTGACACCTTTTTCAGCCCCTACCTCGGCTGCTGCTGCAACTGCTGCACGAACGGCAGCCGCACTCCCTGAGCCCGATCGTAGCGGGCCTGTAGATCGGCGAGTTGCCCGGGCGTCGGCGGCACGCCGTACAGCTGACGGAACACATCGGCCACGTAGAGGTCACGATTGGACCGCTGCCGTTCGAAGTACTCCGAACTGCTGAGGATGCCCGCCTGCACGTCGGCCAGCGACTTCCCCTGCTGAAGATCGGCCAGCCAGACCTCGGTCTCGTAGGGCCTCGGCGGACGGCCGAGATAGGTCTGGATCCACTGCTGGATCTGGGCACTGGGCACCACGGTCGTTGGCGCCGGTGCGGCTTGTCCAGCGAGTGTGAGATCGACCCTCTGTTCACGGTCGAGCGAGGCGAGCGTGACGGGCGAAGCTGTCTGCAACAGCACATGCCCTGCATCCTCCACCCGCGCGTCAACCGCATAGCGGTGCTGCGGCGTGGATGCCGGTGGGTCGAGCCGATACGACACAGGAAATCCGCGTGCCACTGGAAGCTGGCCCTGCGTGAGCGCCACGTCGCGCCACTGCGGCTCGGTAACGTCGAGTAGCCGTACGGTAATCACCGAGGTCGGCGGCACCTGCAAGCCCTGAGGGGCATTGAGCACGCCGTTGATGGCCCGCGATGCCGTGCCGAACTGCGCGGGAATAGCCGTGAGGGCACCGGTTCGCCCGTTGCGGACCAGCAGCGGGACCTGGCCGGCCGCATTCACATGCTTTGCCACCTCGTCTCCCACGTCGTAGACCCGGTCGCCGACCATGCCGACCTGATAGCCACCCACGTTGATGATCGTGTCGCCCGCCTGCAGACCCGAGGCCTGAGCCACCGAGCCGGGATTCACACTGACGACCTCCACGCCCGTGGCCGTGTTTCGCGCCATGATGCCCAGCGGCTGCGGCGCTGGCCGCGAGACAGGGGCAGCAACCGAGACAGGGGCAGCAACGGGAGCAGGAAATCCCCCCACCACGACACTACCGGGATCCCTTGTGCGGACGTCTGTGCGGACGTCTGTGCGGACATCCTGCGCCAGCGACAGGCCAGTGGCCACCGTCCAAGTCGCCGAAGCGAGGCACACCAGCGAGACGACCGACGGAACACCCACCAATCGGGCACCAAGGAATCGCGAACGAACACTGATGAAAGTCATGCGTGAAAACCTGTTCCTAAGCATTGGCGACGTTGGCGACACACGAATCACCTCTGCCCCCCCATTACCTGGCCATGGACCAGCCGAGTAGATCCTTCTGGGCGTGGATCTCACCTCGCGTGAGCGGCAGCAGACCATCCTTGGCCACATCGAGCTGACCCGAATAACTGAGCACATACTCCAGCATTTCCCGCAACTGCGGCGACATGGCGCCATCCTTCGGCACGGCCACCGCCAAGAACAACGGCCGGCAATCGGGCGTGCGGTCCGACCCCGCCACGGCATCGGCCAGCGGCGTGACATTCGCCGGAATCACCAGCGGCAACCGCTTCACGCCGGGCCAGTGGGCATGCTCGTCGCCGACCAGCCCAAGGCCTCCCTTGTCGGCGGCGATGGCCTCAACCAACTCAGCCTCCGTCTTGTGCTCGGTGGTTGCAAGTTGGCAGGAGGTGGCCCCGGTGAGCAGGCGGTCCATGTGCCAGCGCGTGCCCGAGCCGAGTGCACGACCATGGACGCGAATCGGCACGTCCTTCCAGTCGGCATTGCCGTTGAGGCGATCCCAGTGGGTCGCTGCCAGAGAGTCGGCGGTTGCTGCAGCGTCCTTCGCGGCCGGCCGCAGAATGCCCGTCTCGGGTGACCACCTGAGTTCCACAATCGGATTGGACGGGTGCACGATCCAGACGAAACGACTGAAGGCCGCCACCACGACAACCAGTCGCTTGGCACTCTGCTTCTCCCAGGCCGCCTTTTCGGCATCGGTCACAGGCCGGCTCATGAGCGCGACGTCGGTCTTGCCTTCGACGAGCGACTTCCAGCCAGCCTCGGAGCTGACGGTTTCGATCGAGCACTCCACGTTGGGATGAAGCCGATGAAACCCATGGGCCCAATGCGCAGCCGCCTGCTGCAGCGTGGATGACCCAGCCAGGCGGACCGCGCCCGCCGGTGTGTTCTTTGGCTGATACGCCATTGTGAACAGGTCGGCCAAAGGATTCGCGTTGGCGGCCGGCACCGCCGCAGGCGGATCAACGGCCTGCACCTGCGCGAACCCGATCCCGCCGCCCGTCACGAGCAGCCACGACACTGCCGCAAGTAGCGGCCGACAAACAGTCTTCATATGCTTGGTCTCCCTGGAGGCGACAAGCTTAGGGAATCGCTCCAGCATCCGGGAAGCTCATTTTTGCCGGCAAAGAATCCCTCGCCCCCCGACCAAGGATTCCGCGAGGGGCAACCCCGGCCGACGGGAACGCGGGAGCCACTGTTACTGCACGACCGACTTGCTGCCTTCGGTGGAGCCGCCGATCGGTGCACCCTCGGGCATCGGCCGACAGGCCGTGGGAATGCCCAGCCGATGCAGTTCCTCGCGGATCGTGCGGTAGGCGTCGAAGCTGTCGGGATAGCACCAGAGCGTCACCGTCGCATCAGGCGTGACGGCAGACAGCACCTGTCGAAACCGCGAATGGGGCGAGAGCGCGACGTCGGTCGTCTCGCCGTTGCCCGAGCCCACCGGCCGCACGACCCATTCCCGCGACCGGATCAACACCTGCCCGCGTGCCTGATCAACCTTCGCCTCGATCACGTAGTCGAGCGAAAAGCCCTGCACGGGGCCGACCGATTCGATCCGCGACGCCATCTCGGCAATGGAGTTGGAATGCCGCCGCGTCTGCGCTTTCGCCAGTCCGAAGAGGTCTTCGATTGGGATATACGCAATCCGCCCCTCGCCGAGACGGAAATGAATCTCCTCACCGTTGACAGTGCGGCCGACCGGCGTCGGATAGGCCAGCACTTCCTTCGTCGTCGCCGGCAGGTGGGCGAGCCCCTCCGCCTCAAGCGTGCAGCGTTCGATCTCGGTCTCCAACTCTCTCCGCCGCGCAGCGGCCTCGGCGGCCTTTACCTTTGCAGCGTCCGTCTCCTGCTTGACGCGGTCGATCTCGATCTTGGCAGCCGACACCGCCGTGGCGAGGTGCAGCCGCGCCTCGCCGGCAAAGGCAGCGGCCGTCGCCACGATGCGGCCCTGCGCCGCGAGTTCTTCGACTTCGCTCTCCGCGAGGGCGACCTTCTGATCGAGCGTGACCACCTCCTGCTCGAGGGCCGCCACGCGTTCGCCGTGGGCAGGCATCGCATCCTGAATCACCTTCCGCGCTCGTCCGCCCACCAGCATCACGAGAATGATGAGGATGCCGACGATGTTCGTGACGACGTCGAGGAACGAATCCTGACCGGCGGAACTGACGTCTTCAGGTTTGGGACGGGGCATCGCACGGACTCCACTTTCTCAGCGGCTGGGCACGAGGTTTTCAGCGGGCAGGCAGAGCCGCAGTTGTGCGTTCCACAGGGGGCAGGGGCCGAATCGCGTCGCGGACGTCGCTCGACCGTGTGTCGAGACCGCTGTCGGCGAGCAGTCGTTCAAGATCCTCGCGCCGCGACCGGCCGTCGGTGGTCTCCGATAGCACGAGCTGTGGCTTCCAATACATCCGGTCGCCGGCGATTCCCCATCGATCCACCCGAGCATGCACAGCCGCGACGAGCGGATCGATCGCCTCGGCGGTGTCGCCGGACAGCGGGATGCGCGTTTCCACACGGCGACCAGAATCGTCGAGGATGCGGAACTCATGGAGCGAGCATTCGAGCCTGATCGGACGCGTGAGCGGAATCGGGCGATCCTGCGTGGCGAGGCTCGCCCAGTTTTTGCCGCGAGACTTGGCCATCGATGCCGAGGCCGACGCTCCCGACGCCCCGCCAGCCTGCCCGCCCGCGGTGCCGCCGGACTGCACGAGCCCCGGCATCGCTGGCCCGCTGCCACCGCCAGCCGCGCCGCCATTCTTGTTGGTGCCGCTGCCCGAGCCGCCTGCGGTCGCCGAACCGCCCGCACCAGCGGCACTGCCGCCAGTGCCCGGACCGTTGCCATCCGAACCGGACGTCCCAGCCGCGGCCATGCTGCCGGAAGCGGCGCCGCCGCCCGCTGCACCCGCGCTGCCAAACTTCGACGCGCTGCTGTAGCGACCTCCGCCAGCGGCCGCGTCGCTGCCGCCTGGACCTTGGCCGCCAGCACCGAGCTGACCTCTGCTGCTGCCAGGGCCACCGCCGAGAATGGCGTCGCCACCAGGCCCATCAGGCCCACCACTGCCCGGCAGACCAACGGTGCCTGCGTCGCCGGCGACGTTGCTGCCGCGACCACCTGGGCTGCCGTTGCCACTGCCGTTGCCACCTGCAGTCAGACCATCGCCACCGCCCGGGCCGGATCCGCCCCCGAAGGCAGCACCGCCCGACTGTTGTTGGTTCTTCCAATCCCACCGCGACTGATCCCCGAGTACGCTCGGCCCGCCGTTGGCAACGACACCACCTCGTGTCGGCGCAGCGCGATACTGTGTTGTCGGCTTGGCAGGCTTCGTCGGCCGCACTTCCGCCAGCCAGGCCAATCGCGCACGTGATTCCTCGATCGCCCGCTTCTCCACCTGCGCCAGCGTCGGATCAGCGGGTGGAAACGTGAGCGTCCAGTCCTCGTCGATGAGTTGGTAGCCGAAGTCGCTGCCCCACG
>CAMCQY010000089.1 GCA_945877135.1 Candidatus Kuenenia stuttgartensis
CGAGGCGGCGTGCAATACATCCACCACCGCACCCCCGGCTTCGGCGACACGAACTGGACCGATCTGATCAGCACGCTCAGGCTCCATGGTTGGCGGGGCAGCATCGACATCGAAGGCTTTCACGATCCCGTGTACCGCGACGCCCTTGAAGCCACTGGGCAAGTGGCGGCGCTCGAGTATCTCACGCGCTGCCGCGGCGGCCGCTTCGTGCCGAACGTGTTTTAGCCATCGTGGGGGGTGCTCCATCCAAGCCCGCAGCGCAAGCAAGGGAAAACGCGATGCTTCACCAAGAACGCAGGCCCGGATTCCCTCGCTAGCGCGTCGGGCTTGTATGAAAACCGCCTAACCGTTCGTCCGCACCGCAGCCGACATCGCGTCGATTACCTGCTGCAATTCGTCGGGCGTGATCGTGAACGGCGGCACGGCGTACATCACATTGCCAATCGGCCGCAACCAGACCGAATGTTCGAGGATCAGGGGCGCGAGTTGCTTCCGATCGAAGGCCTTCTCCGTTTCGACCGCGAGAAAGCCGCCGCGACAACGGACTTCCCGCACATACCCAAGACCAGCGAGTGGCTCGAGGCCGTCGAGGGCCATCTGCTCGATCGCGGCCACGCGTTCGGCCACAGGCTCCCGCTCAAAGAGATCGAGCGAGGCGTTCGCCGCCGCACAGCAGAGTGGATTGCCCATGTAGGTCGGCCCGTGCATCAGCGCGTGGTCGAGATGATCGCTGGAGAAAGCTGCGAAGACCTCCGTGGTCGCCACCGTTACCGCCATCGGCAGCGTGCCCCCTGTCAGCGACTTCCCGAGGCAGAGAATATCGGGCACGACGCCGGCCCAGTCGCAGGCGAGCCGTTTGCCGGTCCGCCAGAAGCCGGTCCCGATCTCGTCGGCGATGAACAGGAGCCCCGCCGCCCGCGTGACATCCGCCAGCCGCCGCAACTGGTCGGGCGAATGAAACCGCATGCCAGTCGCACACTGCACGAGTGGCTCGACGATGACACCGGCACACTGGCCACCGACCTCCCTGAGGAACTCGGCGAAGGCCAACCAGCCGGCCTCGTCGATCGGCAGTTCCTGCGGATACTGCTCCAGCAGAAACCCACGAAAGTGGCGGTGCATGCTGTCGTCGGGATCGCAGACGCTCATCGCGCCGCTTGTATCGCCGTGATAGGAATGCCGCAGACAGACAAACCGCTTTCGCGCGGTCTCGCCCCGGTTCATCCAGAACTGCGCCGCCATCTTCATCGCAACTTCGACCGCCACAGAACCAGAGTCGCAGAAGAATGAGTGGTTCAAGCTGCCTGGCAGCCACTGCGCGAGACGATCCGCCAGCCTTACGACCTGCGGATGGTCGATGCCGCCGAGCATCACGTGTGGCAACCGGTGGGCCTGCTCCACGATCGCCTCGACCAGATGCGGGTGGCGATGGCCGTGGCAGACGGTCCACCACGACGAGAGGCTGTCGATGATTCGCTGGCCCGACTCGAGTTCCAGCCAGACGCCCTCGGCTGCCACCACGTGGAGCGGTTCACTCGCCGTCTTCATCTGGCAATAGGGTCGCCAGAGCGTCTGATCCGCCAGTTTCATAAGAACAATCCAGACGGGAGCATTCTGGGGCAATGCACGAAGCCGGCTCAGAGCCGTGCGAGGATCGCCTCGCCCATCGCCCTCGTGCCCACCGCCGGGCCGCCTCCGGCGATGTCGGCAGTGCGGATGCCATCTGCCACCGTCCGTTCGACCGCCGATTCGATCGCCCGCGGCTCGGCCTCGAGACCGAATGAGTGGCGGAGCATCAGCGCGGCCGACAGCACCTGCGCACAAGGGTTGGCCTTGTCCTGCCCGGCGATGTCGGGAGCCGTGCCGCCGGACGGCTCGTAGAGCCCGTACGGCCTGCCGTGACGATTCTCGTCGAGCCCTAGCGACGCCGAGGCCATCATGCCGAGCGAGCCGCAGATCACGGCCATCTCGTCCGAGAGAATGTCGCCGAACATGTTTTCGGTGAGCACGACGTCAAATTGCGCGGGCCGCAGCACGAGCTGCATCGCTGCGTTGTCGATGTACATCGTCGCCAGCGTGATATCAGGGGCGGTGGCCTTGATCCGCTCGCCGACCACCTTCCGCCACAGGACCGACGTCTCGAGCACGTTGGCCTTGTCGACCAGCGTGATGTGCCGACGGCGGGCCCGGGCCGTCGCGATGGCGACGTCGGTGATCCGCTCGATCTCGGAGCGGCGGTAGACCATGGTGTCGATCGCCTCGATGTCGCCCCCTTCGATCTCCCGCGTCGACTTCGCGCCGAAATAAAGGCCTCCGGTGAGCTCGCGGATGCAGACCATGTCGACGCCGTCGGGAATACGGTCGGGCCGCAGCGGCGAGGTCTCCACAAGATTTTTCAAGAGCAGACCCGGCCGCACGTTCGCGAACAGTCGAAAATGCTTCCGCAGCGGGAGGAGCGACGCCCGCTCCGGCTGCTCCTGCGGCGGCAGCTTCTCCCATTTCGGCCCGCCGACCGAGCCGAAGAGGATCGCGTCAGCCGCCCGGCAGGCAGCAAGCGTCGAGTCTGGCAGGGCCTTGCCATGCCGGTCGATGCCGGCGCCGCCGACGTCGTGGGTGGAGTGCTCGAGCGTATGGCCCGACCTGCGGAGCACGGCCTCGAGGATCGGGAGGGCGACGGCCATGACCTCGGGGCCGATGTAGTCGCCGGGAAGGACTGCAATGGTGATGTTCATGGCCGGATGATAGGCCATGGGCGGGCCGTCGCAAGAGGGCGGCGTCACTCGTCCGGTGCGACGATGACGCCGGGGGAATGTCAGTTCTTTCCGATCCCTCTGGCACGATCAAGACGGCAGGGGTCTACTGAACAGCCAAAAACATCCGACTGTTCACGGGAGACACTCGCATGACCGATCATCAGTGCCACCGCCGTCTCCGAGCCTGCGGCACGACTGCCGCAATCTGCCTTGCCGTCTGGGCATCCACGATCGAGGCCGTTGGCCAGACGGCGATCCAGCGGGACATTCAGAGCGAAGCGACGTCCGCCGCGCCGCTCGAAATCAGCGGCATCTACCCGCATCTGGCGGCGTTCAACGGCACAGGCGGGTTCGCGAGCAACGGGGAGTGTGGCATCGGTGCGGTCGTGCCCTGGGCAGGCAGGCTCTGGTTTCTCACCTACCCGCCGCACTCAACCAAGGGCAGCAGCGACAAGCTCTACGCTGTCGGGCCGGACATGAGCCTCGACGTGCGGCCGGAGAGCGTCGGCGGAACGCATGCCAACCGCATGATCCACGAGGAGTCGCAGCAACTCGTCATTGGCCCCTACTTCATCGACGCGAAGGGCACCGTCCGGGCGTGCGACGTGAAGAACCAACTCGTCGGCCGCATGACGGCGGTGATGCGGCATCTGACCGACCCTGCGAATCTCGTCTACTTCTATGACATGGAGGGAGCGGTCTACGAGGTCGACGTCCACTCGCTCGCCGTAAAGAAGTTATTCACCAAGCCGGTGCCAGGCTGGCACGGCAAGGGGGGCTACACGGCCCAGGGCCGCGTCGTGATCAGCAACAACGGTGAGGCAGTTGTGGGAAAGGAATCACCACAAACCTATCTCGCCGCGTTGCCACCGAAGAAGGAGGAGGACGCCGGCGTGCTCGCCGAATGGGATGGCAATGAGTGGCGAATCATCGAGCGGCATCAGTTCACCGACGTCACCGGCCCCGGTGGCATCCGCGGTGCCCCAAACGACAGTGCGCCGCTCTGGGCCGTCGGCTGGGACAGGCGGAGCGTGATCCTGAAACTGCTCGACGGCGGCACGTGGTCCACGTTCCGGCTGCCCAAGGGGAGCTATTCGTTCGACCCGCGGCATGGCTGGTTCACGGAGTGGCCGCGCATTCGCGAGGTGGGCGACGGAAAATCCCTGATGGTGATGCACGGCCAGATGTTCGACTTCCCGCGGACCTTCTCGCGGGCCAACACCGCGGGCATCCGGCCGGTCTGCACGCACCTCCGCTATGTGCCCGACTTCTGTGACTGGAACGGGAGGCTCGTGATCGCTGCCGATGACACGAGCGTGATGGACAACCCGCTCGCCGGGCAGTCGCAGTCGAACCTCTGGTTCGGCGACTTCGCCGAACTGAACACCTGGGGGCCGACGGCCGGCTGGGGCGGCGTCTGGGTGGGCGACGTGATCGAGCAGGACGTGCCGAGCGATCCTTTCCTTGTCGCAGGCTACGAGAGCCGCGTGCTACACCTCTCACACACGGCGGACACGCCGGTGACATTCACCGTCGAGTCCGACGCGCAGGGGAACGGACAGTGGCAGCAACTCGAGACGATCACCGTGCCTGCGAAGGGCTACCGGCACCACATCTTCGACGCCGGCATGAAGGCGGAATGGATGCGACTGAGAGCCGACAAGGCCTGCACGGCGAGCGGCTATTTTCATTGCGGCGGCCGCGTCGTGCCACAGCGAGCGGCTGCCGCAGACACCGCCGGCGGCACCGTGAAACCCGCGCTCATCCGTCCGGCGAAGGGCAACAGAAACCTGCAGGTCGTGCTCGGCGACAGTTATTACGAGGTCGACGAGAAGCTCGTCTTCACGCCGCTGCCCGAGCCACAAGAGGTCACCGACATCCGCCCCACACTCGAACTGCAGTCGGAGTTCAGCGTGGATGCCGCGTCGGTCGTCATCACCGATGGGAACGGAGGCCGTTGGCGGCTGCCCAGAACAGACGCGGTGTTCGACAAGCCCTTCGCAACTGGCTGGCCTCGCGGCGTGCGGGAAGTGGCGAGCGAGCGGAATCTCGCCAACTTCCACGGCATCTTCTACGAGATCCCGCGATCAAGCGGGCCGAAGGGGGGCGAACCGGTCGACTATCGAAAGATGAAGCCCGTCGCGGCCCATCGGACGCCGATCCTCGACTTCTGCACTTGGCGTGGACTGATGGTGATGTCGGGCGATTTTGCCGCGCCCGGGGTCGGCCGTGTGTTTCGCTCGGCCGACGGCAAGGCCGCCCTCTGGTTCGGCAAGACGGACGACCTTTGGCAGCTTGGCAAACCGACGGGACACGGTGGGCCGTGGAAGACGACGGCGGTGCAGGGGGGAGCGCCGAGCGATCCTTTCCTGATGACGAACTTCGACCGCAAGTCGCTGTCGCTCTCGCACGATGCGATGCAGCCGGTGACGTTCACGGTCGAGGTCGACTATCTCGCGACCGGCAACTGGCGTGCGTATGGCACGTTCACAGTCGCTCCAGGCACGGCCTTCACCCACGCGTTTCCAGCAGGCTATGCCGCACACTGGGTCCGCCTTCGTGCCGACCGCGACTGCGTGGCCACGGCAGAATTCACCTACGAGTGATCCACCTCGGCCAGTCCGCCTGAAGCATTGTTCACACACGCTCGAGCGGGTGCATCCTGACGACGAGCGACTCGTAGCCGAGCTGGCGATCGTAGGCGGGCGTATGTTCAACGCGGTCTCGCTTCGAAATCAGCTCGATGCGGCTCACCCGCCGACAGAGCAGGCCGAGCAGCACCCGCATCACCGTGCGGGCATGCGCCGCGCCCAGGCAGAGATGGGCGCCGAAGCCGAAGGAGACGTGCGGATTCGGCTTGCGGTCGAGCCGCACCTCGTCCGCCGCCGGAAAAACCTCCTCGTCGAGGTTCGCCGAGGCCCAGCAGAGCGTGGTCCGATCGCCGGCCTTCACCTGCATGCCGTGCACGTCGGTCTCGACCGGACAGACGCGGCCGATATGCGTGAGCGGCATGTAGGCCCGGAAGAATTCCTCGCTGGCATGCACGATCCGGTCTGGATCGGCCCGCAGGAAATCAAGTGCCTCAGGACGCTCCGCCAGGTAGCCGATGACGCAGGCCACGCTGTGGATGACCGTGTCGCGGCCGCCCGCGAACATGAGGTTGGCGAAGCCGAGCATCTCCTCGCGGGTGAGCGGCCGGCCGTGAAAGCTCGCCTTTGTGAGCAGACCGTAGAAATCATCGCCGGGATTCGCGACCGCTCCGTCGAACTGCTCGTTCAGATACCGCTCGAGCGCCGCGCCCTGCCGCTCGCCATGCGTGCCATGAAAAACGTGCACCCCCCAGCTGATGAAGAGATCGGCCTCCGACTCGGGCACGTCGAGCAGAACCGTGAGCGCCTTCGACTGGAGCGGCAGCGCAAATCCTTCCACGATCTCGATCGCGTCGCGGCCCAGGGCATCGACCAGCAGCCGATCGGTGAGCTCCTCGACCCGCGCGACAAACGCCGGCTGCTTGGCCCGCAGAAAAAATGGCTCCACGAGCTTCCGGTAATCGGTCTGATCAGGCGGATCGATCTCGATGGGCAGTTGCCGCACGCTGCGGACATTTTCCTCCGACGGGATCGGCACCCGAAACGGTGCGTCGGAACTAAAGGTCTTCCAGTCCTTCGCCGCCCGCCGCACGTCCTCGTGCCGCAGGATCATCGGAATCACTTCCTTGTCGGTCGGCAGACCGAGAACGCCGTCCGAACGGCGTTGTTCGCGGAATGGATCGGGAATGTCGCTCATGGCCGAACTATACAAACTCGCAGGAACACTGTCTCGCATGGCGTGCCGGGGCCATCACCGCGACGATCCCACGATCCTCGCGACGCGGGTCATGAACCACTGCGGCAGGAGCCGCTTAAGCCGCCAGAAGACGCGGCCCCGCAACGGCAGCACGACATAGAGCTGCCGGCGGCGGATGGCCCGCAGCGTGGCCTCGGCGACGTCATCGGCAGTGATCCTCGCCTCCGCAAAATAGGACTTCGCTGTGGCTTTCAACGCCGGCCGGTGCCAGCGGCCGGCATCGAGCAGGCGGGTCTGCACGAAGCCTGGGCAGAGCACCGTCACACCCACGCCCCGGTGCAGCAGCTCCGCATAGAGCGTCTCGGAGAGCGACACGACCGCCGCCTTCGAGACGCTGTAGCCGCCCATCGTCGGCGCCGACACGACCGCGGCCATCGAGGCGGTGTTGACGATGTGCGGCCTGTCGGGATTCTCCGCCAACCATTCAACAAAGCAGTGGCAGCCGTAGATCACGCCGAAGAGGTTCACGTCGAGAATCCACCGCCAGTCCTCCAATGGAAAGCGGCCCACCTCACCCGCGCCGCTCACGCCGGCATTGTTGACGAGCAGGTCGATCCGCTCCCACTGATCGCGGAGCCGATCGCGAAGGCTCTCCCACTCGGCAGGCAGCGTCACATCGAGCCGCTCGGCCTGGGCCGTGCCACCGGCCTCCTCGACGAGCGACACGGTCTCGAGGGCCCTCGTCTCATCGACATCGCAGACCGCGACATGCCAGCCGTCACGGGCCAGCCGCACAGCCAGCGACCGGCCCAGTCCGCTCCCCGCTCCGGTGATCAAGGCATGCCGCCGACGGAGACTCATGCGGCCGCCTGACAGGCCCTGTCGATCCGTTCGAGAATCGTGGCGATGATCGCGCGGTCGGAGTCGGGCCGCCGCGGACTGTCGGGGTGTGGCTCGTCGCCAGCGATCAGGCCCCGCAGATAGAGCGCCTGCGCCATCGAGTGCTTGTAAGCCGGAACCGGCCGGCGAAAGGCGAAATCACCGAGCGACTGCAGGGCGTCGTCAAGCTCGTCGAATCGGCTGTCGCCCTCCGCCCACCAGCGATCACGCTGGGCAAACGCCTCCGGCGTTGCCGTCGAGAGGCCCAGCAGCCAGTCGCTGCCATACCGCACCATGTCGATCGCGAGATCGTTGCCCGTGAACACGTGAAACTCGGGCCGCACGCGGTTTCGCAGGGCGAGCCTTTCCCATTCCAGCCGGCGCGACAGCGACGAGTGCTTCGCACCTATGCAGTTGGGGATTTGCAGTAACTCGGCATAGGCGTCGAGGCCGAGCACGCGGCCGCTTGGAACGAACTCGGTCGAGAGCTCGAAGCCGATGAACGACTTCACGCGACGACTGATGAGTCGATACCGGCCGAGCATGTCGGCATCACTGCCGGCCGTGAGCCCAAAAGACGGAAAGATCACCGGCAGCCCACCGGCGGCGGCGATCATCTCGAACTGCCGCCCATAGGCCGACTCGTCGAACGCCGCGCCGGGAGCGTCGACCACACAGGCGCCAGCCACCAGCTCACCCTCAGGCCCGAGCGTGCTGCGAGCGATGCTGAGCGCCTGCTGCCGCGTGCTGTCGTCGATGAGCTGCACGTAGCCGGTATCCATGTTGACAGCGGGAGTGATCCCAGCCGTGGCCGTGCGGGCGACATGCGCCGCAAAGCCGTCCCAGTCGATCCGACGGTCGGCGGTAAAGGGGAGCAGGATCGCGGACATACCCCGGATGCGCCGCCGCGGCCGAACGAGCGTCGCCGGATCGAGTGGCCGCGGAAGGCTATTGAGCGTGCTCATGGGATGAATTATCAGTGAAACGCCACGATTCCGCCAGCTCCCCAGCCTCCCGTGCCGCAGGTCGCGGTGAAGGTTTGTATGCTGGCGGCTGTTCGCCACACCCACAATGAGACAGCCAAATCCATGACCAGCCCACAGCCGCGGTATCCACGCGTCGCCCGATTTCGCTCGACGACCGACCTGCGAGCCCATCTCACCACCCTGCAGTCTCCGATTCCTCTCGACGACGCGGTGCTCTCGGCTGCGGAGGGTTCGCCACTGGCCGCGCCGATCACTCTCGGGAACCGTCGCGCAGGCAATCGCTGGTGCATCCATCCGATGGAGGGCTGGGACGCCACCTCCGATGGCCTGCCCACCGACATCCTCCTCCGCCGTTGGCAGCGCTTCGGCGAGAGCGGTGCCAAGCTGATCTGGGGGGGCGAGGCCGTGGCGGTCGCACCCGAAGGCCGCGCCAACCCCAACCAGCTCTGCGCGTCGGCCTGCGGACGTGCCGGCTTCGCGACGCTGCTCTCTGCCGTCCGCGAGGCCCACCGCGAAAAGCATGGCCGCACCGACGACCTCATCGTCGCTCTTCAGCTCACGCATTCAGGGCGATTCTCCAAGCCGACGGCAGCGGGCCGACAGCCACGGATCGCCTATCAACACCCGCTCCTCGACAGCCGGCATGGCATCGATCCCACAGATGCGTCGTCAATGCTGTCGGATGACGACGTGGAGCGGCTCATCGACGCCTACGTGGCCGCGGCCCACGATGCCGAGGCGGCCGGCTTCGACATGGTCGATCTGAAGGCCTGCCACGGCTATCTCATCCATGAGTTTCTGTCTGCACGCCGCCGGCCCGGGCGGTTCGGCGGCGATTTTGCCGGCCGCACGCGGCTGCTTGTCACCCTCGTCGAGCGGGTCCGCGCGGCTTGCCCAGGACTGCTTGTCGGCGTGCGGCTCTCGCTCTTCGACACTGTGCCATGGCACAAGGTGGGCGACCACGGTGAGCCGTGGCCGTTTCGGGATTCGCTGCCGTATGACTGCGGCTTCGGGGTCGACGAGCGTGATCCCACTCGGATCGATCTGGCGGAGCCGATCCGACTGCTGACGATGCTTCGCGACCTCGGCGTGGCCGCTGTGAATCTCTCCGCCGGCAGCCCTTATGCTGTGCCGCACATCACCCGCCCCGCGGCCTTTCCGCCCTCCGATGGCTATCCGCCGCCGGAAGATCCGCTCGTCGGCGTCTGGCGGCAGATCGATGCGGCCCGGCAGGCCAAGGCAGCAGTACCGGGACTCGCGATGGTGGGCTCGGGCTACACCTATCTGCAGGACTACGTCGTGCATGCCGCCCAGGCCGCCGTGCGGCAGGGCTGGATCGACATGGTGGGCCTCGGTCGAATGGTGCTCTCCTATCCGGAACTTCCCGCCGACTCGCTCGCGGGCAAGCCGCTCGTCCGCGGGGCGGTCTGTCGCACCTTCAGCGACTGCACCACCGCGCCGCGAAACGGCCTCCGCAGCGGCTGCTACCCACTCGACGACTTCTACAAGTCGCTCGAGCCGGAGGCGGCGGAGATGAAGGCGATCAAGCAGCAGGCGTAGCTACGAAAAAAAGGGGCCGGCCACGTCGTGGAAACTCGGATCACGCACCTACCGACGGCCCTGGACTTCGCTCCAGGCAGGTGACGCCCGTCGCGTCGCCGATGAAGACCATGTCGGCGAGGCCGACGAATAGCCCACACTCGACAACACCGACGATCCGGCCGATCTTTTCCTCGAGCATTGCCGGGTCGGCGATCGAGCCGAAGCTGCAGTCGAGGATCCTATTGCCGCCGTCAGTGCAGAACGGCTCGCCGTCTGGCGTGCACCGCAGATCAACCGTTGCGCCCAGTGCTTCGAGTCGGCCTTTCGTCGCCTCCCAGCCGAAATCCACGACCTCCACGGGGATCGCCGAGCGTTCCCCCAGCCGGTCAACCAGTTTCGTACCGTCAACGATGATCACGAGCCGGCGGCTGGCAACGGCGACGATCTTCTCACGCAGGAGCGCACCACCATGCCCCTTGATGAGATTCAGCGTGCCGCGTTCCACCTCATCAGCGCCGTCGATCGTCAGATCGATCCGCGGATGGTCGGCAAACGTCGTCAGGGGAATTCCCAGCGAGGTCGCTAAGGCGGCACTCCGCTCGCTTGACGGAATGCCAAGAAACCGAAGGCCCGTCTGCATCCGGTTGGCAAGCGCATGAATCGCAAAGGTCGCGGTCGAGCCCGTACCGATACCGACGATCATGCCATCGCTGACGAGGTCGACGGCGGCGCGGGCGGCGGCCTGTTTCCAGGCCGCTTGGGAGTTGGCGTCGGTAGTCATGTCGCATCGCCCAGAATGAACCGATCGATCGCCTTGGCAAACCCCTCGTCCGCAAAGGAATCGGTCACGAGATCTCGATCACACGCGACCCCGGAGAGTGTAGTCTACGGCCATGACCCAACAAACGGTCGTTGGGTCTGAATCGATTCTCTTGAATATGACAGGAGCGCGGACCGCAGCCATGAAGTATGAAATCTTTGCCGATGAGCCTGCCGTCGCCAACGCTGCCGCGAAGTTGATCGCAGCGGAAGCGCGGGCGGCCGTCGCCGCCCGCGGCCGTTTCCTGATGGCGGTCAGCGGCGGCAAGACGCCGTGGGTGATGCTCAAGGATCTCGCCATCGAGGATCTGCCGTGGGCGAGCGTTCACCTCTTCCAGGTGGATGAGCGGCTCGCGCCGGATGGAGATCCGGACCGCAACCTCACGCACCTCCACGCGAGTCTGCTGGGCCGTGCCCCGATTCCACCCGAAAACATCCACGCCATGCCGGTGACCGCGGCCGACCCGGCGCAGGGGGCCCGGGACTATGAGGAGATGCTCGTGAGGTGGTCCGGCCAGCCCGCCGTGCTCGATCTGATTCATCTGGGACTTGGTGCCGACGGCCACACGGCGTCGCTTGTGCCCGACGATCCCGTGCTCGGCTGCCACGACCGCGATGTGGCGCTGACCGGTGTCTATCAGAACAGGCGCCGAATGACGCTGACGTTTCCGATCATCAACCGGTCACGCGGCATTCTCTGGCTGGCGACGGGTGCTGGAAAAATCCCGATGGTGACACGTCTCTTGGCTCTGGATCCGACCATTCCGGCTGGTCGAGTCAGCCAGGACCACGCGATTCTCTTCACCGACAAAGATGCCGCCCCAGGGCCTCGATCGCCGGGCTGAAGCAAGAGCCGGCACGACGAGTCGGCCTTCAGAGGCATTGCGACCCGACGAGCCGCCGGTACCCGACCCGTCCGCTCGTCAGCATGAAGAACGATTGGAAGACCGTCTTCCCCATTACGCCGTCTCCGGCCACCCCATTTGGTCAGGAGGCCTCTGCGTCCGCCACGATGCGGCCGGTCCGCTCTGCGTGCACGAGCGCCGCATGGTCTTGCTCAGTCTGATCGGCGTAGGCGACTGCGAACTTTCCCATCGCTAGATCGAACTGGTCGCCCCCTCCCAGATAGCCGCCGATCGCAGCGGCGTCGCCCGACCGGGCATGCGCCCGCGCCAGTGCCCAGCCACAGAGATCCGCATAGCGATCCAGACCGCACGGCTCCAGTGCGTCGATCGGCACGGAATATTTCATGTCTCGCAGCTGCCGCACGTAGTAGTCGTGTCCATCGCGGGCCCGCAGCCACCCGAGAAAAATATCACTCGTCGCTTGAATCATGCGTTGCCCCGCCACGACCCGCTGCCCCTGGTTGGCATACGGCGATGGCCCGGCAAAGGGGGACAGGACCGACGGCCGCGCCTCCTTGATCTGTAGCAGGAGGGGATTGCGATCGTCGCACACCAGCAAGGCCACGAAACAGCGAGTGCCCACGCTGCCGATGCCCACCACGCGGACAGCGAAGTCTTCCATGCTATAGCGATCCAGCACGAATCGGCGTGAATCGTCCAGCGTCTTCAGATATTCAACGATGCCCCGCCGCACGATGCGCAACGCTTGCTCATCATGCACGCGGGTCGTGAGCGGAGGCGATTCCACGAATTGCCGGCGCTGGCCCACCTGCTCCGTGATCTTCGGGATCAGCCGCTCACCCACACGCAGCCGCGCTTTGGCGGCCATCCGCTCCCCCAGCTGGCGAGATTCCTCGTCGGCCGCGTTGGCAACGAGGTCGTCGGCGTCGATGTGAAAATACCAGGTCTCCAGCGGGCTCACTTCGGCAAACTCGTGCATATGCCCGCGATAACTGGCCACGCTGCGCACCGCCACCGCGGCGCAGCGATCTTCGGGAAACCCGTTCACCCGCGCTGCCACCACGAAGCTCGCCGCCAAACGCTTGACGTCCCACTCCCATGTCGCCCGCAGCGTCTCGTCGAAGTCGTTGATGTCGAACACCAGCCGGCGCTCAGGCGACGCGAACACCCCAAAGTTCACGAGGTGGCAGTCACCGCACGCCTGCACCGTCAGGCCCGTCGCGGGGGTGCCAGCCAGGTCGGAAGCCATCACTGCCGGCGCGCCGCGCAAGAACGCAAAGGGATTCCGCAGCATCCGGCCATACCGAATGGGCGTCAGGTGAGGCAGTCGACCTTCGTTCGACTGTTCGAGCATCTCAATCACGTCGCGGTCGCCGTCCCGCATCGCCCACACGGCGTGCGACGATCGCGGCACGCTCTGCCGCAGCGAAACACCCGACTGTTGCCTGGCCGCAAACGAAAGATTGTTCATGGTACTCGTTTCCACATCATCAGCGCGACCCTGCCGGCCGACCGGCAAACCACATCACGACCGAATAGAAGACGGGCGTGAAGAAGATGCCGAACACGGTCACGCCCAGCATCCCTGAGAAGACGGCCGTCCCCAGAGCGACCCGCATCTCCGCTCCGGCCCCCTTGCCAAGTACCAGCGGCACGACGCCGAGGATGAATGCCAGCGACGTCATCAGGATCGGCCGCAGCCGCAGCTTTGCCGCCTCCAAGACGGCGTCCGCGCGGGGCACTCCCTCCGCCTCACGCTGCCGGGCAAACTCCACGATCAGGATCGCATTCTTCGCCGCCAGGCCGATCAAGACCACGAGGCCGATCTGCGTGAAGATGTTGTTGTCGAGCCCCGCAATCCAGAGACCGGCAATCGCCGCCAGCAGGCACATCGGCACGATGAGGATGATCGCGAATGGCAGCGTCCAGCTCTCATACTGCGCCGCGAGCACGAGAAACACGAACACGGTGCCGAGCACAAAGACGGCAGCCGCCGTGTTGCCGGCGAGAATCTGCTGCAACGAAAGCTCTGTCCATTCGAAGTCCATGCCCGGCGGGAGCAGTCCCTTACCCGCAGGCGGCTGGCCGGCGAGCGTGTCGAGGATCGCGATCGCATCGCCCGAACTCGTGCCGGGAAGCGTATTGCCCGAGAGTTCGGCTGATGGATAGAGGTTGTAATGCGTGACGATCGAAGGGCCGCTCGACTCCTTCACCGTCACCAAAGTCGAGAGGGGCACCATCTCGCCGGCGGCGTTGCGGACTTTGAGCCGGCCGATGTCGCTCTGCCGCATACGAAACTGCTGCTCAGCCTGGGCGGTCACCTGCCAATTACGGCCGAAGGCGGTGAAGTCGTTGACGTAGGCGCCACCCAGATAGATCTGCAGCGTCTGGTTCACGTCGGCCAAATCGATTCCCTGGGCCTTCACCTTGGTGCGATCGACTTCTACGAAGACCTGCGGCTGACTCGACCGGAATCCGGAAAAAAGCCCCACCAGCCCCGGCTGGGCGGCGGCGGCCTCGGCAAGCGCCGCCACCGACTCCTCCAGAGCCGCCGGCCCCTTGCCCGTTCGGTCGCGAACCTGCAGTTTGAAGCCACCGGTGTTGCCCATCCCCTCGACCGGTGGCGCTGGGAATGTGACGACCTGGGCCTCCTCGATCACCGCGAATTTTTTCCGCAATGTCGCCGCAATCGCACCGGCCCGCAGCGACGGGTCGATGGTGCGACGGGCAAACGGCTCGAGCAGCACAAACATGCCCCCTGAGTTCGGCAGATTGGTGCTCGTCAAGAGCGAGTAGCCCGACACGCTGATCACGTGTGCCACGCCGGGTGTGTCGAGGGCCGCCTCCGTGAGCCGGGCGACGACCGGCTCCGTCCGCTCGATGCTCGCGCCATCCGGGAGCATCGCATTGACCACGAGATAGCCCTTGTCCTGCTCCGGGATGAATCCGACCGGCACCGTGGTGAAGCCGTAGTAGGTGAGGGCCATGAGGCCGATGTAGGCCGCGATCACGACGATGCTCAGTCGCAGCAGCAGGCCGACGATCGCACCGTAGGCCCCCGTGGTGAGGTCGAAGAACAGGTTGAAGAGCCGGAAAAAACTGGCCAGCAGGAGGTTCACGAGCGGGCTGGCGGCAAATCCGGCGACAGCCCCGGCGGCAAACAGCGTCAGCCGCACGGCCCACACCCACCATTCGTTCGGCACTCCGGCGGCCGCCAGTCCAGCTCGGACCACGGCCAGATCCTCGAACAGCCAGATCGCGAACAGCCCGCCGATCAGCGCCAGCCCGGCCGCGGGCAGGGGCTGGCTGCGGGCGGCGTCGCCATGCTCGTGGCCACGGAACAGGATCGCCGCCAGGGCCGGGGAGAGGCTCAACGAATTGAAGGCCGAGATCACGGTGCTGGCCGCGATGGTGAGGGCAAATTGGCGATAGAACTCGCCGCTGATCCCGGTGATGAAGGCCGTCGGCACGAACACGGCACAGAGCACCAGTGCGATCGCGATCACCGGACCGGC
>CAMCQY010000090.1 GCA_945877135.1 Candidatus Kuenenia stuttgartensis
TGCCGCAGGACGTCGTAGAAGAAGCCGTCCTCTTCGTCGAAGAGCGCATAGTCGCGGCGGCCCATGTGCTTCATCGAGTAGGCGATGTGGGCATAGTGCTGCAGGAACTTGGAGGCCATGCTCTCGTAGACGGGATTTTCCTTGGCCAGCTCCAGCGACATCCGCATCATGATCAGCGAAAACATTCCCATCCAGCCGGTGGCGTCGGACTGTTCGAGCGAGGCTCCATCTTCAAGCTGCTCGCTCCGGTCGAAGATGCTGATGTTGTCGAGGCCGAGAAATCCTCCCTCGAACACATTGTTCCCCTCGCGGTCAACCTTGTTCACCCAGCTGGTGAAATTGAGCAAGAGTTTGTGGTAGCACCTCTCCAGCCAGGCCCGGTCTTTGCGGCCGTGCAGCCGGTTCTCCATGTTGTAGACCCGCCAGACGGCCCAGGCGTGCACGGGGGGATTCAGGTCGTTGAACTCCCACTCGTAGGCGGGCAGTTGGCCATTGGGATGCTGGAACTGTTCGAAGAGCAGGAACCAGAGCTGGTCCTTGGCGAACTGCGTGTCCACCAGCGCGAACGGGATGCACTGGAAGGCGAGATCCCAGGCTGCAAACCAGGGGTATTCCCATGCGTCGGGCATGGAAAGCACGCGGAAGGAATTCAGATGCCGCCAGTGCTGGTTGCGGATCTTCCGACGCGATGCCGGCGGCGGCAGTTCCGGATTGTCGCCACTCAGCCACTTCTCGACATCGAAGATGTAGTTTTGCTTCGACCAGAGCAGGCCCGCCAGCGCCCGCCGCTGCACGTGACGCTCATCAGGCGTGGCGTCGGGCGGCGATAGCTGCTCGTGGAAGCGATCGGCCTCCAGTTGCCGGGTGGCGATGATGCCGTCAACGAACGCGGCGACCGCGGGGCCATCAGTCGATTCCCCAGTCGATTCCCCGTTGGTGGATGGCGGCACGACCTCGGCCGGTGGCCGGTCGGTGAGCACCAGGTGCATGGCGACCGAGCCGCCGGGCGGCACCAGCCAGCGGCGGTGAATGCCGACCTTCGTGCCGCTGCCGGCCGGGTTCACAGCGGACCGCTCGCCGCCGCAGAGAAAGCGGTGGAACGCGTCCTTGGTGAACCGCGAGTTGCTGGCGTTGCCGGGGCCATAGACGGCCGTGCCATTCGTCTCGTTGTCGGTCGCCAACACCGTGGCGGAGTCGGCGGCGGCGATGAGCCAGCGTCGCCCGAGCCGGCAGTCGTCTGGCAACCGCGGGTCGAGCAGCATGCCGTTGTCGTCTGTTTCCAGGCAGAGCGTGCCGGCGGGTCCGGCGACGGTGCGGATCACGGGCTGCGGCAGCGGCTGCGGCCCCCAGGACCAGGTGTTGCGAAACCAGAGCGTCGGCAGCATCTGCAGCGGGGCCGGGTCTGGCCCGCGGTTTGTGGCCGTGATCCGGATGACGATCTCCTCGGTCGTCGCCTTGGCGTATTCGATCAGGATGTCAAACCAGCGGTCTCCGGCAAACACGCCCGTATCGAGGAGTTCGTACTCCGGCCCCTGCCCCTGCCGCCGCTGATTTTCAGCCACCAGCTGCTCGTACGGAAAGGCCCGCTGCGGGTAGCGGTACCGCAGGCTCATCAAGGAGTGCGTGGGGGTGTTGTCGACGTGGAAGTAGTATTCCTTGACGTCTTCGCCATGGTTGCCCTCGAACGGGGTGAGGCCGAAGAACCGTTCCTTGAGATGGGAATCTTTTTCATTCCAGAAGGTCGGTGCAAAGCAGAGCAGCTGATACCGGTCACAGATCCCGGCGATGCCATCCTCGCCCCAGCGGTAGGCCTTGGAACGGGACGTTGCATAGGAGAGATACCGCCAGGCATCGCCATCTGCGGAATAATCCTCCCGGACCGTGCCCCAAGCCCGGTCGGAGAGATAGGGCCCCCACCGCCGCCAGCCATGAGAATCGTCCGTGACCGCACGCAGCCGGTCGGCCTCGGGATTGGGGAGCTTTGGCATAGGGCTGTCGCACGAAATAATCGGTGTGGAGCCAGTGACGTCTGCCGCAAAGAATCGCCCGGGCAAACGGGTGATACAAGCCCCTGGAATCCCGAGGCCGCACCAAGACCGGCCACGGCTTGAACAACCCGCGGCTCCCCGTCACAGTGACAGGCTGGCTCCGGTGTCCGCCCCCGCCCGCAGGATCTCTCCATGAACGATCTCAAAATCTTCGGCGGCCCCGCTAACCTGCCGCTCACTCAGGACATCTGCCGCTACCTCAACCTGCCGATGGGCAAGATCTCGATGGGACGGTTTCCTGACGGCGAGATCTCCTGCAAGATCGACGAGGACGTCCGCGGCCGCGACGTGTTCATCGTGCAGCCCACCTGCCCGCCGGTGGACGAAAACCTGATGGAGCTGCTCGTCATGATTGACAGCTTCAAGCGGGCCAGTTCCTACCGGCTCACGGCCGTCATCCCCTACTTCGGCTACGCTCGCCAAGATCGCAAAGACGCCGGCCGCGTGCCGATCACCGCCAAACTCGTCGCCAACCTGATCACGCGGGCGGGCGCTGACCGGGTGCTTGCCATGGACCTGCATGCGGCCCAGATCCAGGGCTTTTTCGACGTGCCCGTGGACCACCTCTACGCGGCCCCCGTGCTCAACAACCACCTTCAGTCGCTCGATCTACCGCACGAAGAACTGGTGGTCGTGAGCGCCGATGCGGGGGGCATCAAGCGGGCGGTGGGCCATGCCAACCACCTCGGCGCCCCGCTGGCGATCGTTGACAAGCGGCGACTGACCGCCGACACGACCAAAAGCACGAACATCATCGGCGCCGATGTTTCCGGCAAGATCGCGCTGATGTTCGACGACATGATCAGCACCGCCGGCTCGATCTGCTCTGCGGCCGAGGTGGTCCACCGGCATGGTGCGAAGGCAATCTATGCGGCGGCCACCCACGGCCTGCTCGTCGGGCCCGCGATCGAGCGGCTCAAGGCAGCGCCCTTTGCCGGGATCATCATCACCGATTCCATCCCCCTGCCCCAGGAAAAGTCGCTTCCGAACATCACCGTCCTTTCGGTCGCCAGCCTCCTCGGCCAGGCTATCAAGCGAATTCACCGCAACGAGTCAGTGAGCATGATGTTCCAATGACCGGGCGTCTGGCTGGACGTCCGCCGGCGACCTTTGCCAGACTGTTCGGGGGGGCGAGCGGTAGCCGTGAAAAGATCTGAAAAAGCCCCCTTGGCCGCGTCAAATCGCTTGGAACCCGGGAGAGAGTGAACTCGTCTTGCGGAACGGCCCGGCCATGGCAAAATGGCCCCCTTCCCGACAGGAGTTCCCATGAGCGATTCAGTAGAAGTCAAGCTCCGTAAAGAGACCGGCACCCGCGCCAGTCGCAAACTGCGGCGTGAGGGGCTTGTGCCCGCCGTGCTTTACGGACACGGAGAGAAATGCGTCGATCTCGTTGCCACCCGCGAGGCCGTGCAGGCAGCGGTCCGGCACGGGAGTCGTGTCGTCGAGTTGAAGGGGGCAGTGAAGACTGGCGCCCTGATCCGCGAACTGCAGTGGGACACCTTCGGCGTCGAACCGGTCCATGTCGATTTTCTGCGTGTCAGTGCCACTGACCGCGTTAAGGTGAAGGTGCCCGTCGATCTCAAGGGCGAGTGCCCCGGCCAGCGGGCCGGCGGCGTGGTGAGCCTGATCCTGCACGAAATCGAACTCGAGTGCACCGCCGATGCAGTGCCCGAAAAGATTCACGTTGCAGTGGGAAAACTCCAACTCGGTGGCACCATCAAGGTGCACGATCTTGAACTGCCTGCCGGCGCGAGGGCCGTTGCCGACGCTGACGAGGCTGTGGTGACCTGCGTCATCCCGGCGGACAAGGCCGAGGAGACTGTGGCAGGCGGCGTCGAACCCGAACTGATTGGCCGCAAGGCGGCCGAGGAAGGAGAGGCAGAAGCGGAGAAGTCGTGACATTGGCTGCGTGAACCGCGGCCGACACCACCCGGCACCCACACGTGAAACTCCTGACTTGAAACTTTTGGTTGGCTTAGGCAACCCGGGACGCAGCTACGAGGGCACCCGCCACAACGTCGGCTTCGACGTCTTGGGGATTCTGGCCCAACGGGCCGGTTCACCCGTGCGGCGATCACGGTTTCAGGGTGAGACGGCCCAGGCCACGCTGCGGGGCTCTTCCGTCCTTTTGCTGTGGCCACTGACATGGATGAATCTCAGTGGTACAAGCGTGCTGGCGGCACGAGACTTTTACAAAATCGACGATAAAGACATTCTGGTGATCTGCGATGATTTTCAGCTTTCCACCGACACGATCCGGCTGCGGCCCAGTGGATCTGCCGGCGGCCAAAACGGTCTCTCAGACGTTCTCGCCCGCTTGGGGAGCACGTCGATCCCTCGCCTGCGGGTGGGCATCGGCCCCATGCCTGCTGGCTGGAAGTCGGCCGATTTCGTCCTCGGAAAGTTTGCCAAATCGGAGCGTGAGGCGGTCGATGGCCTGCTGGAACGGGCTGCCGATTGTGCCGAGGAATGGGCAGCACTGGGCATCCAGGCAGCCATGAACAGATACAACTGAAGCCGACGCACCGATCCCCTGCCCGATGCCCTGACACCCTACGATTCACAAATTTCACCCCACGACCCCTGACTTTGGAGCGCACAAGACATGCCGGTATATGAGGGAATGTTTATTCTCGACCCGACCAAATACTCCCGTGACCCCGCTGGCTCGGCGCAGCAGGTTTCGGACATCATTACGCAGAATGGCGGCACGATCCTGGCCGCCCGCCTGTGGGATGAGCGAAAACTCGCCTACCCGATCAAGGGCCACAAGAAGGGCATCTACTGGCTGACCTACTTCAGCATGGAAGGCAGTCACCTGACGGCACTTGAGCGGCAGTGCGAGATCACGGACGATATCATCCGGAAATTGGTGCTGCGCATCGACCCGCGGATCGCAGACGCCCTTGTCCAGCATGCATTGGCGGGCGACACGGCGCCGCGACGGGCCCCTGCCCCCGTGGCCGCCGGCCCAGTAGCCACAGGCTCCGCGGAAGGCGACGCGATCGAGGCGGAGTAACGGCCACCGTGCGCCAGCGAGGCGTTCAACTGCCCTCGAAGTTGGTTGCGACTCGGACGCTTGCACTGCCAGCAGGGAATGGTTATTCTGCCATGACTATTGTACAGCCGTTCAGCTATACAGAACATTCCAGCAAAGGAGGCGTGCGTCATGGCGAGCTTTAACAAAGTGATTCTGCTTGGCAACGTGACACGGGACCCCGAACTCCGCTACATCGCGAACGGAACCGCGGTCACCGACATCGGCCTGGCGGTCAACGATCGCCGCAAGACGGCAACGGGCGAATGGGTCGAGGAAACCACTTTCGTGGACGTCACGCTCTGGGGACGCACAGCCGAAATCGCCGGGGAATACGTCACGAAGGGGTCGCCGCTTTTGATCGACGGCCGACTCAAACTCGACACATGGGAGAAGGACGGCAAGAAAAACTCCAAGCTACGGGTGGTCTGCGATCGGATGCAACTGCTGGGGGCTCGTTCGGGCGAGGGTGGCCGTTCTGGCGGCGAGGGCCGCTCCGGCGACGCCCCCCGCGGTCGAGGCCGGCCGGCGAGCCCCGGCCGCAGTGGCCCGACGGGCTCCCCTGCCGATGAATATGACCAGAGCGGCGGGTATGATGTTGGAGGCGACATGTCTGGCCGCGACATGGGCGCCAGCGTCGAGAGTCACGGTGGCGAAGACGACATCCCGTTCTGATCTCTGGTCGACACACCGCCCTGACACCATGTCGGAATCCGTATCTCGCCTCGTTTTCACCAATCCTTATTTTCCTTCAACGCCCAACCCTCAACGTCCAATCTGACAGGAGTTCTGTGATGCCCGTACGAGACCTGCCAACAATCCATGTGCCCGCCCAGTCGCGACTTCCCAAAGGTCCGCGTGGGGGTATTGAACTGCTGTTGGTTCACAACGTCGAGCATCTCGGCAAGCAGGGCGAGGTGGTCGAGGTGAAGCGGGGCTTTGCTTACAACTACCTCATCCCGCAGGGCTTGGCGACCGTCGCAACCGAGCATCACAAGCGGATGGTGGAGAAGCACCGTGCCAAGCTCGACGAGATTGCCCGCGAGCGTCTGGCTGGCCTGCGCAACCTGCTTGCCGAGCTCGTGCGGACGAGCGTCACGATCGAGGCCAACGCCAACGACGAGGGCCATCTCTATGGCTCTGTTGGCGCGACTGAGATTTCCCGCTCGCTGAAGCAGCAGGATCTGATGGTTACGCCCGACCAGATCATCCTGCAGGGACCTTTGAAGGAAGTGGGGCTCTACACCGTCCGCGTCCGGCTTGCTGCCGAAGTGGAGGGTGATCTGAAGGTGTGGGTGGTGCCGTCGAGCAGCGAGACTCCCGCGAAGTAGTTCGCTGGTGTGTTCTCAGGCCACAACCAGGCCGGCCACAAACAGGGAGGCTGTCGTATGGCTGCATCGCGCGATGCTGCGGCGAGGGATTCGTCGCGACGTGATTTTTCGGATAAGCCTTCTTCCGGGCAGCGGTCGCCCGATCGGAGGCGGCGCCGTGGAGATGACGGCGGTGGCGGCGGCGCGGCAACGAATGCCCTTCTCGACTCGCGGGAACGGCCGGCGAACGTCGATGCCGAGCGGGCGGTGCTCGGCAGCATCCTGCTCAAGCCCGATGTCTGCGACGACATAGCCCTGCTTGTCAGGCCCGATGACTTTGCCGACGAGGCTCATCAGGTGCTCTACAGGCACCTGCTCGAATTGCACGACTCGGGCAAGCGGATCGACACGACGATCGTGCTGGAACGGCTTCGCACACAGGGCGACCTCGACCGCATCGGCGGTTCTCCCGCCATCGTGGAGATTCTGGAGTCGGTGCCGCACGCCGCCCACGCCAGCCACTATGCCCAGATCGTTCGCGACAAGGCGATGCTCCGCTCGCTGATCGATGCGAGCACCGACATTCTGCGAGACGCCTACGACGCCTCCGACGAGCCCCGTGAACTGGTGGCGCGGGCCGAGGCGAAAATCTTCCAGATTCTCGAGCACCGCAGTTCGGCGGAAGCAAAGCCGATCGAGGAGGTGCTGGAAGAGGTGATGATCCGCATGGATGCGCGGATGAAGCACGAGCATGCCCTCGGCGGCGTGGAGACCGGCTTCACCGACCTCGACTCGCTCTGCGGTGGCCTCCACAACTCGGAACTGATCATCCTGGCGGCCCGCCCGAGTATGGGGAAAACCGCCTTTGCGATGAATATTGCCGAGAACGTGGCGATCGGTGCCAAGCAGCCTGCCCTGTTCGTGAGTCTCGAAATGGCCTGCCTTGAACTGGCGGATCGTCTGCTCTGCTCGGCGGCACAGGTCAACGGCCATCGACTCCGCAACGGCACGATCTCGCAGGAAGACCGTCGGCGACTGGTTCAGAAGTCGGCCGAGATCAGCTCGTCGCCGCTTTATATCGACGACACTCCTGGCCGCACCCTCACCGAGATTGCCGCGGTGGCTAGGCGGCTAAAGCGCAAGCAGGGGCTGTCGCTGATCGTGATCGACTATCTCCAGCTCATCGAACCCGACAATCCTCGGGATCCGCGACAGGAACAAGTGGCGAAGATCGCCCGCCGCCTCAAGACGATGTCACGCGAACTCGACGTGCCGGTGCTCTGCCTGGCACAGCTCAACCGGCAGGCGGAAGTGTCGCGCGACAACCGTCCGCGGCTCAACCACCTGCGTGAATCGGGCGCCATCGAGCAGGACGCAGACGTCGTGATGTTCGTGCACCGCGAGGAGTATTATCAGACGACCGACGAGGACCGCGAGCGGGTCAAGGGGCAGGCGGAGATCATCATCGCCAAACAACGAAACGGCCCCATCGGCGACATTAAGCTGCTCTGGCAGCATGACTTCACCCGGTTCGTGAACCTCGAACACAGGCCATACGACGAGTTCGAACAGTTCTCGTCTTTCTAGCCTATGCTCACTTCCGGCGGGCGGCGGAGCGGTCGGTGCCGGGGAGTACGTCGAGTTCCAGACCGTCGTTCTCGCCGCGTTCCAATCGTTCCCACGCGATTGCCCCCATGGCAGCGTTGTCGGTGCAGAGCGACCGCGGCGGGATGAGCACATCCACGCCGCGACGGCGTCCGAGCTGCTCCACCGACTCCCGCAGGAGGGTATTTGCCGTCACGCCGCCGCCGATCGCCAGCACGTTGCAGCGGGTGCGATCGATCGCGAGGACAAGCTTTGCCAGAATCGAGTCGATGGCGGCCTGCTGGAACGACGCAGCGAGATCGGCCAGTGCCTTTCCTTGCGGGATGGGCACATCGGCGGGCGAACCCGGCGGCCGCACAAGATAGCGGAGCGCGGTCTTCAGGCCGCTGAAGCTGAGATCGAGCCGCTCGTGTTCGTTCGCCAGCGGCCGTGGCAGCCGATGCGCCTTCGGATTGCCCCCCAATGCGGCTGCCTCGATCTGCGGTCCACCCGGATAGCCGAGACCGAGCACGCTCGCCGCTTTGTCGAAGGCCTCGCCGGCCGCGTCGTCGATCGTGCCACCGAGCCGCTCCAGATCGGTTGGCCCGCGAACGAGAAACAGCGACGTGTGGCCGCCGCTGGCGACGAGCCCGACGCATGGGTAGCGCATCCGCTCGCCGTGGGCAAGCCGGCAGGCGTAGAGATGCGCCGCGACGTGGTCGTAGCCCACGATGGGGATGCCGAGCGCTGCTGCGATCGCCTTGCCGGCGGTCAGGCCCACCAACAGCGAGCCGACGAGTCCGGGCCTGACGGCGACCGCCACGGCGACGAGGTCAGCACGGGTGACGCCGGCCCTCTCGATCGCCTCGTCGATCACCGGGATGATCCGTTCGACGTGGGCGCGGGAGGCGACCTCCGGCACGACGCCCCGCCACCTCGCGTGGAGCAGTTCCTGACTCGCCACGACACTCGACAGCACGCTGCGATCTCGCGTGATGATCGCGGCGGCAGTCTCGTCGCAGGTGGTTTCGATCGCAAGCAGTGGCATATCCGCAAATACTACCAACGCCAGGCCAGGAGGGCCGGGTCAGCACCAGCGGGCGGAGGCCCGCCAAGCGAAAACGACACGACGTCGTGTTTCGCGTGAAGCCGCCGGCCGGGTCAGCACCAGCGGGCGGAGGCCCGCCAAGCGAAAACGACCAGCCTGGCCAACTGCACCGTCTGACTGCAGGGCACGATGCCCGGCTCCTGCCAGCCGCCGGGGGCCGGCCAAGGCAAGGTCGGCAGGATGCCGAGCCTTGCCGTGTAGTCAGAAGTCATACCACATGCCGGCGCCGTAGCGGTTCTGGTTGGCGAACGGGAACTCAAACTGCGGATCGGAGCCATACAGATACTCGAAACCGATCCGGAAGAGCTTCTCGCTGCGCCGGCCTCGCCATGCCCAGCCGGTCTGCACGCAGACGTTCCCGCCCCAATCGAGTTCCTGTCGCGAGATGCCGTTGATGGCGAAGAACGGTGCGCCGCGAATACCGGTGGGTCGGGCCTGGATCAGTTCCGTGCCGTACTGAAATTCCCAGGGTTCTGAACCCCCGGAATTGAAGAACGAGTAGCCCACTTCGCCGTAGAGCCGCAGCCAGTCGAACAGGTAATAGGAGTTGCCCCAGACGATGCAGTCGCGGACGTAGTTGACCCGCTGATAGTTTGGGTACTTGATCATCGCCTCGTCGCCGAGGTGGGCGCTGTTGTGGTAGTAGGCCAGCTTCGTCTGCCAGCGGCCGATGCCGTAGACCAGCGGCACGCCGAAGCGGTAGTCGCCGCTCCGCAGATCCCGATCATCCTGCGTGTCGAGCCGCACGAACGCCGCGCCCTCGATCTGTACCTCGAAGCCCTGCGGATGCAGCACCGGGTCGGAGCCGAAGCGGAGGATCGAGGCTCGGCCGCCGAGCGTGCTGTCCCAGAGCGTGCCGTTCGAGATGCTGGGGTTGAGAGGATCGGCCGCGGAGTCTCGATACACCACCGTGCCCAACCGCGGCTCCTTTGGTCCCGCGAGGTAGCTCGTGTAGATCAGGTTGTTGGGCATGATTTGCCAGAACCATGGCCGAGCCGCCCACAGGTCGTCGAATCCCTCTGGGAATCCGGCACCGGGCACTGTGCACTCATCCGGACTGCACGGCGCCGCCTCGTAAGGCATGTCGAGGACGACCGGCCCGCGGGGCTGCGTGGGCGGCAGCGGTTGCAGTGGGGCCTGATCGCCCGGTTCGCCGACCGGGGCCGACTCCTGCAGCAGCGACGGGAGCGGATAGCTGCCCGAGGAATCCGCTCGTCCATCCGTCCAGATCAGGTCAGTCTCGGCCGCCTGCACCGCCCCAGCAAACACGGCCAACAGCACCGCGACGCACAGGCCCGCCGTGCGACGTCGCACGGCGGCGTCCAGCGTTGGACGGCACGCAGGAACTCCTGTTGGTGGCAGTGGACGGACCAGCATGAACCCCATCAGCGGAAACGAGCAACGGGAGTGGCGTCCCCCCGCAACCCGACACGGGTTGCGGATCATGGACACCACTGCGACACTCTACGGGCGTGCGTTGATCAGCCACAGATTGATCGGCTTCGCGACGCTCGTTGCGACAGCGAAGGAATCGCTTTCAAAGACATCGACACGCCGCAATCGACGGCGGGCGTGTCACCGGGGAAACCAGGGCAATCCTGCGAACTTCCGAAGCACCCATTTACCGCCCTTTCACACCACGACCGCCATGACGCAGCCACAGCGAACCGCCCAGAGTGAACCGACCGATGCCGAAGGCACCGCTGCTGCGTTGGGACGTATTCCCAGCGGTCTGTTCGTGGTGACGTGGCGAGCGCGGGAGAATGATGCCGACGCAACCGACAGGGCCATGCTCGCAAGCTGGATCATGCAGGGCGGCTTCGTGCCGCCGCTGATCACGATCGCAGTGGGCACGTCTCGTGACCTTCTGGCGGCGATCGATGAATGCTCGCCGTTCGTCGTCAACGTGCTGGGGGAGTCGCAACGACCGCTGCTGACCCGCTTCGGCAAGCCCGCGGGCCCGGGCGAGGATCCCTTCGCCGGACTGGCAGTCAACCGCAGTCCTTCAGGCGCCGCCCTGATCCCCGATGCGATTGCCTGGCTCGAATGCCAGGCCGTGACACAGGCCGGCGGAGGCGGCGGGCAGATGGGCGACCATGTGATCATCCTGGCCCGAGTCCTCGCGGCTGGCACCGGTCCCGAGCAGGCACCACTGGTGCATGTCCGACGAAATGGACTACGCTATTGAGGTTTCAGGATCCAATTCCTAAACGCCACTAAGAATATAAGCTCATGCGAAACCGCCCATTGATGATTCGGCGACGTGACTACTTCACGCTTTTTCTCTGTGGCTGCCTGGCCCTCGCGGGCTGCTCCGATCAGCGGGCCGCCAACACGTCCGCAACGACGGCTGGCACCGCTGCGGGATCTGGCAGTAGCGTGTCAGGACCCAAGCGTCTGATCTTCATCACCAATGGCGACGATCCCTTCTGGGATGCCTGCAATGCCGGCCTGATCGAGGGCGCGAAGCAATTCGGCATCGAATCGCAGGGACTCCGCGTCGTGATGGAGAAGAACAACGCCTCGGCGCAGGGACAGATCGAAAAGCTGCGGCAGCTCGCCAGCCAATCAGACGTGGCCGGCGTGGCCATCTCGGTCATCCAGGCGGAAAATGCCGCGATCGTCGAGGAGATGAAGAACCTCGCCGCCAAGGGCGTGAAGGTGATCACGGTCGACAGCGACGTGAACCGCACCACATTCCGTGACGCACGGCCCTTCTACATCGGCACCGACAACATCGAGGGAGGACGCCTGCTCGGCACAGCGGCCAAGACGCTTCTTGAGAGCCGTGGCAAGACCGCCGGCAAGTACGTGCAGTTCGCCGGTTTCACCGACAACGACAACGCGCGGGCACGGATGAACGGCTTCAAGGAAGCGATCGGCAGTGGGTTCACCGAGGCCGACCGCATGAGTGACGAGATGGATCTCTCCAAGGCTCGTGACAACGTCCGCACTGCCTTGGTCAACCACCCAGACGTGGTGTCGCTGGTCGGCATCTGGGCCTACAACGCTCCGGCGATCGCCGAGGTAACGCACGAACGCGGTGTTCGTGATCGCCTGACGGTCGTCACGTTCGATGCCCAGGCAGCTGCCTTAAACCATATGGACGACGGCAAAATCGACGCGATGGTGGTTCAGAATCCGTTCGAGATGGGCATCCAGACCGTCCGCCTGCTGCGTGCCATGCTCGTGGGTGACGAGGCGACCATCAAAGAGATGTTTCCGCGGCAGGGCGAACCAGACGGTGACATCTACACGACGGGCCTGCGACTGATCGTGCCTTCCGACGCAAGTCCTCTCCGCAGCGAAAAGCCGAACACGAAGAACGTCGAGGTTTTGCCGCTGCCGGCATTCCGCGAGTGGCTGGCCAAGTATGGCCTGTCGAGTTCCTGACGCCGGCCCACGGCCGCTATCCCGAGCCCCAGCCATGTCGCAGTCGCACTCGTCGCACTCGTCGCACAAGCCGGCGTTCCTTCTCAGTCCAGGTGAGTGGGCTCTGGTCGCCGCCATCGCGATCGCCATCGCCCTGACAGCCCTGGTGGATGCCAACCACAGCTACTGGTTTCAACCGTTCGACAGCCTCCGCGACATCGCCCGCAACACGGCCCTGCTTGGCATCTTTGCCCTGGGCGCCACTGTGGTAATCATCGCCGGCGGCATCGACCTCTCAGCAGGCTCGATGATCGCGCTCTCGGGAACCGTCTGCGCCACGACGATGCTCGCGCTCGCCCCTGCCCAGATGATGGGCTTCAAACCGGTCGGAGCGGTTGCCGTGGTGACCGGCTGTCTCGCGAGCCTGCTGGTCGGGTTCCTCGTGGGCACGCTCCATGCCTGGCTGATCACCGCCGTCCGCCTGCCCCCGTTCATCGCCACGCTGGCCACGCTCGTGGGCCTGCGGAGCTTCGCCAGGGCCCTCTGCGAGAGCACCACGGCGGCGTTCACTCCCACGAAGAGCGCGCTGATCAACATCTCCGATCCCTTCTTCAAGACGGTCCGCGACAATGTCTGGATTCCGGTCGCCGTGTTCGGGGTGCTCGCGATCGTGACCTGGCTGCTCCTCACGCGGACGGTGCTTGGCAGGCACATCCACGCCCTCGGGGGCAACGAGCAGGCCGCGCGGCTCGCCGGCATCCGCACCGACAACGTCAAGTGGTTCGCCTACTGCTTCGGGGCGATGACGGCGGCCTTGGCGGGGCTGTTCTACATGGCCAACGAATCGGTGGCGGCACCGGTGAATCAGGGCCGCGGCCACGAACTCAATGCCATCGCCGCGGCCGTCGTCGGCGGCTGCTCCCTGGCGGGCGGCGTGGGCACGGTACCAGGAACGGTGCTCGGCACGATCTTCCTACGGGTCGTGATCGACGCGGTGTCGAAGATCATCAAGACAGGCGCCGACGTCTACGAGGGGCTGATCGTCGGCATCGTGGTGGTGATCGCCGTCACGCTGGCCCAGGTGGGACAGTTCGCCAAGGGCGGCCGAGGTCTCCTGCCGGGAGCCCTGGGACTGTGTGCCATTCCCACGCTGGCGGTGTTGTGCGGTGCCATCGTGTCGATGACCGCCGGAGGCCGCATTGGTATCGCCGCCGGCGTCGGCGCTGCCGTTTTTCTGTCCCTGCTGCGGACGTGGGAATCGCGGCGGTTCGCCTGAGGGAGCGAGGGCGGGCATGAGCGTATCCTTAGGCACGAAGGCCGCCGGCCACGCCGACGCCCCAGCCGTCGTGATGCGAGGCATCACGAAGCGATTTCCGGGTGTCGTGGCACTCGCTGACGTCACGCTCGAAGTTCGTCGTGGCGAACTCCACGCCATCTGCGGCGAGAACGGTGCCGGCAAGAGCACGCTCATGAAGATCCTCTCGGGCGTCTACCAGCCCGATGAGGGAACGCTCGAGATCGGCGGCGTGCCCGCGCGCTTCACGGGCACGCGGGATGCGGAGCAGGCCGGCATCGCGATCATCCATCAGGAATTGGCGCTCGTGGAGGACCTCTCCGTGGCCGCCAATGTGTTTCTTGGCCGGGAAAAACGCACCGGCCTCGGGCTCCTCGACGACCGCAGTATGCACGACGAATGCGGTCGGTTGCTCGAATCGCTCGAGTGCCCGGTGTCGCCGGCCACGCGGACGGGCAGCCTGCGGGTTGGGGACCAGCAGCTGGTCGAGATCGCCAAGGCCCTGTCGCTGGACGCGTCGATTGTGGTGATGGACGAGCCCACCAGCGCTCTCACCGAGTCGGAATCGGCGAGACTCGAAAGGACCATCAAGCGGTTGCTGGCTGCCGGCACTACGATCCTCTACATCTCGCACAAGATGGACGAAGTGTTCCGGCTGGCCGACCGGATCACTGTGCTCCGTGACGGTCGGCATGTCCGCACGGTGGATCGGGCCGACACGAATTCCCGCGAGATCACCGGCTGGATGGTGGGACGCGAGCTGGCAGACCATGCGTTCCGCCAGGCTCGCACCCGGGGGCCGACGTTGCTGGAGGTTCGCGGGCTCACCCTCCCCTGGCCGGATCACCCGCGGGGCTACCGCCTCTCGAACGTGTCGTTCGACCTGCATGCCGGCGAGATCCTCGGTGTCGCCGGTCTGATGGGCGCCGGACGCACTGAGCTCTTGGAGACGCTCTTCGGCGCCGGCGAGCCGACCTGGACCGGCGAGATCCGGCTGGATGGGAAGCCGGTTCGTTTTCACCATCCACGGGAGGCCTGCGACGCCCGGATCGCGATGGTGACGGAAGACCGCAAGCGGCTCGGGCTGTTTCCCGATCTCGACGTGGCAGGCAACGTGAGCCTCTGCAGCCTCGCCGAGGCCCTTCGC
>CAMCQY010000091.1 GCA_945877135.1 Candidatus Kuenenia stuttgartensis
GAGATCGCCATGCGGGCCGACACGGTGCGGAGCGAGGTCGATGGCATCGCCCGGCCCGAGGTCGTGCAGTTGGCCGGCGGCATCTGGCAGATCGCCGCCGACTTGGTCCGCAGCGTCGATGCGATCGTCTGGGCGGTCAATCCCGCCCACGATACGCTCGACCGCTTCGCAGCCTATCTCGTGCAGTCGACCGAGCAGTTTCTCGACGCCGCCGGCATCGCCATGCGGTTCCAGATCCCGGAGGATCTGCCGCCAGTGCCGCTCGACGGCACGGTCCGCCACAGCCTCTTTCTGGCGGTCCGCGAAGCGGAGAACAACGCGGTCAAGCATTCCGGATGCACCACGATGACCATCTCGCTCACGCTCACCGACGGGGTCCTCGAGATCGCGATCACCGACAATGGAAAAGGCTTCGATCCCCACGACCAGAAGGCCACGCCCGACCGCTCGGGCCTGACCAACATGCGGCGGCGGATGGACGAGATCGGCGGCCGCTTCGCGATCGAGACGAGCATCGGCCGCGGTACGACTGTGCGGCTCACGCTTCCCCTTCCCGCCGTCCCGCCACCGCGAGGCCCATCATGATGACACGCACCATCGGCGTGGCCGTGGTCGAGGACGACGCCCACCTGCGGCGGAGTTTCGAACGGGTGATCACCGCGGCGGAGGGCTGCCGGCTCGTGGGTGTCTGCGCGACCGTGGCGGAGGCGGTGAGGCGAATTCCGTCACTCGCACCCGATGTCATCCTGATGGATGTCAACCTGCCCGACGGCAGCGGCGTGGACTGCGTGGCCGAACTCTCGGGACGGCTCCCCGACACGCAGATCCTGATGGTGACGGCCTATCAGGATCCCGACACGGCATTTCGGGCGATCACCGCCGGGGCCCACGGCTATCTCGTCAAACCGGTGACGGCGCAGAAGCTCGTGGAGGCGATCCGAGAGATCCGCGAGGGTGGCGTGCCGATGAGCCGGGCAGTGGCCAGGAAAGTGATCGCCGCCTTCCGGGCAATGAATGAGCGGCGCGACCAACAGACGCAGCCAGGGCAGGAGGCCAGGCCGCAGGCCGAAGACCGACCGGAGGCGGCGACCACCGACTCGATGCTCGCGCCGCGGGAACAGCAGGTGCTGGAATTCCTGGTCGAGGGCTATTCCTACAAGGAGATCGCGGGGCAGTTGGGGCTCTCGACCGGCACGGTCTCCACGTACGTCAACCGCATCTACAAGAAGCTCCACGTGTCGAGCCGCCGTGAGGTCGTAGCCTGGTCGAAGGGGGGCGGCGATCCAAAGCAGCCCAGTCGCCCGTGATCCGGCAGGATTCGCCTCTGGCAGCCGGGAGTCTGCGAAAAAGGGGGGCGGCACTGCCATCAAAGATATGACAGGCACCCGCCCCAGCCTCTCGCTACAGTTTTTTCGGTGGGTCGTGCAAATTTATCTCTCGTGTTTGGAAGGGGTGTCTCGTGGGATCCAGCCTGGGTCGCGTTGTTGTCAGGCGTGGTTTTACGCTCGTGGAGCTGCTCGTCGTGATCGCGATCATCGGCACGCTCGTGGGGCTGCTCCTGCCGGCGGTCCAGTCCGCCCGCGAGGCGGCCCGCATGAGCGCCTGCTCGAACAACCTCAAGCAAAGCGGGTTGGCGATGCATAATTTCGCCGATGCCAAAAAGCAGTTTCCCGCGACGTCGATCGCCGTGACCGGAGACTGCGCCGACGGCACCTTCAACGGCGCTATCGCCGCTGGGTTTCGGAACTTCAACGTCGACTTGATGCCGTTCGTGGAAATGCAGGATATCTACTCCAGACTCGATCTCACGCAGGGCCTGAACAGTCTGACGGTTGGTCCCAGCGGCGTCCACAATCGGTCGATCTTCAGCTCGCTTCGCTACCCGACCCAGCTGTGCCCCAGCAACCCCGCATCCGCCACGCTCACCGTGGCCCCCTCGCTGTCACCTGCCCCGACCGGCTTTTCCTACGGCGGCGCCGGCTACAAGACGAGCCCCTGCTGCTACGGCCCGATGTGCGGACCGCAGCGGCTCGGAACCATGCTCAACGACTGCACAGCCGCCGGAGGTGGCACAGAGCCGAGCTTCTGCTCGGCCTATGTCAATATCCCCGGCTGCGGCTCCGCCAACATGGGCGCATACCCGCGAGCTTCGATGAACCCCGGCATGTTCGGAATCATGAGCCGCTTCCAGTGCAAAATGAAGGACGTTTCCGACGGCCTCTCGAAGACGATCATGCTCGCCGAGCGCAAGGCAGACCTGTCTGGCTTTGGCGGTGTCTCGGGTGCGCAATACTACGGCGTCTCGACGCAGGGCCGGATCAATAGCCCTGACATCAATCCTACGGCCGCGCATACCAACACGACCAACCTTCGCTACGCGGCCAGCTACCACCCGGGCGGCGTCGTCTTCTTCTGCATGGGCGACGGTGCGGTCGTCCAGATGTCCGAATCGATCGATTTCCAGCTCTACAACGCCCTCGGCGGCCGCGCCGACAACATTTCCGCGAGCCTCCCGTGAGCCTCCTCGAGAACGGGAGCCACACGATGCCTATGCGACATCTCAACACGACCGCGGTTCTGCTTCTCACGGCTCTCGTACTGCCGCTTGTCGGCTGCGGCAAGGGCGGACCAGAGGGCACCATCCCCGTCTCCGGAACGGTGACTCTCGCCGGCAAGCCGCTACCGAACGGGGCTGTGCACTTCGTGCAGGACGGGGGCGCGCGGACGGTGATGGCGAAGGTGGCAGCCGGCAGGTTTTCCACGCATCTCTGGCCAGCGGCCTATGCGGTCGCAGTAACGGGCGATGCTCATCCGGAACTCCTCGACGAGAATACCGGGAAGCTGATCCCGCCGCAGCGGATCGTGCCGGAGAAATATATGGCGGCGAGCAAGTCGGGGATCACGGCGACGATCGACTCCGCGCACCGCACCGTCGCGCTCGATCTCGCGCCGTGACGCTGACGGCCCTGGCTGCTCGGCCGCCGCGACCGTCAGCGGCTTGATGATCGTCACGATAATTATGACGTGACGCGATTCCTCCTCCGAGTATTGTTGTGGCATTCCGATCATCGGCGTTCCGATGGTCGACCTCCATGAGGTCTCTTCATGACTCGTCTCACTTCGCATCGCATCGTGGCGCTCATCGCTGGCTTCGCCACCGCGGGCCTCGCCGCCCCGCGGCCGGCCTCGGCTCTCGACTATGCCTACGCCACAGCCGAGCCGCAGAAGGCTGGCTGGCCGCTGTCGGCCGAGGAAGAAGCCTACGTGCTCAAGCCGGAGTACGAGCGACGCCCCGGCTCCGAGATCACGCAGCACAAGCCGGAACTCTGGCCCGTCGTGCCCTCCGCCGGCTTCTGGAGCGGCCGCACCTGGCTCGACACCCACGCGAATCTGGTCAAGGTTGCGCAGACACACAAGGGACCGATCGACGTGCTGCTCGTCGGCGACTCGATCACGATGCAGTGGGGCGCCGCCTGGCAGAAGCATTTTGGAACACTGAAGACCGTCAACATCGGCATCGGCGGCGATAAGACGCAGAACGTGCTCTGGCGACTCGACCACGGCGGCGTCGAGGGCCTCGAGCCGAAGCTGTGCGTGCTCATGATCGGCAACAACAACTGCTTCTTCACGCCCGAGACGGGCATCGAGCCGGCAGCCAAGGGGATCAAGGCCTGCGCCGATAACCTGCGGGAGAAGTTCCCCAAGTCCCCGGTCGTCGTCGTCAAGGTGCTGCCGGCCCATACCCCTGGCAACGCCTTCTACGAGGACATCAAGAAGATCAACACCGCCCTCGACGGACTCAAACTCGACGCCGACCCGATGGTGCACCTCCTCGACCTGACGAACGACTTCGTGAACGCCGATGGTGCGCTCAAGAAGAATCTCTTCTCCCCTGACGCCATCCACCTCACGCAGGAAGGCGGCTACGAGCTCTATGCCACGAAGCTCAAGCCGCTGGTAAAAAAGCTCCTGGGCTCTCAGGCTCCCTGACGCCACGACCCCTCCATCTCAAAGATGGGTCATCGCTCAACGGCTTGGTTTCTACTAGGCTGTGGAGCATACTGGTCGTTTCGTGCGACACCGTCGACGCCGGCCCGGAAAACCCGGAACTCGGACCACGGCCGTCCCCGCCGAGCCCGCGTCATGCCTCTCCCTCGCCACGTCCGAACGGTCTTTGCCGTCTGCTTCTGGGCGTATGGATTGATTCTGTTGATCGCCACGCACGCGCCCGCTCGCGAGGTGCAGTTCATCGTGCGAGCCGCCGACTACGGCCTGATCGATCCCGACAAGCTCCTGCATATGGCAGCCTACGGCGTGCTCGGCCTACTCGCGGCCCTCGGCTACGGCGGCCGGTGGCCGAACACTTTGTCTGCTGCGATCGCGCTCTTTGCCCTGCTCGCCGTCTGGGGCTTCGTGGACGAGTTGACGCAGCCGCTCTTCGGTCGGTTGGCCGATGTGAGCGACTGGGTCTGCGATCTCATCGGCGGCGCGATCGGTCTGGCGGCCGGGTTCGCCGCATCCCGCTGGCTTACAGCGCGTCTTCGGTCCGCAGCGTGACTTCGATCAGCCGCTCGAGCGCCTGCGCTGGGGATTCGTGCGGAAAGTTGCTGAGCACCACTTCCTTGGCGTAGAGCTTGCCGATATACCGCCGATGCTTGCCGACCGACGACTTGCTGGCGAGGAAATCGCGGTGGGCCGAATTGATGATGATCTCGTTGGCCTTGGCGTCGTACCGCGATCGCCACGGCTGGCCGTGCTCCGGCTCGAGGCGATAGGACGGCAGCCCCCTGCCGCCCGGCCCGCTGCCATCGGCCGCCTCGGCTTCCAGGAATTTCACGGTCACCCGATCCGAGATTTCCTGAGCCTGAATCTGTTCCGATGCTGAGGCACCTCCAGCGACGGCCCCCCAGGCAGCGGCAGCGACACGAACTCCGGCAGCCTGCACACCACCAACCTCCCGCGCGACTACCTCGACTGTCACCACGCCGATCGCATCGGCTGCGACCCGGCAGCTCGCCCCGTCTTTGCTCCCAAGCTGGCCTGCACCCTCGAGCCGGCCCTCTCCCTCGACGACCCGCCACGCATACTGCACTCCATTGGTGATCGCCATGCCGAGTGCATCGCGGGCAGTCGCCGTGAGCTGGCACGTGCCGCCCGGCGGCCGACGCGGATGCCGTGGGGAAATCCGCACGCTGTGCAACGGGCCGGGATCGAGCGGCAGGAGCGGCGAGGCGGCTGAAGGGGTTTCGCCGGCCACGCGAATCGAATCGTCTGGCTCGCCAGGCAACGCCTCACCGCGGCCGCCGGGGCGATTGCCCAGGGCCGGGCTTGCCGCGGGGATGTCAAAAAAGATGTAGTCGGCCGAGGGCAGGTCGGAGAGCGCACTCACAAACGCCTTGTGCACCTGCTTGAGAATCTGCCGGCTGGCCCGGTCGGTCTCCGCCTGCTCCCGCTGCTCGAGCGCCGCGAGAATCTCCGGTTCAAGCGCCGTGGCAGCCGCGACAAACGCGTCGAACGCCTCGTCGGCGATGATCCCTGAACGGGTGCCCGGGGCGAGCAAGAGCGGATCGAAGTCGAGCAGGCCCTCGAGCCGGCCGTCGTTCCAGGGCGCATGCTGGAAGGGGAGCAGCTCGCAGACATCCCTGAGCACCCGTGTGCCGTCCTTGCACAGCGCGATCGCTGCATCGGGCTGGCTCGACTCGCACCGCATGTAGAGTTCCACGTGCACGTCGCCAAGCGGAGTCTTGCAGCGCCGCGGAAGCTCCAGCCGTTCGCCGTCGAACTCTCGCGGCGTCACCACCTGCTCGCTCCGCGAGACGCGATCGACCACCTCGATCTTGACGCCCGTGTTGCGGATCCGGTCGCGGAGTTCGGCCGAGAGATAGCGGGCCACCTTCTCGCCGGTCACGAGCTTCTTCGTGGCTTCAAGGAGCGGGCCGACGATCACCCGCGTGCCGCCGGTGGGCAACTGGCCCCGGACCGGACGGATCGTGTAGGTGCGGCCACCCCGCGTCAGTTCCAGTTCATGGAGCACGCCCGCCGGACCGCCGGCGATCATCCGAAGTTCGCTGCCGAGGCTCCAGAAGCTGAGCAGGCCGATGCCGAATTCACCATGCACGCCCTGACGGTGCTGGGCGTCGAGATGCCGCTTCATCGAGTCGCACAGGTGGGTCGCAATCCGGAGGAAGTCGGGGTTGCCATCCTCGTCTGGAGCGACACCCCGGCCGTTGTCCACAACCTCGAGATAGACGTCTCCCTTCTGCCGACGGCGCAGGATATGGACATGCGTGGCACCCGCATCGATCGCGTTTTCGGTGAGTTCGCAGATCGCCTTCAGCGGATGGGTCTGCGAATGCGCGATGATGTTGATCGCATTCCACTGATCGCCGATCTGCAGCGTGCCGGTGGTGGTCTGCGACTTGGCCGCGGAAGAAGGGGGCATGGGCGGGCACGTCACAAAAGGATGGGAAGGCTGGCGCAGGGGGTCGGCGCATCTTCGCCCCCGACGACCTGCTTCGCAAGGACCGCGGTCACTCGCAGTTGCCGCAGGTGCCCTTGAGGAGCACCTCGGTCACCGCGGGAATCGCCCGGCGCCTGCCAGCAGTCGGCGCCGACTTTTTCCCGGTCTTCGGGGCTGCGGTGCCACCAGCCGTCGCTGCCGGCGGGTCCACAACGGCCCGCTGAGTGATCGCGACAGTCACATCATCGAGGCACGATACCTCACCGCAGCTTGTGCAGACGAAGTGCGGATGATCCCCGCCGTGGCCATGTCCATCGCCACCTTCGTGTCGCTTGGCCTCGAACCGCCAGACATGGTCACCCAGATCGACCCGCGTGACGAGCTTCGCCTCGGTGAGTTCGGTGAGATTGCGGTAGATCGTCGCCCGGTCGAAGCCGCGATGGTCGAGCGCCGCCGACACGTCCGCGTGCGTCTGAGGCCCGGAAGCGTTGAGCATCTGCTCCAAGACCGCCAGCCGCGCTGCGGTGCACCGCAGCCCGACCCCGCGGACGAGGTTTTTCAGGGCGTCGATCGTTTCAGATTCGGACTTGCTCACAGGCTTAGTCTACCCCGCCCACGCGGCTACACCACGGCCGCGGCCGCGAGGTACTCCACGATGGCCGCCATGAAGGCGGGCAGGTCGGCCGGCTTGCGGCTGGAGACAAAGTGCCGGTCAACCACCACCGGTGCGTCTTCCCAAATCGCGCCGGCATTCATCAGGTCGTCCTTGATGCCAGGGCTGCCGGTCACCCGCACGCCGCGATACACACCCGCCGAAATGGGAATCCAGCCGCCGTGGCAGATCGCCGCCACGAGCTTGCCGTGGGCGGCAAACTCCCGCACGAGATCGAGCACCTTCTCGTCGCGCCGGAGCTTGTCGGGCATCCAGCCGCCGGGGAGCACGATCCCCTGAAAGTCGCTCGCCTCCATGTCGCCGATCGCCGCGTCGCTCGTGCACGGATAGCCATGTTTTCCCGAAAACGTATGGCCCTGCACCGCGCCGGCCACGGTGACATGGCTGCCAGCCTCCTCCAGGCGGAGTTTTGGATACCAGAGCTCGAGATCCTCGTATTCGTCACCAACGAGCACGAGAATGCGGCCGCCTTCGAGCGACCGTGGGGCCACATTGTGGGGATGCATGGTGGGGCTCTCCTCTTTTTCGGGTAAGCGGAAACGCTAGCGGGGTGCCGTCCGGGCGAAGTCTAGCGGAGTCCGCAGCCTGAGGGCGTCCGCGGCACTCGCCTCCCTGCCAACCCTCCGACATTGTCGCGGGCGGAAGGTGTCCCGTCCCGCACCAGGCGACTACCCCCCCAGTGGGTTGTTGCCGCTATTTTGTCTGGTGGGATCCCGATGGGCTCGAAAGCACCATTTCTAGGGCCAATTCCACTCCCCAAAAAAAGTCGCTTGACGCCCAAAACGCTCACACTATATTCACGCCCCGGCCCACAGGAAGTGGTCACCACCGACTCTACCACTACATCTTGCGATAGCATGCAGAAGGACCTGCTTTCTCGTCGTCGCGATCTTTACCCGGCCAGCCGGGGCCTACCAGCAGGCTGATTGGTTCAGATTTTCCCGCCGCCGGTCGATACTGGCTGGCACTTAATCTATACGGAAGTATACTTTAGACACCTGTTCCCTTTTCCCGTCAGGAGTTCCCTCCCTATGGCCTCATTCGACCCCTCCGCCACGCTCGCCGGTTCCGCCACCGCCACCGGACAGCTTCGGTCCGACCCATCGCATGCAGGTCATGCAAACGGGCGGCGAGAGGATCGGACGCCCCTGGAGATGCACCCCACTTTTTGCCCCATCGACGCCGAGAGCCCGTTCGACACCACCGAGTGGGAGCTCCGCACGGCCGCCATCAAGGGGGAGGATGGCAAGGTGCTCTTTGAGCAGCCGGCGTGTGAGATTCCCGCCGCCTGGAGCCAGCTGGCGACAAACGTCGTCGTCAGCAAGTATTTTTACGGCGAAATCCACACGCCGGAACGCGAGCACTCGGTGAAGCAGCTCGTGCACCGCGTCGCCCGCACGATCGCCGACTGGGGCATCGCCGACGGCTACTTTAAGACCAAGCAGGACGGCGAGAACTTCTACCGCGACCTCTCGTGGCTCTGCGTTCACCAGCACGGTGCCTTCAATTCACCCGTCTGGTTCAACGTCGGTCTATTTCATCAGTATGGCGTGAAGGGGGCGCCCTGCAACTGGCGGTGGGACGAGGCCAAACGCGACGTGGTCGTTCCCGACAACCCCTACGAATATCCCCAGGGGAGTGCCTGCTTCATCCAGAGCGTCAAGGACAACATGGAAGACATCATGGAACTCGCGCGGAGCGAGGCCATGCTCTTCAAGTTTGGATCCGGCACGGGCACCGACCTCTCCACCCTCCGCAGCCAGCGGGAGAAGCTCGCCGGCGGTGGCAAGCCCTCCGGCCCGCTCTCCTTCATGCGGGTCTACGACCAGGTGGCCGCGGTGGTGAAGAGCGGCGGCAAGACCCGTCGGGCCGCCAAGATGCAGTCGCTAAAGGTGACGCATCCCGACATCATGGAATTCATCGAGTGCAAGTCGAAGGAGGAGAACAAGGCCCGTGTGCTTATCGAGAAGGGCGGCTACGACTCCAACTTCAACGGCGAAGCCTACAGCTCGATCCTGTTCCAGAACGCCAACCTCTCCGTGCGGCTGACCGACGACTTCATGGAGGCGGCCGATCGCGACGACACCTGGACCACCCGCTGGGTGACCGACCCGTCGAAGGCCGGCCCGAGCATGAAGGCCCGCGACGTGATGAAGCGGATGAGCGAATGCGCCTGGCAGTGCGGCGACCCTGGCGTGCAGTACGACACGACGATCAACCGCTGGCACACCTGCCCCAACTCGGGCCGGATCAACGCCAGCAACCCGTGCTCCGAATACATGTTCTTGGACGACACGGCCTGCAATTTGGCCAGCATCAATCTGATGAAGTTCCGCAAACCCGACGGCGTCTTCGACGTCGAGCGGTTTGCCGCGGCCTGCCGGATCTTCTTTGTCGCCCAGGAAATCCTGGTCGACCATGCCAGCTACCCGACCGCCCGGATCGCCCGCAACAGCCACATGTTCCGGCCGCTGGGCCTCGGCTACTCAAACATCGGCAGTCTGCTGATGGCCGATGGCCTGGCCTACGACAGCGATGCCGGTCGCGGACTCTGCGGGGCGATCACGGCAATCCTGCACGGATCGGCCAACCGCACGAGCGCTGAACTCGCCGCTGCGGTCGGACCCTTTGAGGGCTTCGCCGCCAACCGAGAGCCGATGCTCAACGTGATGCAGATGCATCGCACGGCCGTCGACAGCATCGACGTCTCCTGCCCGCAGTATCTCCGCGATGCCGCCCGGAAGATCTGGGACGAGGTGCTGGCCGGCGGGCGGAACCACGGCTACCGCAACGCGCAGGCGACCGTGCTGGCGCCGACCGGCACGATCTCCTTCCTGATGGACTGCGACACCACCGGTGTCGAGCCCGACATCGCGCTTGTGAAATACAAGCAACTGGCCGGCGGCGGCATGCTCAAGATCGTCAACCAGACGGTGCCTCTGGCCCTCCGTACGCTCGGCTACGACGGTCCGGCAGTCGAGGCCATCCTGTCTTTCGTGGACAAGAACGACACGATCGAAGGTGCACCGGGGCTCAAGGAGCAGCACCTGTCGGTGTTTGACTGTGCGTTCAAGCCGCGGCTGGGTGTTCGCAGCATCGCATGGGAGGCGCATGTGAAGATGATGGCAGCGGCACAGCCCTTCATCTCGGGTGCTATCTCCAAGACGGTGAATATGCCCCGCGAAACGACGCCGGCCGATATCGCCGGTGCCTACATGGAAGGCTGGCGGATGGGGCTGAAAGCCCTGGCGATCTACCGCGACGGTTCGAAGGAGAGCCAGCCGCTCAACACGAGCACTGAGGCCGACAAAGCGGCCGACAAGACCGCCGCGAAGGCGACTCCCTCGCCGCGGCGGGAGAGGCTACCCGACACGCGACGGAGCGTCACCCACAAGTTCAACGTGGGTGGCCACGAGGGCTATATCACCGTCGGCCTCTATGACGACGGCCGACCGGGTGAACTCTTCATCACGATGGCCAAGGAAGGCAGCACGATCGGCGGCCTGATGGACGCCTTCGGCACCGCGGTCTCGATGAGCCTGCAGTACGGTGTGCCGCTGGAGGTGTATGTGAAGAAGTTCTCGCACACCCGCTTCGAGCCTTGGGGCTACACGAAGAACCCCGATATCCCGGTGGCCAAGAGTCTGGTCGACTATCTCTTCCGCTGGATGGGCACGGAGTTCATCGCCGGCTATCGAGAGGCCAACCGGCCGGGCGGAGGCTATGCCACTGCCGGAAGTGAGGAAACCTCCTCGGGCGACGATACGGAAACAGAGCGCAAGCCCGCCGCCACGACGGCGCGCGGGCTGGCTGATGGGCAAGGAAAGGCCCGCACCAATGGCGAAGCGACCAGCAGCCGGGGCAAGCACCCGTCCGGTACCAACGGGCACGCGACGGCGGCCGTGAAGCCGGCCGCCATGGCAGACAGGCTGGCTGACAAGAATGCGGCGATCCTTGAGCGGGCAGGCCTCAAGATGGCGGTCGATCCGGCCGCCAGTCCGGCCGACCGACAGAGCCAGTTTGCCAAGTTTCAGATCGACGCCCCGGCCTGCGACAACTGCGGGTCGATCACGGTCCGCAACGGCAACTGCTACCTGTGTCACAACTGCGGCAACAGCATGGGGTGTTCATGAGGAATTGTTGGCGCGTCGAGTCGGGCCGGTGGTAACGGCTGGATGACGGTGCAGGAATTCGTCTGAAGGACACCGCTCCTTCCGGACGAATCCACTAGCACTGACATTCGACCTGTTTCCGCGTCCCGTCGGAGGTGCCAAACCCAACGCGTTGGTCCGGATTCTCGAAAAGCACGTACCCGCCGGCAGCAATGCCACCGGAGTGCGGCCGATCCGCATCAGTTTCGCAATTTCCTACCCCGTTCGCAGGCGGACAACAGGTTCGATACACCGGAAGGCCGTGGCAGAGAGATCTGCCGCGGCCTTTCGCTTTTTGCCAGCGCTTCGACGCCGATTGCGGCCCTGCAGGCGGCCGTTTGCCGGGGCCCCCGCACGCAATTAGCATATCCCCACGGGCTCGCCGTCACGGTGGCAGCGGTTCCGGTCTCTTTCTGCTCCTGCGTGTGAGGTGATGCGTGCGCCGGTCGATTCACTCTCTGATCGTGGCACTCCTGTGCCTGACCCTGTTTGTGGACTCGGCCAAGGCCTGCTGGTGGCTGCGGCAGCACCGTGGCCGCAGCCAGGTCTGCCGGCCCGCAGCTTGCCCTCCCGCATCGTCAGTGCCATGCACGGTCGTCACGGTGGAGCACCATGACCACGAGGTGATCGTTGGGGACGACTTTCGGGACAACCAGAGCGACTGCCACTGCGGCGAGGTTCAGGCAGAGTCTGCGGTGGTTGATCATCAGGCCTTCGAGCAGGTGATCGAGCACCACACCGACGGAGAAGCGGTGCTGGAGCAGGCCGGGGTGGAGCAGGGCACGGTCGAGCAGAGTGAGGTGGCGCACCCCACGGTCGAACGTGCCGACCGTGCCGAGAGCGTGGTCGTTCATGGTCCAACGATCGTAGTCGATGCTTCACAAGCGCAGCCCGCTGCTGCCGTTCCACAGCCCGCGTCGGTCATGGCAGCTGCGGCCGCCGATCAGCCGAGCCCGGCTGCTGCCCAGCCGATGCCCGTTGCATCGGCCGGCCCCACCGTGCTTCCGACGCCGACGCCTGCCCAGGAGCCGATCCCCGATCTCAAGCCCGCCAAGCCCCAGTCACAGGTGGCTCCGGCGTCGAACGAGCAACTCGTGCTCGAACCGACGGCCGCCACAGAGAATCTGGCTGGGGGGCCGGATGGAAAACCCCCGAAACCAGAGCCGAAGGCGCCGAATCTGTTTGATCTCTACGGCGACGAGGGTGATGAAGACGTCCCCGCTGCTGAGGCTCCAGCCGCCAGCCCTCCAGAGGCTGCCGACGCCGGTGCGGCCGAGAATACCGAAGATTCAGCGGCCGAGGCGACCGCGACCGACGAGCCGGAGATGACCGAAGACGCCAATGCCACGGAAGCCGCTGCCACCGACGGCGAAAGCGAGACTGCGGCGGAACCAGCCGCTTCGGCCGAAGAGCCGGACACGGCGCCGGAAGCCGAGCCCAAGCAGGCGGAGGCCGAGCCCGCCGCAGCGGCGTGGACCGTTCCGAACGAGCCGATGCGGCACTGGTCTGACGACAGCGGCAGCCATCACGCGCAGGGCTGGCTCGTTGAAGTTCGGACCGACCGGGTGCGGATCCTGAAGGTCAACGGCCGCCATACGACCGTGTGGACGGAGTCGCTCTCGGCAGCCGATCGCGACTACGTCTCAGAAGTCGGCGGCCGGATCGCGGCCCAGCAGCAGGGCACCAGCCCCGCGCCGATGGCAACGGCGGGACTGTAGCCCGCTCCCCGACAGTTCTGCCGCAGGCCCCCGGCTTCCGCCGGAGGCTTTTAGGGGACGCACGCCAGCCATCTCGCGATCCCCCGGCTCGCGCCGGGGGCTTGTTTGGGAAACCGCTCCCATCCAAGCCCGCAGCGCAAGCAAGGGAAATCCGCGATCCATCAACCAGAAATCAGGCCCCATTCCCTCGCTCGCGCGTCGGGCTTGCATGGGAAAGGCCACGGGTCGCGCTCCTTCGGCCGCGCGGTGGTGACTGCTCCGGGATTACACCTCGTCGAGCACCGCCACCGTCTCGAAGGCCTTGCCTTCGAGCATCTCGAGCGAAGCCCCGCCGCCGGTGGAGACATGGCTCACCCGGTCGGCGTAGCCCAATTGCTCGACCGCCGCGGCTGAGTCGCCGCCGCCGATGATCGTGATCCCGCCCGCCGCGGTCGCCGCCGCCACGGCATCGGCCACGGCCTTCGTGCCCGCGTCGAAGGGGGGCATCTCAAACACGCCCATCGGCCCGTTCCAGACGACAGTGCCGGCCGAGCGGACGATCTCTGCATAGTGCTTCGCCGTCTCCGGCCCGATGTCGAGCCCCTCGAAGCCTTCCGGAATCTCGCCGGCCTTCACGATCAGCTTGTTGGCAGCAGGGGAAAAATCGTCGGCGCAGTGCGTGTCCACCGGCAGCACGAGCTTCGAGCCACCCGTGGCGATCAGCTCCTTTGCCAGGTCGACCTTGTCCTTCTCGACGAGCGACTTTCCGGTCTTGCCCCCCTGGGCCAGCGAGAAGGTATAGGCCATCGCGCCGCCGATCAGCACGTGGTCGCAGATCGAGAGCAGGTTCGTGATCACGGCGATCTTGTCCGACACCTTCTTGCCACCCAGGATCGCCACGAACGGCCGCTTCGGCGTGGCAATCGCGTCGGCGAGATACTGAATCTCCTTTTCGACCAGAAACCCGACCACGGCCGCCTTGCCCAGCGTCTTCATCGCCACGGGCACCGCATGCATGCTCGCCTCGGTGCGGTGGCAGGTGCCGAAGGCGTCGTTGACGTAGGCATCGGCAAGACCGGCGAGCCCGTCGACGTAGGCCGTGTCGTCCCCCTTCTTCTCCCCCTTGTTGAACCGCACGTTTTCGAGCACGAGCACGCCGCCGGCCGGCAGGGCCTTGGCCTTCGAGTGCGAGTCGGGGCCGCCGGTATCACTGGCGAGCGCCACCGGCTTGCCCAAGAGTTCGCCGAGCCGTTTGGCGACGGGGGCGAGTGAAAACTCCGCCTCAAAACCCTTGCCGGCGGGCCGGCCGAGGTGCGACATGAGAATCGCCCGGCCGCCGCGGTCGAGGATCGACTTGATCGTGGGGAGCGCCATGCGGATCCGTCGGTCGTCGGTGATCGCCCCGGCGTCATCCTGCGGGACGTTGAAGTCGACGCGGACGAGAATGGTCTTGCCCTGGGGATCGATGCTGGCGACGGATTTCTTGGCCATGGTGGGAATGCTCCTAGTCGGGTGTGGCTGGGTATGTCGTGCGTGTTGGGAATCTCAAGCGGCCGCCCGCTGCCAATAGGCCTACGGAGCCGTATTCAACCCGCACCCGGCCGACCGTGCAACCGGTGGCGATGATCGGGGAGAGAATCGGCGGCCGGATTACGGAGCCTCGGTCCGATCCGTCGACACGCTCACGCTGAAGTCGTCGACCACGGCAAAGGCCTGCGTGCCCTCGCGTGGCTCGGCAAAAGTTTGAAGCTGCAGTCGAGGCCGCGGCGCGAGGTCAAAACGCCGTGCGGTCGCGATCTCCTTGCCGTTGACCATCACCGTGCAGACTGTTCCGCCATGCACAGCGTGGCGTTGCGGCGTGTCGTCGATCGTGACCACCACCTGGAAGGG
>CAMCQY010000092.1 GCA_945877135.1 Candidatus Kuenenia stuttgartensis
ATCCAAGTGTATTGCGGCATCATCGCCTGCCTGTTGATCATGCTGTACACAGGCCGCAAGCCCACCAAGCGGACCTTCGAAATGGTCTGCTTCTACCTCTCGGGCTGGGCAAGCGCGGACGAAATGGAGCGGCATATCGAGGCACTCCCTAAGCCGGCGTGATCCTCCTGCGCGCCGAAAGGTGTCGCAGCGTTCGCTGCTGCGCCGGCCAGCGACATGGACGCGTGGAGAGCCGTCAGTTGATGAAAATCGGCTCGCGTCCCGGCTGCTTCACGAGTGTGTCGTGATTGTCGAGCAGGTGATCGAGTGCCCGCACGAAGGCCGGGACGTGCTCATGGCTCAACACCGTCTTGGCCAGATCGGCCGTCTTCAGCCGACGGATCATGCGGTCGCGGTACTCGGGATTGTCGATCATGCGGACGCCGAGATCGATGTATTCCTGCTCAGACCGCGTGATCAACTCGTCGAGCCCGACCCGACTGAGCAGATAGGCCGTCGAGTTGTTGTAGAAGCGATTGCCCGCGAGGGTGACGATCGGCTTGCGGAGCGTGAGCAGATCGACGGCCGTGTTGTAGCCACCGAAGGGATGGGCATCGAGCGCGAAGTGGGCCGACTCGAGGGCCGGCATGTACTGCTCGAAAACGAGATCGGGTAGCACCTGCACCCGCTCCTCGCCGAGGATGTTTTTGATCGCCCGATCGAGCGGAATGAAGCCATTGCCGAGGATCGCACCGCCCGGGAAGAAATGGAACTTCACCGGCGTCTTCGCCCTGTCGGCGATCGTGCGGAGACGGCGGAGGTGGTCGCTATTGATCTTCTGCCCGCTCCAGGTGCAGTTGATGATGATGGGCGACACGGGCAGCTGCGGATACTGGAGCTGGTAATCGAGCGGCACCGGGGCCTGCGCGCAGCCGGGAATCAGCACGAGCCGCTCCGAATAATGCTCCCGGGCCCGGTCCACCGCCTCCGTCTCCTGGCCGCCGATCCAGTAGTCGATCTTCGAGCCGAAGGTGCTCACCGGATGGCCGTAGTTGGTCACCTGGACCGGGGCGATTCGCATGTTGGCCAGTATGATGCTCTCGATGCTCATCCCGATGTCGGGGTAGTAGGCCATCGCGAAGTCGTTGTCTTGGATCGCGGAGATGTCACTGGCGTCTTTCGAGGCGTCGTAGCGGCGGACCTCGCTGAAGAGGCTCGTGTCGAAGTCGTTGCGGTCGCGGCCGAGCTGCACGAGCACGAGGTCGTGGTCCTTGGCCAGAGCTTCGATGAAGGGCTGCTGGGAGCGGTAGACGCTCTGCCGTTTGAACCACATGCTCGTGAGGACGGCAATGCGGCCTTTTTTCGGGGTGTTGCGGATCGGCTGGCTGCACAGCGGCGTCGCCTGGAAGAGCCGGTTGATCCGTTGCTTGACGAGGTAGTCGTGCTCGTGGCCGATGTAGGTTGCGCCGAAGTAGGCGTGATGGGTGAAGGAGTTGATGCCGATGATCCGGTCATCTTCGTAGGCGATGTGCTCGCGGAGGTTGGCGAGCGTCGTCTCGTCGGCGCAGCCGTTGCGGTAGCCCTCCGTGAAGCAGTAGTACCACTGCGTCGCCAAAGCCGGGCTCGTGCCGAAGAGCAGCTTCCGGTCGATCTTTACCTTGTTGCGGGCCGAATAGAGCGTGAGCAGCTTGGTGAAGTTGCGCTGCTGGCCGAGCAGGATTCGCAGGTAGGGATCGGTGTTGCCGAAGTCGCTGATCGCGACGGCGTTGGAGATCACGCCGTTGCAGTCGATGAACCGAGAGGCGTAGGCGTCACTGAGGACGTAGTCTTCCTGCGAGAGAAAGTAGAGCAGGTGCTTCAGGAAGCTGTTGAGCGCATGCTTCGTGGGGATGTCGAGCGCGTAGTAGGTGATGTTGCGGAGGTGATCAAGGACGGCGAGGAACTGCTCGCTCATCCGATCGTAGGCCTGCTCGCGGTAGGCTTCGTGGAGTTTCTCGATCGAAAAATCGAGGAGCGGGTTGGCCGGAGTCTTCGCGGGCTGGGACGCGGGGGAGCCCTCGGCGGCGGCGACGGGTTCGGCTGCGGTCGTCATGGGAGATCCTTCCTCTCGGGGGGTTGACCCGCGAGTATATGCCAAAACGTCTGGCGTCAAAGTGGCCGCGAAGCCGCGCGCCGGCCGGCGAAAGGGGCCGGGTCTCCCCGCCAGAGGCGGGCGGCGGCTACCAGCGGCCTTCGAGGCCCAGGGAGATCCCCTGCAGAATGAGCGTGCCGTTGGTCGCAAGCTGGCCGGCGGGATCCTCGAATTGCGTGAGCGTCTGGCCGCTCAGCTGCTGTGTCGGCTGGGCGAGGCCCGTGAGCCACAGGCCGGTGTAGCCGACCCGCAGGTCGAGATGGCGACGCAGCGGGAAGACCGTCGTCAGGCCGACCTCGCCGACGAAAGAGGCGGCAGCCGGGCCGTTGACCGTGATCGTCCGGTCGAAGCTGAACGGGGCGTTGCTTGAGTAGGCGTAGAGCGAGGACTGGCTGGCGGCGTTGTAGTAGGCCCCAGCCTTGACGACACCCTCGACCCGCATGCCCTTGCCCGAGTTCCAGAGCACGGAGTCGAGCCCGATCTGGCCGCCGTAGAGGTTGTTCATCGCGCTGGTGAGCCAGGAGTCGCTGCCTGAAATCGTGGGATCGGAGGGATCCTCGAACTGGTCGGTCATGGCCCACTTTTCCCGCCACTGAAACCAGCGGAAGCCCGCCAGAAACCGGGTCGCACCCCAGCCCACCGGCTCCCGATAATTGAACTCCGCCGACTGGAACGCCCCGACCAATTGCATCTGGGCGGAGGAGATCGGCGTGCTGGTGGGGCCCCAGGCGTTGCCGTAGATGCCCGGCGGCGCAAACGCGTAGCCATTGGTCACCGTTGGCAGCGACCGGTCCGAAAAAAAGTTTCCTGCGTAAATGTAGGAGCCCTCGAAGCCCCGGCCGCAGTCATCGAGACGGGCGATCGTGAGCCGCGGGGCGGCCACTGGGTCGCTCTCGAACTGATTGGCGTTGAAGACGACGGGGCCGGCCGTTTGCGTGCCTTGATCGAACGTGGTGTAGAGCGGACGGTCGTTGGGGGCATTTCGCCAGAGCGCGAGCGTCTCGAACCGGACCACCCAGCAAGCATCGCCGATGCGGGGCAGGCAGTCGAGGACGCCCCGCTGCGTGGAACAGGGCACGATCGTGCCGTCGGGCTCGACGGCCACGGCGGAGTCGAACGTGAGCACGTCGGGCGTCGACGGAATGAACTCCTGCAAGCGTTCCGTGAACGACGGCACCTCGGCGTCCTCTGCCACAATGCCGTCCGCCACCCCCGCCGGGGCGGGCAGGCCAATTTCCTCGGCCGGTTCCGGTTCGGGCGGGAGCGGCGGCTGCCCGTCGGCAGACATCAGCTTTGGGGCGACGACAATGCTCGGCAGGTCTGAGACCTCGTAGGGGCGTCCGCCGCTCTCCCAGGCCGGGGCGGCTTGCAAGACACCGTCTGGCATTGCCAAGGAAGCTATCGCCAGAGTGAAAATTACGATTCCGACCAAGCGAGCCATCAGTGCTGCCCCCTGTTCCGAACATGACGATTCGTAGGGTTCAATCGGTAGTAGCGGTCATAGGCCGACAGATTTACTGCCCGTTATTCGCGTTAGGAGGAATGGGCAGGATGGGGCGTGGAAAGTGAGGCTGATGGCGAAGGCGGGGCGAGGTTGAGATGGCGAGGCCTACCCCAGCCCGAACGCCGCCAGTGCTTCGCCTGTGTGGCTGCGGAGCAGCCCCTTGTCGCGGACGCACTGCTGGACGTGCACGACGAGATCCTCCGGCGGTCCCTCGACCACGATTTTGCCGCCGCCGTCGCCCGCCTCCGGCCCCATGTCGATCACCCAGTCGGCCGCGGCGATCACCTCCAGATTGTGCTCCACCACCAGCACCGTGTTGCCCGTGTCGACGAGCCGCTCAAGCACATGCAGGAGCTTCTCAATGTCGCTGAAGTGCAGGCCTGTCGTCGGCTCATCCAAAATATAGAGCGTGCTGCCGGTGCCCGGCTTCGCCAGCTCCCGCGACAGCTTCACTCGCTGCGCCTCGCCGCCTGAGAGCTGCGGCGCCGGCTGGCCCAGCGTGATGTAGCCGAGGCCGACATCGACGAGCGTAGAGAGGATCCGCGCGATCGCCGGCACCGTCTCGAAAAACTGCGCGGCCTCCGCCACGCTCATCTCGAGCACGTCGGCAATGCTCTTCCCATGCCACTTCGCATGGAGCGTCTCCGCGGAATAGCGGCGGCCGTGGCAGGTCTCGCACTCCACCCACACATCAGGCAGGAAGTGCATCTCCACCCGCCGCTGCCCCAGGCCCTCGCAGGCCTCGCAGCGGCCCCCCGGCACGTTGAAACTAAACGTCCGCGGCGTGAACCCGCGGGTGCGGGCCTCCGGCACCTTCGTGAAGAGTTGCCGGATGTGGTCGAACACGCCCGTGTAGGTGGCTGGCGTCGAGCCCGGCGTCGAGCCGATCGCCTCCTGATCGACAAGGATCACCTTGTCGATTTTTTCAAGGCCCTTCACCGAGTCGTGCTGCCCCGGCTGCTCGCGGGCGGCATGCAGCCTTCGCGCCAGGCTCCGCCAGAGGACCTCGAGCACGAGCGAGGTTTTTCCTGAGCCGCTCGGGCCGGTCACCGCCGTCAGCACGCCCATCGGCACTTTCAGGTCGAGCCCGCGGAGCGTGCGATGACGGATGCCACGGACCTCCAGCCACGAGGCCGGCTGCCTGCGGCCCTGCTTCTGTTTGCGGGCCAGCACCGCGTCGCAGGCTTTTTTGGCCTTCAGATACGGCCCCGTCACGCTCGCCTTCGTGGTGGCGAGCTTCGTGGGGGAGGCGTGGGCCACGATCGTGCCCCCCTCGCGGCCGCTGCCGGGACCGAAGTCGAGGGCGTGGTCAGACGCGGCGACGACATCGCGGTCGTGCTCCACCACCACGATTGTGTTGCCGAGATCGCGGAGCTTTCCCAGGGCCGCGATGAGGCGGTGCGTGTCTCGCGGATGCAGGCCGATCGTCGGCTCGTCGAGCACGTAGAGCACGCCGGTCAGGCCGCTGCCCACCTGGGCCGCCAGGCGAATGCGTTGTAACTCACCTCCGGAGAGGCTCCCTGCTGGCCGGGCCATGTCGAGATACTCGAGGCCCACGTCGACCAGAAACGCCACGCGGGCGTTGAGTTCGCGGAGCAGGTCGCCGGCGATCTTCTTCTCACTCTCGGAGAGCGAGACGGTGGCGAGTGCCTGCTGCAGTCGCGCCAGTGGCATCCGGCACCAGACGTCGAGCGAGCGGCCCCAGAGCATGACGGCGCTGGCCACGTCGGCTAGGCGACTGCCGCCGCACTCGCTGCAGGGCACCTCGCCCATCACGGCGTCAACCTTCCCGCGGAGGCCCGTCACCATCCGGGCCGCCTCTTCGCAGGCCGCTTCGAGGCCTTTGAATTGATAGGAGAACCAAATGTCGTTAGCAGCATTCCCTTGCTTGCGCTGCGGGCTTGCATGGGAGGGAGACGCGTCGGACGATGCATTCCCTTGCTTGCGCTGCGGGCTTGCATGGGAATGCGGGCTGGTGTGAGAGGGTGGGCTTTTGTGGGAAGCGGCGGGCCGCCTCACCTCGATCCACTTCTCTCCCGTGCCCTCGAAGAGCACCCGTTGCTGCAGGCCCGACAACTCGGCCAGCGGCACGTCGATCGGCAGACCCGTCGCCGCGCAGAGGCCTTCGAGCATCGCCCGCGCCACGGCTCCACAATCGGCGCGGTCGAGGCTCGGCCAGAGGTCGAGCGCCCCCGCACCGAGCGAGAGCGAGGGATCGCGAATCAGCGACTTGTGCTCGATGCCGGTCCTCGTGCCGAGGCCGTCGCAGGTGGCACACCAGCCGAGCGGACTGTTGAACGAAAACTGCCGCGGCTCCAGCGGTTTGAATCCCCGGCCGCACGACGCGCAGGCGAGCCGGCGACTGTGCACCTCGACCGGCCAGTCGGCCTCATCAACACCCTCGACCGCCCGCGCGACGAGCATCGTGCCCGCACCCGCATCGAAGGCCGTCTCCACGCTCTGGGCCAGTCGGCTGCGCTCAGTCGGACTGGCCGTCACGCGGTCGACCACGATCTCGATTCTGTTTTTCCGCTTGCGGTCGAGCGTGGGCTTTTCATCGAGCTGCTGAGTCCTGCCTTCAATCCGCACACGGGCATAGCCAGCCGCCCGCAGCCCGGCAAAAAAAGCCTCGGGTGACTGGCCCACGCGGAGTTCCACCGGCGCGAGCAGCAGCAGCCGCGTGCCCGGATCGTGTTCGAGCAGCCGCTCGACCGTTGCATCCACGCTCTGTGCCCCGACAGGCGTGCCACACTCAGGACAGTGCATCACGCCCAGCCGGGCCGCCAGCACGCGGAAGTAGTCATACATTTCCGTCAGTGTGCCGACCGTCGATCGCGGCGTGCTGCCGGTCGCCCGCTGCTCGATGGCGACCGCCGGCGACAGCCCTTCGATCTTTTCAAAGATCGGCTTCGGCACCTGCCCCACGAACTGCCTGGCATACGGCGAGAGACTCTCGACATACCGCCGCTGTCCCTCGGCATAGAGCGTGTCGAAGGCGAGCGAGGTCTTTCCGCTGCCGCTGGGCCCGCAGCAGACCGTCATCGCGCCGCGCGGGATGTCAGCATCGATCGATTTCAGGTTGTGCAGCGCCGCGCCTCGGATCGTGATCTGCGGTGGACCCGGATCGATCGAGGCCTGTTCGAGCTGGGCCAGCTGGGCCCGTTCGGCCTTGGCGAGTGCGGCCTCCGTGACGGGCTTTTTGCGGCGGGCGGGCGGCTTCTGCACGCCGTCGGCCCGCGACTTGCCGGCCGCCAACATGGGCTTGAGGGCGAGGCCCGTGTGTGATGCCTTCACGCGGGCCACCTGCTCCGGCGTGCCGGCGACCACGATCTGGCCGCCGCCGGCGCCCCCCTCAGGCCCGAGATCGATCACATGGTCGGCCCGCTTCACGACGTCGAGGTTGTGCTCCACGACGAGCACGGTGTTGCCCGCATCCACCAGTCGCTCGAGCACCTTCAGCAGTTGCCGCACGTCGGCCATGTGCAGGCCCGTCGTCGGCTCGTCGAGGATGTAGAGCGTCTTGCCGGTGGATCGCTTGGCCAGTTCCCGCGAGAGCTTCACCCGCTGGGCCTCGCCGCCGGAGAGCGTGGGCGACGGCTGGCCGAGATGGAGGTAGTCGAGGCCGACGTCGCAGAGGGTCTCGAGCTTGCGGGCGATGTCGGGGGCGTCGGCGAAGAGCTCCCGCGCCTCGCCGATCTCCATGTTCAACAGTTCGGCGACATTCTTCCCCTTCCAGCGGACTTCGAGCGTGTCCTTGGCAAATCTTGCCCCGCCGCACTGCTCGCAGGTCACCCAGACGTCGGCGAGAAAATCCATGTCGAGCCGGGTCGAGCCGTTGCCCTCGCAGGCCTCGCACCGGCCGCCTGCCACGTTGAAGCTGAAGCGGCCCGCCTTCCAGCCCCGCTTCTTCGCATCGGGCAGCATCGTGAACAGCTTGCGGATGTCGTCCCACACCTTCACGTAGGTCGCGGGATTGCTCCGTGGCGTGCGGCCGATCGGCGACTGGTCGATCACGATCACCTTGTCGAGATGCTCGGTGCCCTCAATCGCCGTGAATGTGCCGACGGGACCGCGGCCGCCGCCGCTGGCGGTGTCGTCGGAGGCGGTATCGCTGCCACCAGCCAGTCGTCGCCGCAGTTCGGGCTCGAGCACGTCGCCCACCAGCGAACTCTTCCCGCTCCCCGACACGCCCGTCACGCAGACGAGCTGGCCGAGTGGGATCTCGACGTCGATGCCGGCGAGGTTGTTGTGTCGCACGCCCTTGAGCAGAAGCGATTTGCCCGTGGGCTTCCGTCGCGTGGTCGGCACTTCGATGGCGTCGCGGCCCGACAGAAAGCTGCCGGTGATGCTGCGGTCGCTCTCTGCGACGTCGGCAGGCGTGCCGGCTGCCACCACCTCGCCACCCCGCTTGCCGGGGCCGGGACCGAAGTCAACCACCCAGTCGGCTGCGCGGATCGTGTCTTCGTCGTGCTCGACCACGACCACCGTGTTGCCCTTGTCGCGGAGGGCCTCCAAGGCGCCGAGCAGTTTGACGTTGTCGCGGGCATGCAGGCCGATCGACGGCTCGTCGAGCACGTAGAGCACGCCCGAGAGGCCGGAGCCGATCTGGGCGGCGAGCCGGATCCGCTGGCTCTCGCCGCCGGAGAGCGTGGGCGCTTTGCGTTCGAGCGAGAGATAACCGAGGCCGACCTGATCGAGGAACGCCAGCCGCGAGCGGATCTCCTTCATCAGTTCGACGGCGATCACGGCCTGCGTGTCGTCGAGGACGATGTCGGAAAGAAAGTCCCGCGCCTCGGCGATTGGCAGGGCACAGAGCTTGTCGAGGGAAAGTTCGGGGTGGGCGATGGAGGCCGGATTCTGGTGCGACTCGGAGTCCCCGGGCTTCCGCCCGGGGCTTTTATGGGGAGAGTCCCCGGGCTTCCGCACGGGGCTTTTCTGGGAAGGTCGGGAGCGATGCGATGCGTCGCGTGAAGTGATTCGCACGGCCCTCGCCTGATGCGAGAGCCTCGCGCCCATGCAGTCGTGGCAGGGTGTCACGCTCATCAGTTTCTCGAGCATCCGCCGGATGATGCCACTCTTGGCGTTGCGCCAGCGGCTGGCGAGCATCGCGAGGATCCCCTCAAACTTTGTCTTCGCGCCGCGTTCGGCCCGGCCGCGCTTCCAGGCCAGATTGATCTCCTCCAGGCCTGTGCCGTTCAGCCAGATCTTTTTCTGGAGTGCGGTGAGGTCTTGCCACGGGGTGTCGAGCAGCGTGCCGTCGGGAAACTTTCGCTTCGCCTCGGCGTGGGCCGCCACGCCGGTGAGCAGTCGCCGCAGCCACCGCGGCATGTCGCGAAAGCTCCCGAGCACACCGATCGCCCCCTTGCGGAGCGACTTCTCCGGTGCGGTTACGAGCTTCGTGGGATCGATGCCGTAGATGTCGCCGAGGCCGTCGCAGGTTGGGCAGGCGCCCTGCGGGCTGTTGAAGCTGAAGAGCTGTGGCTCAGGCGTGGAGTAGCTCACCCCACACTGCACGCACGCATAGCGGCTCGAGAGGATGAGATCATCGCTCGCCGCCCGCTGCTTTCGCGTGCCGGACTTGCCTTCGGAAACGGGGGTGTCGTTCTGCTTTTCACCGGACGATTCCTCAGCCACGATCACCTGGCCGCCGCCGGTTCGCAGGGCCAACTCCACCGCCTCGGCGATCCGGCTGCGGGTCGAGTCGGATGGGATCAGCCGGTCAACGACGACGTCGATCGAATGCTTGAGGAGTTTTTCAAGCGGCGGTGGATCTTCGACGCGGCAGATCTGGCCATCGACGCGGGCCCGCGTGAACCCCTGCCGAACGAGATCGGTGAACAGATCGCGATGCTCTCCCTTCGCCTCGCGGACCAGCGGCGCGAGGATCATTACCCGCTGGTCTTTGCGGGCCGCGAGAATCCGTTCCACGATCTGGTCGCGGGGCTGGGCCTCCAAGACACTGTCGCACTCCGGACAGTGGGCCGTGCCGATCCGCGCGTAGAGCACCCGGAGGAAGTCGTGAATCTCCGTCATCGTGGCGACGGTTGACCGGGGATTGTGGCCGGCCGACTTCTGCGCGATCGAGATCGAAGGGGAGAGGCCGGTGACGCTGTCAACGTCGGGCCGGGGCAGCTGGCCGAGGAACTGGCGGGCAAACGTGGAGAGGCTCTCGACGTAGCGACGCTGCCCTTCGGCGTAGAGCGTGTCGAAGGCGAGGCTCGACTTACCCGAGCCACTCACGCCGGTGAGACAGACAAGCCGGCCGCGGGGCAGGCCGACCGTCACATCGCGGAGGTTATGCTCGCGGGCACCGCGGACGACGATCGGGGGAACGTGCATGGGCGGACGTTTGCTGCGCGGACGGGGAAGGGCGAGAACCCGCTCGATTGTAGCGCCTTGGCCCCCCGGCGAATGCGCCCCGTTTTTCGGCGGCTGGACAGCCCCGGTCGCGTGCCATACCATCAGGTTTCCCGCGGGAATCCGGCTCGCGGACCCCATATGACGGGGCGGTAGCTCAACTGGGAGAGCGCGGCGTTCGCAATGCCGAGGTTGGGAGTTCGATCCTCCTCCGCTCCACTCGAATTTCTGTCCCGCGTGCCGGGCCATCGCTGGCTTCGGCACGCTCAGCCCGCCGGGCGGGCTGCGTTCGGGGTGCTTTTCCATGGTCAGCGAGACGGCTGCCGGCGATCCATCCACCGAACTCATGCTCCGCGTTCGCGACGGCGATGCCGTGGCCTTCGAGCACCTGGTGAACCTCTGGCAGAGCCGGCTGGTCACCCTCTTCCTGCACCACACCGGCGATCACTCCACCGCCGAAGACCTCGCGCAGGAGGTGTTTCTGCGGGTCTACCGCTCCCGGGCGAACTACCAGCCCACCGCCAAATTCACCACCTGGGTCCATACGATCGCCAACAATGTCGCCAGCGACCTGCGACAGCGGTCGTATCGGCGGCGTGAATATGGTGTGCCGGCGAACGTATCGGCCTCGTCCAGTGCGATCGGCCTGGAACAGATCGCGGTCGATGCCAGCGGGCTGATGCCGGCCCGGCTCGCCGACCGCACCGAACTGCAGGCCGTCGTGCAGCAGGCACTCAGCACGCTCAACGAGCGGCAGCGGATGGCTGTGCTGCTGGCGAAGTTCGAACAGTGTTCCTACGAGGAGATCGCGGCGGCCATGGACCTTACCGTGCCGGCCGTGAAGTCGCTCCTGTTTCGGGCGCGGGATCAGCTCCGCGAGGCGATCGCGCCCTACATGCAGGGGGACCAGTCATGACCATGAAGCAGCCTGCGGAGAACGCAGCATCGCCGCGGGAGGCTCTGCCGACGCCCGTCAGCGACACTGCCGCCACCGATCCCGCGCTCGCGCTGGCGGACGTCTGGGATCTGCTCGATGTGCTGCCCGCCGCAGCGGCCTCTCCCGACATGATGGCCTCCACCATCGAGATGGCGGCCGTGCCGGCCGGTGCGATGATTTCACGGACGGGTGGCGGCGCCACACCAGGCCGCGTCGGTCGACCGGTCCAGGCCGCAGCCTGGCCGTCGGTGTGGCAGTGGCTGCCCGGCGCGGCCCTCGTGCTCGCGTCGCTTCTCGCTGGCATCGCCGTGGGCCGGGCCACTGCGCCGTCGCCCGAATCGGCCCTTCTGGCCAGTCTGCCGGTCGTGCAACACCTCGACCTGCTCCGCGAGGCGGGATCGGTGGCCTTTCTGGAGGCCGTGGCCAAGGGTGGCTACCCGCCGCCACGGCGGCCGCCGCCGGCGCAGTCGAAGGCAGACGTCCGCGAAGATGCGGAGGAATTTGATGCGGCGATCGCGGCGCTGCGGGCGGGCGGCGCGGTCACCACGGACCGCGAGACGCTGTCGTTGCGACGGGAAGAGGTGCTGCGGATGCCCGAGGCAAAGCGGCGGCAGTTGGACCGTTCGGCCGAGATGTTTCAACGCCTGAATAGAGCCGACCGCAGCGAGCTGATCGACGTCGGTCGGGCACTGGCCGACCCCAGTCGCGAGCAGCTTCTCAAGGCGGCACGGCTCTGGCATGCGTGGGTGCAACTCCGCGATCCGGCCGACCGTCGCGACATCATCGACCTCTCCGGAGAGGATCGGCTCGAGTGGCTCGACCGCTGGAGCCGGATCGATTCGCGTCAGGACGGCCGAGATGGCCGCGATCCCATGCGGCCGTTCTATGACCGCGAGCGGGATCCTCGCCGCCGGCCTGCGCCCGAGTTTCAGCAGGGACCTCCGCAGTTGTGGCGGGATGATTATCCACGTCTGCCGGGGACACCCCGGCCGCGCGGGCCAGGACCGGGAATAGGCTCAGGAATGGGACCTGGAATGGGACCTGGAATGGGACCACCCCCTAACGATCGGCCGCCGCCTCCTGAAGAAACGCAAGCATCGCCGCGTTGAACACGTCCGGCGTTTCCAGCGGCGTCATGTGGCCGGTATGGGGCACGATCAGGAGCCGGGCTTCGGGGATGATCTCCTCAGCGCGGATGAGGCATGCAGGCGGCGTGATCTGATCGTCGGCACCCACCACCAGCAGCGTGGGCACGCTGCATTCCCGCATCGCCTCTGTCATGTCGGGCCGCGCAGCCAGCGCGGCCAGCGCCGCGACGATCGTGCTCACCGGCTGCTCGTTGATCAGGCCACGAAGCAGGGCCTCGATCTCAAGTCGCCGTGGCATCTCGCGTGCCTCGGTCACCGGTGCGAGGAGCCGGGGGACCATCGCCTCGGCCACGATCTCCGTGCCGAGCCGCCGCACACTGCCGGCCAGATCGGCCCGCGCCGCCCGCGCCTCGGGCGTATCGGCTTCGAGCTTCGTATCGACGAGCACGAGCGAGTGGACCCGCTCCGGATGGCGGATCGCGACATGCTGGGCGACATAGCCGCCCATCGAACAGCCGCAGATGATCGCCGGCTCATCCACATGAAGTGCATCGAGGATTTCCACCGCGTCGTCGGCGAGTTGCTCGATGCTCGCCGGGTCGCCGGCCGCGTGGCTGCCGCCGAAGCCACGCTGGTCGGGCATGATCAGCCGGAGGTGTTCGGCCAGCGGCTCCTGCGCCGACCACATGCGGTGGTCGAGCGGAAAGGCATGGAGCAAGAGCATGGGTTGCCCACGCCCACGAGTGTGGACAGCGAAGCTGCCATCAGGCAGCGCGAGATGATGAGTGTGCATGGCGCGGATCAACACTACTGCCCCTGGAAGCGGGCGAGATTCTTGCGGATCGTGCGGTTGTGCGGTTCCTGCCGCAAGGCAAGCGTCTGTGTCCGCGTCGCCGCGGCCTTGTTGCCCGCTGCCGCCTGGCAGTGGGCCAGCGTGTCGAGATAGCTCGAACTGTCGAAACTCTTCACGAGCGACAGCTTGGAATAGCGGGTAGCCTTCTGGAGGTCGCCCTCCGTGTTGGCCACGAGCCATGCATACTCGTTGTAGCCGTTGGTGTCGTCGGGAACTGCCTGGATCTCGTTGTCGATCTGCTCGAGCGCCCGCCGGATTCGCGCCACCGCGTCTGCCTTCTGCACGGGCGTGTTGTCGGGCAGCGTGTAGAGACCGATCAGGGCATCGACATCCTTGGCGTACGCCCGCAGCGAATCGTCGATCGCCTTGCGCCGCGCGGCGGCATCGCCGCGAAGGGCGGCCGCACACGATTCGAAGTAGTGCATCCGCGATCGGATCGACCGCGGGTCGCGGCCCACCTGCTGCAGAATCGGGTCGCCTCCTTCATCCCCCTTTCGATCGTTCTTGCCGGCGCCCTTGCCCTTGCGTCCCTCCAGCAGGCGACGGAGACAGGCGGCGGCCTCGTCTTCCCGCTCCTGGTCGTGCAGGAATTCGGCGTACATGATCGCGGCGAGCGCAAACTGCGCGGCCGGCGTCTGAGGATTGTCAACGAGTGTTGCATATTCACGATTGGCCCAGTCGGTGGCGCCCCACTTCGAGAGCAGGATCGCCGTCTGCAGCCGGTCAACGAACTCGGCGTTCGTGCCGGCGGTCTGCGCGAAGGCCGCTGCGGCGAGCGTGTCGGCTTTTGGATCGTCGTGGCGGGCCTTCTCGGCGACCGCGGCGGCGTAGCCCACGAGCGCGTCGCTGCGGATCAGTTCGGGACGATCGTCCGCGAGCAGGTCAACCGCCTCGGGAAGCCCGCGTTCGACCAGCCAGACGAGCATCCCGGCCGCCTCCTCAGCTGCGGTGGCTGCGTCTTTATCCTTTCCGGGATCGAAGCAGGCCTGCAGCAGCCGCTGCGACTCGGCCATAGCCGCATCGCGTTTGCCAGCCGCCAGCAGCATCTGGATCTGGCACCGCTGGAAGATCCGCAGCGTGGTCTCGCCGATCGTGCCGGACGTGGACGCATCACCGGCAGGCCCCGGTCCGCCGCCGCCGGCCGCCTCGGCACCGGCCCCGTCGGCAACAGGGCCGGCGAGCTGCGTGAGTGCCCCGGCCGCATCGGCCAAAGGCTGCTCCTGCGCGGGCCCTGAGGCTGCGGATGAGAACGCGACCACGGACCGCAGGAAGGCTGCCGCCGGCCGCGTGCTGGCGCCAAGTCCCGCTGCGATGCGGCCCCGCATGCTGCCCCACGCTGGGTCGTTCGGCTGCCATTCGCGGGCGAGCAGGGCGGCTGCCACGCGGGAGCCGAGTGGCGAGCGATCGAGCCGCACGATGCGGGCGAGGGCCTCGATGCCGCCATCGTCATCAACCCGCAGGAGCCTGTGCATCACCTGCACGCGTTCTGCAAAACTCTTGCGTTTGAATTTCCCGAGCAACTTCGAGACCTCGGGTGGGTCGCGTTCGGTGTCGAGGGGAATCGTGTCAACGAGCCAGCGGGCCCGCAGTGCGATCTCCAGATCGTCGCTCACTTCCGCGGCGGCCAGCAACGGATCGACCGCCGCTGCACCGAGGGCGTTGAGCTTTGCTGCTGCGGCCTCCCGCTCGTCGTAGTCGGCGGCGCCAAGGCCTTCCACGAGCGCGCTGATCTCGGCGGCCGAGAGCTGTCCGGCGGCGTGGGCCGACGACGGTGCGAAACAGACGCCCGCGGCCAGGATGCCGACACAAGTCCAGAGGCGTAGCGAGTCGGATGTCCTCATGACATCCAGCCTACGACGGCCGGGGATGCCGGTGCAAATGGTGGGCAAGGTATGAACACAATCCCGTCGCTTCCGCGCAGG
>CAMCQY010000093.1 GCA_945877135.1 Candidatus Kuenenia stuttgartensis
GGCCGGATGCCGCGAGGAGCGCGTCGCGGATCACCTCGCCTTCGAGCCGCGTGGGCCGGCGATGCCAGAGGAGTTGGTTGTCGGGATCCTTCTTCCGCCGGTCGTCATCGACGGCGCCCGACTGCCGGTAGGTGGCGCTCGTCACGATCAGGCGATGGATGGCCTTCAGGCTCCAATGCTCGTCCACAAGCCGGGTGGCCAGCCATTCGAGGAGTTCCGGATGCGTGGGCTTGTCGCCCTGCGTTCCGAGATCGTTTGGTGTGGCGACGATGCCCCGGCCGAAGTGGTGATGCCAGAGACGGTTGACGATCACGCGGGCGGAGAGTGGACCGGCACCGCGGTTCACGTCGGTGAGAAATGCCGCGAGTCCGAGGCGGGAGTCGGGCAGCGGGTTTCTTTCAGGACCGGAGAGCAGACCGGTTTCGGCATCGTCCGAAGCGACCGCGGCCAGCACGAACCCCGGGGCCGCCTTGCCCTTCTTGCGGCCCACCTCGCCCCGCGCGAGCACGAACACATCCTGGTCGCCGCTCCGCACCCCCTGCGAGTTGCCGGTGATCACCCAGGCGCCGTTGGTGGCGGCGTAGACCTGGTGCAGGTCGGGCTTCGGTTCCTTCGCGTCGATCGCGTCGAGGGCGGCCATCACCCGCTCGGTATCGGCATCGAACCGACGGAACCAGCGGAGCACGTCGCGGCCGACTCCTTCGTTCGTCAGATCGCCCGCGGCCGTCTTCGCGGCGTCGAAGAGCGTGGCGACTTCACGGAACGCCTGCGGCGCGGCGGGGTCGGCGAGGCCGAGCGGCTCGGGCGTCGATGCGGCCGCCAAGCGAAACTTTGCGAGTCCATGCTGCTTGGCCTGAAACCGGAGCTCGACGGTGAGCTGCGTGCCACCCTCGAAGCCGATCGGCTGGTCGAACGCGAAGACGGCGGCATGGTCCTTGCCGGTCTGGCCGCCGATCGACCAGCCCGTATTCCCGTCGCCATCGACCGCATTGGCGAGTTCGAAGCCAGGCTCCTGAAAGCTCGCCGCCACCGCCCGCAGCTTTGGCGTGACAGGTTTTCTACCCGACGCTGCGACGAGCGGGGTGGCCGTGACCTTGAGCGCACTCAGCCGAAACCCGCCATCCTTGCCGGTGCCGGGGCCGCCACCGGGCGCTGACGGGCTCGCAAGCGGCTCGAGTCGCAGGGCAGTCAGCCCTTTCTGATGAGTGCGAAACGTGAGCGTATAGCTGTCGTCGCCTTCGAGTTTTCCCGAGGCTGCGACCGTATCACCGGCCTCCTCGAGCAGCGTGGCCTTCGCGGCCTTGAGAGACTGCGGGTCGAGCACCTGCCAGGAAGCGGCCTGCTGCTTTGCGGCGTCGCCGGCGAGCCATTTTGCGAGTTTTGCAGCAAGCTGCTCACGCTGAAAACGGTCGGCCTCGTCGCTGACCGGGGCCTTGGTCGCCAGCCAGGCGTCGTGTTTCACCTTCGTCGCGGCTGGATTGGGATCGATGCCCCTCTCCCGCTGCACAGCCTTCCCGAGGCAGGCGATCATCGCGTAGTAGTCGCGGTGGGCGATCGGGTCGTACTTGTGGTCGTGGCAGCGGGCGCAGCCGATCGTCATGCCGAGCACGCTCGAACCGAGCGTGGCCACCATGTCGTCGAGTTGGTCGTAGCGGATCGGTTCGACGGTCTTGGCGGTGACCTGATTGGGATAGGGGCCCGCCACGAGGAAGCCGGTGGCACTGGTCGCTTCGTAGTCGCCCGGCTTGATAAGATCGCCCGCCACCTGCAGCCGCAGAAATTCGTCGTAGGGCATGTCGGCGTTGACCGCCTTGATCACCCAGTCGCGATAATGAAAGGCGCCGCCGCGGTCCGAGTCGAACTCATACCCGCCGCTTTCGCCGAACCGCACCGTGTCGAGCCAGTGGCGGGCCCAGCGTTCGCCGAACCGCGGGCTGGCGAGCAGGCGGTCGACCAGTCGTTCGTAGGCGTCGGCCGACGTGTCGGCGAGAAATTGCTGAAGCTCTTCCGGCGTGGGCGGCAGGCCGATGAGGTCGAAGAACACCCGCCGCGCGAGTGTTTCCTTGCTGGCCTCGGCGCTGGGGCTGACGGAGGCCGCCTCCTGCGTGGCAAGGACGAACCGGTCGATGTCGTTCTTGGCCCAGGCGGGGTTCTTCACGTCGGGCGCCGCCACTGGTGCCAGCCGGCGGTACGACCAGTGCTGTCGCCCCGCCACGACGTCGATCGTCCGTTCGTCGACGATGGCCTTGGGCTCGTCGCGGGGATCGGGAGCCCCCATGTCGATCCACTTCTCAAAGTCGGCGATCACTTCGTCGGGCAGTTTTCCTGCCGGCGGCATTTCAAAGCCGTCATACTTGAGGGCCGCGAGCAGCAGGCTTTCCTCTTTCTTGCCGGGCACGACGGCCGCGCCGCTCTCGCCCCCCTTGGCCATGCCGTCACGGGAATCGACGAGCAGGTTGGCCTTGAGCTTGCCGGTCCGAAGCGCCTCAGCCGAGTGGCACTGGTAGCAGTGCTGCACGAGCACGGGCCGAATCTTCGACTCGAAGAAAGCGATGTCTCCCGGCGACGGGGAGGCTTGAGCGATCCGCCCGGGCACGGCTACCGCCGCGGCCCAGACGGCTAGCAGGCAGACCGAGCGAAGGATGGTCGAAGTGATGTGGCTCACGGTGTGGCTCATGCAGTCACGACCCCTTCCAACGAAACCGGAAGGCCTCAAGATATTATCGACGTCTACTATAGCCTCGAATTGGATTTTTCCGCAGAAACTGCGAAAAACAAGGGGCAGAGTTCAATCTTGTTTGGTATGGAATGTGCAGAGTGCCTGCGGAGCCCCGCCGGCCGGCGATTCAGTCTCGACGTTTCACCTGCGGGGCAGGTCTTCGATCACTATATCGTCGAGGAGGAACGGTCCGAAGCCGATGAAGTTGATCGATTCTTTCTCGACATCCGAGCGTTTGAGGTCGAGCGCGAGCGTTTCCTTGCCGTCAACCCAAAGCGTCCACCGCGTGCCGACAGCCTCGACTACAAAGTCGTACCACCGGTCGGTGACGAGGCCGATCTTCGCGTGCGTGGCGGCACCAGGGATGCCATACGCGCTGCCGAAGGTGCCCTCGGGTTTCTCGAGCACCGTCGGGTCGAGCTTTTTGCCCGCGAGAGCCGGATGATTCGTGTCGCGGGTAAAATCCCGCTCACCGATCGCGACGTCGTCACGGGCGTTTGGCTTCGTGACCCTCGTCACGACGCTGCCGATGTGCCAGAGGACGCTCCCCGGCTTCCCGGGCTTGAGCGGCGCATTGATGATCATGTCGAGCATCGCCCCTTCGGCCTCGAACTTCACGCGGTAGCGGACTCGGACATCGTGGGCCTTGAATTTGGGATCGATCGATTTGCCATGGGCCTTTCCCGGAAACTTCGTGCGGTCGTAGCTGCTGGCAGCCGCACCGTCTCGCCACTCCCACGTATCGGGGATGTTCCAGGTTTTTCCACCACCGAATGCCTGGGGGTTGGCCCGCTCCGGGCCGACGGTGAAGTCTTCCTTCAATACGACGGTGCCGGCAGCCGGCCCCTGCCCGCTGGCCAACGGTGTGGTGGCGAGCGCGGCCAGGACGATGGTGAGCGACGGAAGCAGGTGCGGACGATTCATTTCGCTTGAAACTCCTGGCTGGCGACGAGGGCCTGGAAGAACTCGCGCAGCTGCCAGTCCTTGTCGCGGGCTCGTGACACGATCTGTTGGACGAGTTCGTCATCGGCGAAGCCGCAGGGCCGACCGAGGGCGTATTCAAGAAGGGCCTCGGTGAAACCGGTCGCGAAGGCGTCCACGCGGTCGGCCACGATCTTCCGTAGCTGGAAAAAGTCTTCGAACTCTGGGCCGCCGTGAAGCTTGCCTGCCGGATCGATCTGCCACTCTTTCGTGCCGAGGCCCTTTTTCGTGTCGCTGTCGGTCGTCCGCCACAGGCTCGCCGCGTCGAAGTTTTCGAGGCCGAAGCCGATCGGGTCGAACCGCCGGTGGCAGCTCGCACACTGCGGCTCTTCTTGGTGGGCCTCGAACCGCTCCCGCGTCGTGAGCAGCTTTCCATCAAGCCGCGAGAGCTGCGGCACGTTCGGCGGCGCCGGCGGCGGCGGGTCGTTCAACAGGTGCTTCGCCACCCACACGCCCCGGTGGATCGGATGAGACGACGTGCCGTCGCTGCCCATCGCGTGGATGGCCGCCATTCCCAGAAGGCCACCCCGCGGTGAACCCGCGGGCAGCGCCACCCGCCGGAACTCGTCGCCGCTGACGCCTTCGAGCCCGTAGTACTTTGCCAGTAGGCCATTTGCGATGACATAGTCGCTCGACAACAGCTCCCGCAGGCTGCCGCCACTCCGTAGCACGGAAGCAAACGTGCGATAGACCTCCTGCCTCGCCGCCTTCTTCATGCTGTCGTCGAAGTCGCGGTGTTTTTGGGCATCAAACTCGAAGAAGTCGAGTCGTTCCATGTCGAGCCACTGATGGAGGAAGCCGTCGAGGAATGCATCGAATCGGTCGCTCTCGATCAAGCGATCGACCTGCGCCGCCAGCACCGCGGACCTCCCTCGCTCGCCTTGGGCTGCGTACCCCAGCAGTTCCTCGTCCGGCGGACTGCTCCAAAGGAAATACGAGAGGCGATTTGCCAGCTCGACGCCCGACAGCGGCCGCGGTTTCCCCGCGACGCCAGGCTCCGCGAGGTAGAGAAACGGCGGCGACGCGAGCACGACGGCCAGAGGATGTCTTAAGGCCGCCTCGAACGAATCACCGGCGGTCAGCCGAGCCTCGAAGATATTCATGAGACGATCGACGTACTCCGTCTTGGGAGATTCACCACGAAATGCCCGGGTGGCCAGCCGCTCAATCACGTCACGGGCTCCATTGGCGTCCTGTGTCGACGCGATCAGCGACACCGGCTCCGACCTACCCGGCTCCGTCGGCAGCGGGCCCTCGATCTCCACCCAGTCGACCCAGATCACGGGCGTCGGCCCGCGGCCAATCGCGTGGAACGATTTCATGAACCGATCGTTGTCGGTGCCCCGTTTGATCCGCCGCTTCTCGCGAATCGAATAGACCCGGTTCGGGCCGCTGCCCACGCGGACCTTCACCTCCAAGATCTGCGGGGTGTCGAGCGTGCCCGTCACCTCGTGCGTGCTCATGAGATCGAAATTGTCGAGGCCGTTTCCCTTTGTTCCGAACTGGACGAATCGCTGGTGCCACTCCGCACCTTCCGCGGCGGCAATCCGGTAGCGGTAAACGTATTCACCGGGCGGCCAGGCGTCGGGGATTTTGTGTGACTCGGTGTTGTGCACCATGTGGCAGCCGAGATAGACGCCCGTCTCGGTGGCAGGCTGTTCGTAATAGTTCCGCAGCGTCGGCAGCGACTTGAGCGCGGAGTCACGACCAGAAAAGTCGATTGCAAACGCGTCGTTGTAGCCGAAGTCCTTGACCGCCGGCTTCCCGACGAGCCGATCCCACTCCCGGTAGTACTGCGACTTGAAATCACCCCGGCCACCCATCCGTTTCGTGATGTCGGCCACGACGTCGGCGTGCTCGGGAAGCTTCGCCAGTTCGTCGATGGCCTGCGTCCAGGCGACATACTTGGCGTTGGCCTCCTCCTTCTGCTTCATGATCTTCCGCTGCTGCTCATTGACGAAGGTTTCGCTGTCGCGGTGGTAGGTCTGTGGCTTGGCAGTGGCCCCCTTCTGGGCCGCTATCGCCTCCTCGACGGCCTTGCGGCCAAGCGCGAGATACGACTCAAACTGGTCGCTCGACATCGCGAGCCCCGCCCCCACCGTGTCCATCGACCCAGCCCCGCCGTCCTGCGGCAGCTCCGTCACGTCGATCTCCACACCGAGGAGATCGCGGATCGTGTTCTTGTATTCCCGCTTGTTGAGCCGCCGGATGATCTGCCTCGTACCCTGCTCGCCGATCACCTGCCGGGCCACCACGAGCGTCTGGGCGAGATCCGCCAGGAGCTCCGTCTTTTCATCGCGATCCGGCTGCGGCTCGTCCTGAGGCGGCATTTCGCCCGAGTTGAGCACGTTCATCACCTTCTGCCAGCGGTCGGCCGCCTCGGTCGTCGCGATCTCCAGCGGCAGATCGTCGAGTCGCACGCCGCTGTCGGTATCCGCCCCCGCGTGGCACTTCCCGCAATTCGTCTTGAGAAACGCCGCGTGGCCGGCCTCCATTCGTGCCGTGGGCACGGCAGCATCCGCACTTGTCATGACGGCAGCGAGTGCGACCATCATCGCGACTGATTGCGTCTTCATCGTTCGTGCATCCAGGTGGGAGGAACGTCGCCCGAGCCAGTTACGCCGTCAGTTCGCCGAGCGTGCCGGTCGAATCACCGTGGGCATCGACCTCGATGCCGAGCCCCTGCATGAGCGTGACCCAGAGGTTGCACAGCGGAGTCTGCTTGGCCGCGAGCACGACATGGCGGCCGTGCTTCACGCCCGCGGCTCCGCCCGCCAGGATCGTCGGGCAGTTGTCGAGCGAGTGAATGGAGCAGATGTTGCTCCCGAAGGAGAGCGACACGTTGTCCAGCAGCGTGGAGCCGTCGGCCTCTTTCACCGCCGCCAGCTTGTCGATGAATTCCGCCAGGAGCCTACTCATCTCCAGGTCCCGCTTCTGCGAGGCCTCCATGCGGCTGCCGGGGGAGTAGTGGCTCACGTCGTGCGGGTGGTAGTCGATGTCGAGGGCCTTCATCAGGTTCCAGTGGGGCTGCCGGTAGGTGATCACCCGTGTCGAGTCGGTGCGGAACGCGGCGATCATCAGACTTTGCATCAGCCTCGTTTCCTCGATGCCGTTCGGCTCCGCGGCCGGTTGCTTGACCTCGGCCTTGGGCTTCGGCCTCGCCATCCAGGCTTCGTCCTTTGCGAGCCGCGTCTCGATCTCGCGGATAGACTCGAAATATTCATCGAGTTTGCGGCGGTCGTCGGCCGACAGCTTCCCGTCGATCGCTTTGGCCTCCACGAGCACGGCGTCGAGCACGCTCCGCTGCTCGGCCAGCGCCCGTTGGCGCTCCTCCAGAGAGGTCTCGTCGTCGCCGAAGAGCTTGTGAAACAGAGCCAGCGACGTGTCGATGCCCGCGATCGGCTTTCCCTGCCGGTTCCAAGCCAGGGAGAGGCCCGGTCCGTGGCCGCTCTCGTAGTTGTCCTTGCTGTTGAGTTGCAGCGATGTGAACCGCGTGTGCTTGCCATACTCCTCCGCCACGACCTGATCGGCCGACACGGAGTTGTAGAAGTTGAGGCCTGGGACCGCGTAGCGGTTGGCGCCTGTCAGGTAGAACGTGCTGCCCCAGTGGCCTTCATTGGAGAACTTGTTGGAGAGTCCCTGGATGATCGTGATCCGTGACTTGTGCCGCTCAAGCGGCTTGAGCCCTTCAGAGAGCGTGAACTCCGTGCCCGTTTTCGTAGGGTCTGGAAACCAGGTTTCTTTGGTAATTCCGTAGCCGAAGGAGATCGCGATCATCCGCTTTGGCACGACTGGCGCTGCCTCGGCGGCGAAGGCCCGCCGCGAAAGCGACGGCAGGAACGGCAGGGCCAGCGATGTGCCCGCAGCCTTCAGCACGGTGCGACGGTTGAGATTGTGGTGGATGGTCACGATGGTGCTCCGGGGGGCTGCTGGAGGAGAGACGTCAGTTGCCACTCATCTGGTCGGACGGCACATGGAGCGTGACGCGAACATTGTCGCAATAGTGCCGTTCGAACACCGCTGCCGGCCGGCCGAGGGTTCGGTCCATGTTCGTGGCGTCGATCTGGAGGATCAGAAACGATGCGTCTTTCGGCAGGCCGGACTGTGTCGCGATCTCGCGCCACGCCTTCTGCCCGCCGAACGACGTCACCCGCTCCGTGCCGGTGGCCAAGGCGTCGAGCCGCGTCTGAGGCCAGTCGGCCAGCGGGGTCTCCGGCACACCGCTAAACACATAAACCCGCACGACGAAGTCCGTGGCCACCGGTCGCTGTGGGCCCGCGTCGATCAACCGCGCAGACGCCGTGAGCGTGCAACCTCCCTTTGCGATCTGGTCGCGATGCGCAGCCAAATCGACGACTTGAAACAGGTCACATGAGTCGGCCCGCGTGTCGGCCGGATCGCCCGGCCCAGGAAGTGCTTTTTCCAATGCGAGCATGTGACTGCCTTCCGCGGGCGTGACGCCCTGCTCGGCCTCGCACACCCTCACGCGATCCCCAGTCCACACGCCATACGCGGTCTGGAGGTGTTCCAGCCGGTCGACGCCCTTGGCCGGCGAGATCGCAGTGGCCGAAGCATCCTCGAAGCCGCCGTTGGCAAGCTCGAGGGGAATGCTCACGGCAGGCCGCGACTGCGGCAGCATCGCCCAGGCGACGCTCATGCCCACGAGCCAGCCGACGACCAGTGTGAGCGGATAAGCCGCCGCCCTCGCCGCGCGGCCAGCCCCGAAGAGGAGCCGGGCCAACGGCATCCGCGTCGGTCCCGGCAGTTGTGGGCTACCGATCCGGTCCCATTGTTCCAGCCCCCAGTCGCGCAACTCTTCGTGAATCTCGGCCTTCCGCCAAAAAATGGCGCGGGCCTGTGGCGACTGAAGCAGAAGTCGCTCGAGCGCGAGACGGTCGTCACCTGCGAGATCGCAGTTGAAGAAGGCGTCGATCAGTTCATTGATCCGTATGTCGTTCACGTTGCTTTCCTCCACACAGCGCCATCGGCTACCGCCAGTTTGCTGTCGAGGCATTTGCGGAGCGCCGCCCGCGAGCGGCTCAGGGTCACGTGAACGCTGGCCTTGGTCCAGCCAATGAGCTTGGCAACCTCGCGGGGCTTGAGCGCCTTGCGATATCGCAGGTCGATGATTTTGCGAGCCTGCGGAGCGAGTTCCTCGACGCACTCCTTCATGAACCGTCGCAGTATCGCGGGTGCGGCTCTCTCGGGCTGACTCGCGGTGAGGCTGTCGAGAACCTCTGCGGAAAATGGCTGGCTCCCGGCCTCCAGCCTCCGTCCCACCTCGATGACCGTGCGGCGCACGTGGGGATGAAGCCAAGCCGTAAAGCTCTGCGTGGGGTCGTAGAAAACAGCGTCGGCCGTGATCGCCCTGAACGTCTCCTGAACAACCTCGTCCACGAGGGAGAGATCAGGCAAAGTGGCCCCGGCAAAACGACGGATCTCTGGGATGCGGTCTAAAAACAACTGCTGGACAAATTCTCGGTGCCGGGCAGGAGTCATTCGGTGTTCGTCCATCACACATCTGCCGCATCACGAAGGGGAAGTGCCGCAGAGCATCGCTGGCGAGTCGGGCGGCAAACGCGGACCCATGTCCGCACTATAACGCCAGCGCAGTCAGAGTGTGCTCGTCACTGCATAGAAAAGCCCCACAATCCTTAGCAATCGACCGCCGGTGACATGAGCCGCCACTTTCCATCAATTCTTGCTAAGGTTTCTGGATACATTTTTTGCGCCGCCATAGCGGCCCGTGGCTCGGTTGCTTAGAGTTTTAGGCGCTCGATAGCGGCTGCGCCGATGTTGCGGTGAAGATGAGGAGTCGTGCGGGGGAGTGGGAGGCTGCCTCGGCTTCGTGTTGTCGCGTTGCTTAGAATCAAAGCGGGGGGAGATACGAATGATGCGCGCGAAAAGAGGTTTCACACTCGTCGAGCTTTTGGTCGTGATAGCGATCATCGGCGTGCTCGTCGGTCTCCTCCTTCCCGCGGTGCAGCAGGCCCGGGAAAGTGCACGCCGCGGCAGCTGCATGAATAATCTCAAGCAGCTGGCAACGGGCATGCAAAACCATCATGACGCGAAACGGGCGTTTCCCTACATCGCCAATCGTGAAACGACCGCCGGAACGGAAACCACCACGAGCACGGGGGCTGCCTATCGGCCGTGGGTTGTTTCTCTGTGGCCTTATGTCGAATTGGGTGAACTCTATACGAGATGGAACTTTACGAAGAGCTCCAACGATACCGCCGCGCCTGCGATCAACGGCATGCGGAATAATAGGATCCGCGAGACACGCTCCTCGATCTACTATTGCCCGAGCGACAAGCCGAATGCGTTTTTATGCGGACGCGGCTCGAGCCTGGGCACCAATTCAGGAAATTGCGGCGCCCGGATGAACTACATGGTCAATGGAGGAACATCCGGGTGGCTTCAGAGCTCTCCCGTCGCGCCCTTTGGGTTTAAGGGCGGCACCGTGCAATCGAATTTTGTTCCGTTCTGCACCAGTCTTTCCAAGATCACCGATGGCTCAGCGAAGACGCTGCTCATGGCAGAGGCTCGCGTTTTCCCCCTCGATCAAGGAGTGTTGCCTGCCAATTCCACCGGTACGACGACGTCCACGCACGCCGATGCTGATAATCGGGGGTTTCCATGGAGCGGCGTAAGCCACGTCGCTTTTTCGACGTTCGCGACACCAAACTCGGGTATTGACACAACCTATGGCCAAGGATGTCGTGCCGACTACGACCCGGTGAACTTGCCCTGCCAGAATGCCTCGGGAAGCTTGAACACGCCGCACGCCGCACGGAGCAACCATTCCGGCGGCGTTTTCGTGTCGATGTGCGACGGCTCGGTGCGTTTTATCGACAACTCGATCGGCTTGTCGATCTGGCAGGAGGTCTCGACCATGAACTCTCTCAGACCGGTGCAACTTGACTAAGACCGCAGAGCGTCACCGCGGGCCGCGGGCGAAGCATGGTGGGCACAACTGGGCTTTTCGTTTGGCAATCGCCGCGAGAATGGCGTTCTTCGTTTCGGTTGCGGTGGTTTTTGGTTGTCGGCCAGCGTCTACGACGGTCAGCGGCAGGGTTACGATCGATGGCGAGCCGCTCGTCGCGGCGGCGATGATGTTTTATCCGGTGGCCGGCGACGGCCGCACGTCGCACGCCTTCACCGACAAGGAGGGGCGATACGCCGCCACGATCGATCCGACCAAAATGGTGGTGACGATCAGCCTCTTCAAGCCGAAGGGCGACTCCCAAAACGGAGAGCCGATCTTGGAGGAGTCTATCCCAGGCCGCTATAGCGAGCGGAGCCGGTCGGAGTTGCTCATGAGCCCCGTCGAGGGCCGCAACACAGAGTGCAACTTTGACCTCTCCACCAGCGCAACCGCATCAACGCGGTGACGCGGCAGCGGCCAGTGGGATCGAAGCCCGCCGCCATGGAAGGCTAAAGGGAAGCCAAAAGAGCTACGTCCCGTTTTACACCCTGGAGGAGCGGGCCGGCCGACGCACAATCCTGGCTGCACGGCTGGCTTTCTGGCCTGTCACCCGTCGGGATCGTCGATGAGTTGCTGAAGCCTCGCGGCATGCTCTGGAATGAGCCGCGGTAGCCAGGAGGCGTCGATCAGGCCCAGCGAAAGCATGTCGCGAAGATGAGCGCGATCCTTGTCGCGGTTCGAGTTGAGCTTCATCCGCACCAACGCCTCGAGCGACACGATCGAGTAGTCATCCGCCGCCACCCGCTCGGTGACGTCGGCCGTGGGGAGCGGATACGACTCCCGGACCTTTTCATTGGCAAAGAGAAGATGGATGGCGTCTCGCGGGCTCCCCTGAGGGCCGTCGATAAAGCATTCCACGCCCATCACGCTCGCCCGCACGAATCCAACGGCTTCGAGCGCCGACTGCACGGCTGGCAGATCGCTGCGGCGGACGAGGATATCGACATCCTGCGTGTTTCGGACCGCGGCTCGATCGACGCGAGCCACCCACGCGGCGACGGCGTTGCCGCCGGCCACGGCGTAAGGGATCCCGGCTTTTTCAAGGGCCGCGGTCGCCCGCAGCGCACGGTCACGAACGGCTTGCACGGCTTCGATCATCCTCTGCCAGGAAAAGGGTTGAAGCTCGACGGCCACGTTGGAACCTCTTGCGGGGGCGGACCGGAAACGCCCTGCCCAACCATGTCTGTAGGTATACCGGAAAAGTGACGACGTTCCTACGCTGATCATGGCAGCACCCACATGCCTCGTCAGCCGGTCGTCGAGCACTCGCCGGGAAAAGGTTGGCTGTCGCCTTTTTCTCTTTTTCTCACCGGCCGAGATCGCGGCAGAGGTATTCGCGGATGCTGACGATGTCGGAGTCAAACATTTTTGCGAGCCGCAGTGTGGGGCGGACGGTCGAGAGGCAGCTAAACTGACCTGCCCCCCTTAAACGGCACCGCCTCCAGAGAGAGAATCTGGGGGTGGAGCAAACCAAGGGAGGCAACCATATGCCCCGCGGGAAGAAGGAACTGGTTGAGCAGATCATTCCCAAGCTTCGAGAGGTCGAGGTTGAGGTGGGGAGGGGCAAGACCGTCTTGGAGGCGGTCAAGAAGATCGGCGTGACGGAGCAGACCTACTACCGATGGAAGAAGAAGTTCGGTGGACTGCGGATCGACCAGGCGAAGCGTCTGAAGGACCTTGAGAAGGAGAACGCCCGGCTGTTGCGGCTCCTTGCTGATGCGGAACTCGACGCTTGCGTTTCGAGAGCGTGAAGACGGTGTTCATCGAGCCGGGGTCTCCGTGCGAGAACGGGTATGTGGAGAACTTCTTTCGTCTTGCTCCGGGACGAGCTGCTGGAGCGGGAAGCGTTCGACACGCTGCTCGAGGCCAAGGTGCTTATCGAGCGGTGGCGGCAGCACTACAACACGATCCGGCCACACAGTGCCTTGGGATACCGGCCACCGGCCCCAGAGGCGCTGCAGCCCTGTGTGGTTGCTACGGCTGCGCCTCCGCAACCACACAGGGCTGGTCTGTTGGACGGCAAAACCCTAACTTAAAACCTGGCGTCATTCATGGGGGCAGGTCAGGAAACCTTCTCGCCATCGAGGTACCAGGTGTCTTTGTGTGCGGCGCGGTTCACGACCAGATGCCGCCATGCCTTCGAGCCCCTGCGTGATTCGGGAACGGTCAGCGGCGCCGATGTCTGCGTGCCGTCCGGTGATTGCCAGCCGAGGATCACGTCGCCCTTGGACGGCCTGACCGGGCGAAACCAGACCTCGATGGCCATGTCGCCCGACTCGAGCATCGACGGCTCGATCGGGAAGTTCGCGGTCATGGTGTCGCCACCGTCGAACCGAATGGCGGGAACACCGTCGACGCGGGCGGCATGTGGATATTTCTCGTCTCGCTTCTGCCAGGGCACCTGGAAACCGAAGTCTCCGAACGTGCCGCCGACCTCGGTCACGAGCCCGCCCTCGCCTCCGCCCCCGGAGTAGCCGCAGTTGTACCAATTGAGGACGGTCTCGCTGCCGTAGGTTCGCGAGGCCATGCAGTCGGCGTGGAGATCGATCGACAGCCGACCCGCCACGGCCAAAGCGCCGATCGGCTCCTTGGTGATGAGCGAGACCTCCTTCTCGAGGGCGGCCGCGTGCGGCGTCGCACAGACCACCGCCAGTGCCACGAGGGCTCCCGACAGGCGGGGCCAGGCGTGATGCGTGTGCAGGGTGTCATTCATGGTTGAACCAGCTCCCTTCATCGCGAACACCGAGTCGGCTGGAAAGCGTTTAAGACTAGGCCGCTCGCCATCACTTTCACAAGCGATGGCGCTTCATTCACAGGAAGCCCCAACGCTGCCACGCGGGGCAACGGCAACAAATGCGAGCCAGTTCGGTAAAGTGTGGGGCTCACCGACATCCTTGCGTGGTGAATATCTCGGTCCTGTCGCTTCCGCTCAGGGCTCCCTGCACATTAAGAGGTTTGCGCATGCTGCGTTCTTTTCTGCGTGTGCCCGTCATCGCTGTCACGCTCACCATGTCGGCGTTGCCGGCCTGGGCCGCCGACCCAACGCTGCTCTTCGACGGCAAGACGTTCGCCGGCTGGAACGGTGACACGAAAGACATCTGGCGGATCGAAAATGGCGAGATCGTGGCTGGCAGCCCCGACAAGCCCGCGGCGCGGAACGAGTTTCTCGCCACCGACAAGGAGTTCGAGAACTTCGAACTCAAGCTCGAATACAAGATGGACTGCACCGGTGGCTGCAATGCGGGCGTGCAGTTTCGCTCGCAGCGGATCCCGAACGATCACGAGGTGATCGGCTACCAGGCCGACATCGCCCCGGGCATCACCGCCGGCCTCTACGACGAGAGCCGGCGCCGACGCATGCTCGCCGTGCCGCCGAAGGACGAGCAGGCAAAGGCGCTCGCGCTCGCGATGGAAGGCTGGAATCAATACACGATCCGGGCCGAGGGCCGCCGCATCCGGCTCTCGATCAACGGCATCGAACTGCTCGACTACACCGAGCCCGACGAGACCATCCCGCTCAGGGGCATCATCGCCCTGCAGATTCACGGCGGCCTCAAGGGCACGATCCGCTACCGCAATCTGCGGATCACCGAAATGCCCGCGGGGGCAGCTCAGGACGGCGCATCCGCGTTGTGAGCTCCCGATCCCCCGGCTCGCGCCGAGGGCTTGTATGGGAAGGGTTCATACAAGCCCTGATACAGGCCTTGGCGTAAGCGATTGCTTGCATGCGCCAGCGATGGGAGGCACGCCATTCGCACCCGACACGATGTCGTGTTACGCGTGACTCCAAGACTGGATTCGGTACCGGACGCCGTGTTGTGACGCACAACAAAAGAAGCGGCCCGGACCTTTCGGTCCGGGCCGCCCTCGTTCCCAGTGGTGTTCCTTCGTGTGCCGTCGGCGTCAGTCTGGCGTGCCGGCGGACAGGAACTTCCTATCTCTCGATCACTCGCAGCAGGGCACCTCACGGTAGACCGTCTTGGGCACGCAGCGGGTCACCGTCGTGGCAACCTGCTTCGGCACCATCCGGACCACGTCCACCG
>CAMCQY010000094.1 GCA_945877135.1 Candidatus Kuenenia stuttgartensis
CGATGACGACAGCGTCGTCGAGATCGCCCGGCCGGCGCCAAAATTTGCGCCGTAGTGAATTTTTGAGACGCGGCTGCCGTAATATGAGTAGGCGGTGTCAACGCCCCGGCTGGGACAGAGCAACGAGGGGATCCTGTTCTCGGCGACCCTCCTGTTGACCGTGAACGTCCCGGAGACGGTGAAGTCGTACTTGTTGGAGACCTCGCTCATTTCCATAAAGGGAAGCACGCGGATCACCCAGGATTCGCCCCAATCGCCGCTCCTGGCGGAGAAGTGGCCTGGGAATGCCACTCCCACGTCGCACGAACCGGTCGTGCAGACGAGTCCGCGGGGAAACTTCCTTTGTGCTTCATGGTAGTTGAGCAGCGAAAGCGTGCCCTGCTTGATGGCGTTGCCACACTGCGTCAGCCGCGCCGACTCACGAGCAGACTGCACCGCGGGCAGCAGTAGGCCGACCAGCGTGCCGATGATGGCGATCACCACCAGCAACTCGACCAGCGTGAACGCGGGCCGATCCGCGGAAGCGGTTTTGCATCGCGTCATGACTCTCTCCTCCCGTATGATTCCCATCGAATTGCGACAGGAACTCGGCTGGGCAACCCCTCAAGCCACCACTGAACTGCGTTTGCGCGACCCAGCCAGCCTACACAATGATAGTGATCGCATGTTCACTTTTTGTTCCATGAAGTGATTCTCACCCGTCACGTCGATGGGAGCGGCATGTCGATCACCACGATCGTTCCACCTTCCGCCCGCGGCCCCACGGTGCAGGTGCCACCGAGGTCCGCGGCCCGCTCCCGCAGGTTTTCGAGGCCAGCCGACGGCCGCGGCCGGTCGCTCACCGCCTGGGCCACGATGCCGCAGCCGTCGTCAGCGACCGCGAGCCGCAACCGCCCGTCATCCGTTCGGATCGACAGCGTGACACTGTCGGCTCCCGCATGCTTGATCACGTTGCCGATGGCCTCCTTGACCAAGAAGAGCACGGCCCGCCGAAACTCGGTCGGGGCATGCCGTTGAACGACCATTTCCGGCGCCTCGACGGTGCAGCGAATCCCCACCTGCCCGAGCATGTGGCTGGCCTGAAGCGACACATAGCTGAGGAGGTGCGGGAGCGTGTCGTGCCTTGGGTTCACAGCCCAGACGATTTCATCGAGTGACGAGACCGCCTCACGAGCGATCGTCGTCACTTCGTCGAGCGCGCCCGCGGTCTCTTCCGCGGCCCGGCTGCGGATCAAAGCCGTAAGCAGCGAGATTTGCGTGAGGCTCGTGCCCAGATCGTCGTGCATGTCGCGGGCGATTCGCATCCGCTCCCGGTCGAGGGCGGCCGTCTCACGCAGTCGGGCGATCCGGCGGCTCGACCGCCACGCCTGCCAACCGAAGGCAACGCCCCCGGCCACGCCCGCCACCACCAGCACGACAGCCGCACGAAACCAAGGCCGCTCGAACAAACGGGGCTCGACGTCGAGGGCGATGGCAGGCGTCGCCGACAGCCACGTCGCCGTGTCGGTCGTCGTACGAAATTCCAGTGAATGCTTGCCGGCGGGAAGTCGCTCGTAGTTCACAACGCGATCGGCGGGCGTGTTGACCCAATCGGCATCGATGCCGGCGAGACGGTGCTGCACCCGGGCATTGGTCGGCGAGGCGAGGCTCCGCTCGGCGATGGCGAGCATCACGGTCCTCGCGTCGGCCGGTACCGTGACGCCCGCGTCTGTCGGCAACCCGTAACCGTGCGGCGCGATCGGCGCGAGTACGCGGCCATCCGCCCGAACCTCCACGACATCCACCTGCGGCGGTGGCGACGCGGCCGGCAGTCGATCGGGCTCGCACACCGCCAGCCCTGTAGGCAGCACGACGAGGATCCGACCGTCGTCATCGCGGGTCCCGATCCCCGGCGGCACGATCGCAGGATCGAAGAAGGAGAGATCGCTTGCCTCGCTCGTGATCCAGCAATGGCACCGGCCGCGTTCCCCGCTGGCCACCGCTTCCAGTTCGGCCAGCGTCGCGACGAAGAACAGCCGCTCGCCCGCGAACCAAATCCGCCCGCGGCCGTCGGACACTGCCGCGAGCAGCGTCGCCGACGGCAGGCCGTGTTCGGTGCCGACGCGTGCCCACGCGTGCTCCCGAAACCGCCACAACCCATGCTGCCGCGTGGCGACCCACGCGCCGCCGTCCGGTAGCGGACAGATCGCGGTCACGACCGCCCCGGCCGGTAGATCGGGCGGCGTTATCGTCTCGACGTGGATCGTCGGATCGCTGGCCGTTCCGCCAGTGGAATCAGTCATTTTGCTCGGGGGGGCGGACGCATGGATAATTGTTCCGTTCGCAAACGCCGCCCAGCAGCCGTCGGCATCGTCCTCGACCACGAGGGTCACGTCCGTCGAGGAACCATCCGCAGGCGGGTCGCACCGCAGCCAACGGTTGCCATCGGTCCAGAGCAGGTGTCGGCCGATCGCCACCCACAGTCCACCGGATGCCGTGGCTGCGAGCGACCGGACGGGAAGCCCCTGCAGATCGGGCGGCACAGGAAGGTCTTCCTGCCGTGTTTCGGGAGGATCGATTCCAGCCAACCGAACAAGTCCGCCATCCTCCTTGCCCAGCCAAAGCCCGCCGTCACGGGGCGTCGCCAATGCGGTGACGACCCCGTATTGCCAGTCCGCCGTGCGGGCCGGCCTCGGCGTTCCGTCGCGTCGCCGACAGCCGACTTCGCCGTCGAGCGTGATGAACCAGAGGTCACCCGCGCTGGTGGACCGAACGGCCCGCAGCGGCTTCACCGTCGGCATCTCGATGCGCCGCACAATCCGCGGCTCGACGCGTTCGAGTCCTGCCGCAGTACCGGCCCAAAGGGCCCCTTCCCGGTCGGTGAACACGGAAAAGATACTCGGCGCCGTCGTGGCCGCGGTCGCCAGTCGGTTGCCGTCCCAGACGACGAGGCCGTAACGCGACGTCGCCATCCAGAGGCGGCCCGCGGCGTCTTCACGCATCTCGCGAATCGTCGGCACCCCGGACTTGAAGGGCCGGGCCATCCCTTGCCCATCGACAAAATGAACGACCGCCCCGCCGACGCGGATCCACAGTCCGCCATTGCGAGCTGCCGCGAGCGTGAGTTGGGCGCTCGGCAGCACGTCGCGTGCTTTCCAGCGGCCATCACGCCAGACGGCCAAACAACCCTTGCGGGCACTCCAGATACGCCCGCTCGTATCGGCGGCCACCTGCACCGCGGCCTCCCCGGGCGACGTCTCGGCGTTGGCCGTCTTCAGCCACGTCGTATCGCGGCCACTCGTCCGGCTGACGAGCCCGTTGCGGTGCCCGATCCAGACAACGCCGTCGCGGTCGGCACAGATCGACGTCGGTTCCTGCCCCTTGTCGCCTTCGCCCAAGGGCACATCCGCAGCGGTGTTGCAGACCCATGCGCCGTCGGCCGTGATGCAAGCGTGCGTCGCGTCGGCGCAGACAACGTGAAGCGTGGCCGCATCGTCAACGAGAAGCAGTTTGACCGCCGTCCGTGTGGCTGGCTCGGGCACCAGCAGGGATCTCATCCGATGGCCGTCGAACCGAATGATGCCCGTTTCGCAGCCGATCACGATCGTGCCGTCGGGCAACTGCCCGATCGGATGGGCGCCCCCCGCCCCGACGGGCCATGCCCGAAACTGCCAGTCGACGAGCGGCGGTGCGTCGATCACCGACTCGGGGCCGGCGGCCAGCCCCGCTCTGGCAGCGACGATACCGACGACCACGGCCGTGATCGCGACGGCCAGCCGCTGCAGATCGATCATCGTTGGAAGCCCATCCCGCTGACCTCACCTCGTGGCAACGCTCCGCTTCAGTCGATGATCTTACCGGCGAACATCCTACTGGCGTGGCCCGTCGTTCTCGACACGAATCCGCACGTTGCGAAACCGCACGGGGTGGCCGTGGTTTTGCAGACAGACCGACCCCTTGAGTGGCTTGTCTCGTGTTTCGGGGAGCGTCGTCTGGTCATAATCCTGGATTTCCAAGCCATTGAGCACGACACGGATCCGCGGTCCGCGGCAGGTCACCTCGAGCACGTTCCATTCGCCCGCCGGCCGCATGGCGTTTTCGCGCGGGGCGACATAGCGGTAGAGCGACCCACTGGAATGGACCGTGGGCGGTGCGCCAGCGTCTTCAAGCAGTTGAATCTCGTACGACCAGCAGGAGGGGCGGGTCTCGTGGACGCGTGCCATATCCACCGCCCGGCAGCGGAAGCCGATGCCGGAGTTGGCCTTGTCGGCCATGATGAACTCGACGTGGAATGTGAAGTCGGAAAATTCCTCGCGGTCATACCGCAGGAAGCTCCACGACCGGCCGTTGCAGATGATCTCGCCGTCTCGCACGGACCATACGGGCTTTCCGTCGGGATGCTTGATGCCGCCGGTCGGCCCTTCGATCGACCAGCCGGTGAAATCGCGGCCGTTGAACAGGTCGCGAAACGTCGCTGACTCGTCCGCCCGCACGATCGCTGACCAGAAAAGGGCCGCGATCGCCACGGCTGGCATCGCCCATGTCCATCCGCGGATGCGGCGTTGAGATCGAGAGTGCGGCAGAGGAAACATGGCAGCAGCAGGAGTGAGACACACAATCGACGATCCCCAATTTCGATGGTATCAAACCCCGCCAACCGAAAATCACCACCCCTACCAAAAGGCATAGACGAGGCCCTGCCTGGGAACCAGCCTCCGGAAGGGGCGATCACTTGGCGGTCACGATCTGGAATTTCGGTCCACGGGCTCCGCGGTCTGGACGTCCGGCGCGACGGCACGCCCCCATTGCCACGCGACGACAGTCACGTTGATGCGACCCTTCGCCCGCACCGAAACCTCGGCAAGCCGCAAGGTGCTTCCCTCCGCCACCGCGGGGCCGGCCTTGACGTAAAACTGCACCGGCAAGCCGGCATCGGTCGCCGCGGTCATGGGGATCTCTGGAACATCGGCCTTCTGGTTCGGAATCGGCTCGAACGCCACTCCGGCAGGGTGGTGCGTTTCTCCACACGTAAAGAGAATGGCCAGCGACTGTTCGCCGCAGACGGTCCGAATCGCGGGATGACCCCCGAGCCATTGCTCCGGAACGTTGTGCCTCAGGACCACCCCCCCTGATTCGCGTGCATGCGGGTGGCACCCACAGATAGCCCGTCGAGGTGTGCGGATGAAACAGGAACCCACCTTCCAGTCCCTACGGTATTTCGAACTTTTCGACCGTATACGTCTGGGCGGTCATGAACTGGTAGACATGATTCTCCGCCGATGGAGGCTCCGTCTCAGCTCCGCGAGCGACGATGGCGGTTGCTTGACCGCACATCGTTATGAAAAGCAGCAGGAGAACGCGTGTCATGGGCGACTGTCTGGCCGTGGTGTCGAGAAATCGACCTGTCTCGCTGGAAGGCCTCTCGCTGGAGGGCCTTGTGAGAAGAGCTTCCCGTGACCGTCACTTGGCGAGTCCGTGGCCGCCGCCGCACCGAGGTCATACACCCGCTTCACGACGCCGTCGTCAATCGTGAAATCGCCGCCCCGAGTCTGGCGCATCCAAGGGTTTTCCATGACCGGCCAGTTGCGATAGTCCACGACGTCGCCGTTCACGCGGTCCTCCCCATCGAACCCGCACTCCAGCCGATTGCCCAGTCGATCGACGTAGCTGCCCACGGACATGTCTCCTGTACGACACTCGATGGTCGTACGTTCCCGCAGCCGCTCACGGAAGCGTTCGAGTTGACCGTTCGGCTCACCGTCGCCGAATTCACCGGGCGGGGCGACCTCGACCGCCACGGCCGCCGATTCGCATGGGATCCGAAACTCGGAGCTTCCCTCGCGAGGCTTGCCGGCAACGGCCCGGATACCGGCCTTTGGATCCCAAATAAACTTCTGCGAGGCAGCGATGCCGATCAACGCGCTGCCGAAGTGCAGGTAGATACGTCCCTCGGTCGCCGAGTCGTCGATCACCGCCCGCGCGCCACCGGGGATGAACCCGAGCACGTACGGATTGCGAAAGTCGCGGGGGATGCGAAACACCCAGAGCAAAGCATCGTCGTGCAGCAGTTCCTGCTCGTAGCCTGTGACACCGTGCGTGTGCAGGCCGGACGGTGCGTTTTCCTTGTCGGCGTTGTCGTCGGCCGCCGGGCAGGTGATCCAGAGCTGACTGCACCGCGTCAGGTCGGGCTCTTCCCACATCACCCCGCATGGATAGCTCTGTCCCTGGAACGGATTTCGCGACTTCACGGCAAGGGCATGCTTCGGAGACCGCGAGAAGATCGCGTAGCCCGGTGTCACGCGATGATCGAGCGCCCAGCCATTCAGCAGTGCCCGATGCCGATACGGCCACGAGCGGCTGGTGCCCGCGGTCGCCATGACCTTCGGCAGACGGTATGAAGAGGTCGCCGACCGCAGGGCCCACTCGCGGCCCATGTCGACCGGCGGCACGCCCCCCCAGTACAGCCAAGCGAGCGACGCAATTCCTCGGGGGCACTGCGTTTCCATGTCGGGGTAGCTGCGAGGCGAAAAGGTTGCCAGATGCCCTCGCAGCCAGACCGGCGCGAGTTGTGCAAGCGACACTTCGTAGGCGATCGCAGCCTTCCGTCGCAGATCCGGATCCTTCGCACACTCGGCGAGGGTCAGCAGCGGCAGCACGTTCTCGGCACCGTAGGGCCGCGAGGCATACTCCCCGGGGCCCTGCCGCACCGCGCGTTCCGTGAGTTCGTGTACGAACTTCGCCGCGTCGGGATCTTGGTCGGAGAAAAACTGTGACGGCGGATAGCGAGCCTGCTTGCGTTGGTCCGGCGACAACGCCTCGTAGACCTTGTCTGCATAGTCTGGGTGCGGCTTGAACGCGTCGCGGCCCCAGACCTGCACCGCGAGGTAACGGGTGACGCCCGCCATCGTGACATGGTTGCTCGTGCTGAAGCGACGGTAGAAGACCCCGCTGGTGTAGATCCTGCGGAACCGTTCTTTCAGCGGCTCGCCGAGCAGGTGCTCGTACCTGATGTAGAGATCGATCCCGGGCCAGACGACGAAGCCGCTGTTGCCGCCGAGATACCAGCGGTTGATCGTATTGCCCGGCTCCAAACCGTCGAGCACGAAGTGGGCGAGCTTACGCCCCTCGTCGATTCTGCCCGCCTCGAACAGCGCCGCCGCGACGAGGGCCGCGTTCTTCCACGAGGGTTTGGCGGGATTCGCGGCGTAGGAGTCGCAAGCGGCGGATATCATCGCCTGACGACGCGTCTCGAACGCATCGTTCTCCGATGTCGCGGCATCGGGCATGGTCGCATCTTCCCCGTTCTCGACGCGGATTTGCACGTTCCGAAATCGGACATGGCTCGCGTGATTCTGCAGGCAGACCGATCCTTTGAGCGGCTTGCCCCGTGTTTCTGGCAGCGTGGCCTGGTCGTAATCCTGGATTTCCTGGCCGTTGAGCACGACGCGGATTCTCGGCCCGCGGCAGGTCACTTCGAGCAGGTTCCATTGTCCGGCCGGACGCATCGCGTTGCGGCGCGGGGCGACGTATCGGTAGAGCGAACCGCTGGAGTAGACCGACACCGGCTCGCCGACGTCGTCAAGCAGTTGAATCTCATAGGCACTGCGGGAGGGCTTGGTGTCGACGTTTGCCCTGTCCACCGACCTGCAGCGGATGCCGACGCCGGAGTTGGCCTTGTCGCCCATGAGAAACTCGAGGCGGAGGGTGAAGTCGGAAAACTCCTCCTGGTCGTACCGCAGGAAGCTCCACCATCTGCCGTCGCAGACGATCTCTCCGTCCTGAACAGACCACACGGGCCGACCATCGGTATGCTCGATGCCGTCGGGCGGCCCTTCGATCGACCAGCCGGTGAAATCCCGTCCATTGAACAAGTCGCGAAAAGGGGCCGGCTCACCGGCGATCGCGACCGCGGCCCATGCGACGCTCGCCAATGCGAGGACTCGCGACACCCAAATGGCGCTACGGCGATTCATGTGACGTCCCGAATTCGGCGAATGATACATGGACACAGCGGGCAGAGGATCGCGAAGGACGACCGTCGCGGCTGTCGGCCACGCTCCAAAACGGCGTTGCATCGAATAAGAATAAGAGATGATTTACGTCACATCCCACCGCTCATGCCAGCCCCTATCAAAAAGCATAGAGACCGTCGATCCGATTCCGCCCATCCTTATCGACTGATAGATGCGACACCGTACCGCGAGCGGTATCGTTTCTCGTTGATCGACCCACATGTGACGCCATGATTCGGAGGTGCGACGTGCCGCAGACAATCCATAGAAACACCTTTCCTCGAATCGTCATCCATCTTTGGGCGTTGGCCGGCGTGCTGTCACCGTGCTTCCTGATATCGGGCCTGCTGATATCGAGCTTGTCGGCCGCCCGCGGCGAGCCGTCCGTCGCCGCCCCAACTCGGGAGACATACCGCCAGGCCGTGGCTGGCCGCGTGATCCAGGACTCTCCCAACCAGCGCTGGGAGAAGATGGTCTCCTCGATCCTCAAAGCCCCCCTTCCGCCCAAGGATGGAAAGTACGTGGGCGTCGGCCGCATGGAAGTGGGCTGGGTTTTGCCGTTGGCAATCACCGGCGCGTATCTGGCCGACAAAGGCGACACGGAGAAGGCCAAACGGTTTACCGACGATGCATTACGGACGTTGCAGGCATGCTGCCGCATCGCCGTCGATCACTATTACGCCGATAACGAAGACGGAGAGGGAGGCAATCGCGGACAGATTTCCTTCGTGCTGGCCGACGTGACGCAGGCCTGCCAGATCCTGCGAGACAAAGGCTCCTTGCAGGGTGAAGATCGAGACCGCGTGCGGAGGATGCTTGAGATCATCGCCGGGCATCGCATGCAGATCATGCCCCAACCGGGTGCCGACGGCATGTCGAACTGGATCAACCGAGCGGGCCTCGGCGTCCTGCGGACCGCCAATTACCTCGCGCAGGAACTGAAGTCCGACGAGGCCTTCGCCAGGGCGCGTCCGGATCTGCCGGCCACGATCGACACGATGCGCCGCTACGCGATGCTGCCCCTGAAATCCGGAATCGATTACCCCTATCACACAAGACTTCTTCCCGATGGAAGCTATTCCCCGCCCTTCTCCTATGAGGGGCGTGGAGAAGCACGGACGGAACGCCCTGCGCCGGCGGGCCGTCAGCCGCAGTTTGGGATCACGGAAGACTCGAGCGGCTATGGCGGTGACTCGGTCGTCCACCTGCTCTGCTTGATTGCCGAGGCGCCGCGTGACTTCCTGGCGGACTTCACGCCCGATCGCCGAAAGCAGCTCGTCAGCTGGATACGGGACTGGCAGCAGACGGTGATGCCGATCGGGACGGTTCCCTCGTACGGCGATTCCAACTGGGATGCATCGACGGGTTGGCTGACCGCCTTCGAACTGGCGGCAGCACTGTGTAAGGACGTCGACATAAAGGCAGCGGCCAGTTTTCGTGGCACCGCGGCGAGGATCTTCCAGTACGGCGAGACGGTGGGAAAAGGCGAGTTTGACACCGATTTGTGCAAGGCGTCCCTGGCGGCCGACGATTCCATCCGCCCGGTCGATACCACGCTCCCGTCCGCGATCGTGATGCAGCAGAGCCCGCAAGGAATTCTGCAGCCGGGCAAGATCGTCTTGCGTGGCGTGGCGGGGCATGTGGAAGACCAGCCCTTCGCGATGTTCGACACATTCTTCAACAGCTCCCATTCGCACGGAGCGATCGGCGGCCTGACCGCGTATGGCAGCGCCGGAAGCGTTTTCCAACACGAGGCCAGCTACGACGCCGGCGAGATGTACTTCCACCACCTGGTGCTCGTTCGCCCAGGCAACGAGCCGTTTCTTCCCTTCGCGAGCGTGTTCAAGGATCCGGCCGAAACCGTGATCCAGAAAGGAAACAAAGGGCTTGCCAGCAATGTCCGGAGATTCGTGTCAGCGGAAATGCACGATGCGAGGGTGTTTTCGCTTGCGCGGATCGTCACCGCCGTGAACGCTCAGTTCGGGAAGGCGAAACACGACTTTCAGCTCACTCGCGATGCGGTGCTGGAGAAGCGAACGGGTGCGTTGATCGTCTGCGACACCGTCACCGCGAAGGCCGATGTCCGCGAACCAGTGGCCTGCTCGCCCCTCTGGCACGTCCAAAACATCCTCATGAAATCGAGCCATGGCTTTCTCTGCCAGGACACTTACCAAACCATCCTCAGCCCGGAATCGCCGGACCGACTCGTCATGGCATCACCAGCGCGGCCCGTGTGGATCGGGCTCTCGGGGCCCGAGAGTTTTACGCCCCAGTCGCTCTCCTGGCACTTCATGTCGAAGAACAAGCGGACTGACATGCCGCAGGCAGAGCATCTCTACCTGGCTGGCGCACAACCCATGAAGCGAGGGGAGTCGCTGGTCTTCGTCACGGCGTTCATCCCGATGCCCGTCGGCACGCGGGAACTGTCCAGCCCACCGGCAACGATCTCCATCCAGCGCGGCCGTACCGCCGTCACGGCTGGCGAGTTGACGTATCAATTCGCGGCAACCGCCAACGAATCGGAGCCCGTGCTCGAGGTGGTCGGCACAGACCACGAGGCGAAACCGTACCAGGCAACGCTCCTCAAGAAAGGCGGAACGATTCGTACGGAAGAGACGTTCTGAAGAAAACTGCTCCGTGCGTCGAAGGGACTGCTCCGTTACGGCCGATCACCATGCGGTCTGGCCCGCTTCCCTCTATCAAATGATATACAGCCAAAAAGCTGCCAAAACGAACGGACTCGTGGTACGATGATTGAAGGGATGGGAATAGCCTTTTTAAGACACAGCGGGGTGGAGCATGACCCAATGGAAGCTTGAGCGACCGACGGCACCGCGTCGAGGGTTCACCCTCGTAGAATTGCTCGTCGTTATAGCGATCATCGGAATCCTCGTCGGGCTGCTGCTGCCGGCGGTGCAGGCGGCGCGGGAGGCGGCCCGTCGCACAACCTGCAATAACAACCTGAAGCAACTCGCGACGGCCGTGCATCTTTACGAGACCGCAAAACGCATCTTCCCGCCTGCGTGTTTGAATCCCGAATATCGTGCCACGGCGTCGCTGTATTCAGGCAATGCCACACAGCGATTGAGCTGGATCGTCTGCTGCCTGCCGTATCTCGAAGAGGTGTCGCTGCACCAGTCGGTCCTGAACTACACGAAGACGTCGTCGCGGTTTCCCAACGACATCACGCCCCTGAGCGGCACCCCGTCGCCGTATCTGCAACAGCCGGTGTTCCTGCTCTGCCCAAGCGACCAAAACGCCTATCCAAACGCGGAGATGCGTGGCGATCCGGCCTATGGCGGCATCGGCGTGACGAGCTATCGCGGCAACCGCGGAGACATGTGGCTTGACTGGGCGTTTAGCCAATGGCGAGGCCCGTTTGGCAACGGCCAATCAGGCTCATGCAGCCAGAAAAAAATCCTGGACGGATCGTCGAAGACCCTGCTCCTGGCCGAAGGCGTCGTGGGTGACAACTCGAATAAAGTGCTCGGCGGCGTGGCAACGGGCGTCACCATCAGCGCCACCGTCAAGCCAACCGCGTGCACGGCGCAAGCATCCGGAGGACTCCTGACCGGCAGCGTCGTCACCGGCGGGGACATCAGCACCAACCATGGCACCGCTGGCCGCGGGTGGGGGGATGGCCTCCCGATGCTTACCGCCTTCTTCACCGTCGTGCCGCCAAACGGTCCGAGTTGCGCGACAAACGTTGTCTGGACGCAAGGGGGAAGCGCCAACACGGCCAACTTCTGGCATGCCCCTGCCGCCAGCAGCCGACACTCAGGAGGCATTCAGATGGCGCGGTGCGACGGATCGACCGGCTTCATTTCCGAACAGATCGATGTCGGGAACCCCAACATCAACTATCCCAGCCATAACTATACCGGGCCGTCGTACTGGGGCGTCTGGGGTGCCATGGGAACGCCCAATGGGGGTGAAGCATCAAGGCCCGCTGATGAGTAGCGATCGTCTTGATGAGTTCCCTGCCCGCAGGACGACCGGGACGATGCGTCTCTTGGCATTGGTCGCTCTGTTCTGCGCGGTGATGGCGGGCTGTGGCCCCCGCGGACCGGACGTGCAACTCGTCGAGGGCTTCGTGACGCTCGATGGCTCGCCATGTGCCGGTGCGATTGTTGGTTTTTCGCCGGTTGTAGGCGGGGTGCCGGCGACCGGCCGCACGGGCCCGGACGGCAGCTATCGGATTACAGCGGTTCGCGGCGGCCGCGAGCGCGGGGGCACGACGGTGGGCGAATACCTGGTGACGATCGATAAGATGGAACTGCTGCCCCCGCCGCCCAATCCGCTCGGCCAGCAGCTCGAGCCGGAATTCCGTTACATCGTGCCCAAGGCCTACGGAGACCAGGCGACGAGCGGCCTCAAGGCAACCGTCCGCCGCGGCCTCAACGCAGGACCTGAGTTCCGGTTCGACCTTCGATCCGATTTCCAGCCTCCCGCCAGCGAGACGCCGAAGAAGTAATCACGGCATGGTGGCCGTCTCTTCCGGGGTGTGCAACACGATTCCATCGCGTTGCACACAGCCCCGCGGTGATGGCTGGCCAGACGAGCCAACTCGCGAGTCGGTATTGATCGGCTCGAGCGTCGCCGGGCACTGAATCCCAGCCCGCCGAGCGCGAGCAGTGCAGTCTCGACTTCACGCCCAGCAGTCGCGTTCGGGACGGCTGCTGAGACTGTTGGCCTCGGCGTCGAGACCGTCGGGCGTCGTGAAGACCTCCCGGATCGGGTCGAAGGTGAGCGTGCGGCCGAGCATCCAGGCGATCGCCGCAGCATGGCAGGCGATGTGGCTCTTCCGCATCACCTCGGCATTGCAGATCGTCGGCTGTCGTGACTTCACGCTGTCGAAGAAGTTCCGCGCGTGGAGGGCGGCGTCCGTGCCCCGCGGGACCTTCCCCTGCGGAGGCAGGCTGGCCCGCAGGGACTCGTCCGAAAGGTCGATGCCGCCCGAGTCACCCGTCTCGACCCAGCCCGACTTGCCGATGAACTTCACAGGGCAGGTGCCGAGCTTGGTGTTCCAGTTCGGAGCGCGGTCGCCGAATGGGGTGGCGAGGAAGTCGAGGAACAGCACGACGCCGTTGGCGTAGCGGCACTCGATCCCCGCGTCGGTCGGCTCGTAGGAGATCGGCGTCGTGTCGTCGGCTCCATTGGCCCACTGGCAGAGGTCGGCGGTGTGGGCGCCCCAGTCGAGCAGCCTGCAGCCCGAGTCGAAGTCGTAGATGCCCCGCCAGCCACCGCTCACGTACTTCTCGTTGTAGGGCCGCCACGCCGCGGGCCCCAGCCAGAGATTCCAGTCGCAGTCGTCCCGCGACGGCGTCGGCTGTGCCGGCAGCCAGTCGTTCCCGAGCGTTGGCCGATAGACCGAGGCGTTGAGCCGTTCGAGGGTGCCGAGTTTGCCGGAGCGGGCGAGCTCGACCGCGGCCGCAAAGTTGGGCACGCTCCGTCGCTGGGTGCCGGCCTGAAAGATCCGGCCGGTCTTGCTGATCGTGTCGGCGAGCCGCTGGCAGACGTCGATCGTGAGCCCGCAGGGCTTCTCACTGTAGACGTCCTTGCCCGCCTTCGCCGCCATCATCGACGCGGGGGCGTGCCATCGGTCGCCCGTGGCGATGAGGACTGCGTCGATGTCGTCGCGGGCGAGCAGTTCGCGGAAGTCTCGATAGAGCGTGCAGTCGCTGGTGCCATACTTTTCGTCCACCATCTTCTTGCCGGCGTCGCGGCGCGAGGCCTGCACATCGGCGATGGTGACACACTGCACGTCGGGCAGGGACAGCATCGAGCCGAGCACGTAGCGGCAGCGGCCGCCGATCCCGATGACGCCGAGCGAGATCCGCTCGCTGGCGGCGGAGGTGCCGGCCTCGAGCCCGAGTGCCCGGGCTGAGACGATCGTGGGCAGGGCGGCTGCCCCGAGGGCAAACGACTGACCCAGAAACGTCCGCCGCGACGGCAAAGACGGCAGGCTGCCGGTGAGATTTGGCTGCATGGTTGCGATCCTTTCGGGGATGGATGTCGCTGGAGGCCCTCATTTACCGTTGCGCACCGGTAAATCACGGGCCACAAGACATTCTTTCATAGGATGTCTCCGTCGACCGATCCCGGCTCCGAGGCCTCGCGTCCCATGCATCAGACAGTCCCATCCCGAGGCGTAGCCCCCCGCGCAGGCCTTGTCGCGAGGCGGCAGTTTCTCCGGAGTGGCTCGGCAGTGTTGGCCCTGCCTTTTCTCGAGGCCCTGGCTCCGCGGGCCGCACGCGGCCAGTCCGCGGCAGCCCCGCCCAAGCGGATGGTCTGCATCATGACCAACACCGGGCTCCTGGCCGACAACTTCTTCCCCAAGCAGGCGGGGAAGGATTTCGAGCCGTCGAAGTATCTCGCGCATCTGGAGGGAGTTCGCGGCCGCTACACGGTGATGAACGGCCTCTCCCACCCCGACAATTCCGGCGGTCATTGCGTTGAGAAGACCTTC
>CAMCQY010000095.1 GCA_945877135.1 Candidatus Kuenenia stuttgartensis
CCCACCGCCGTGGAACTGGCCAAGATCGCCAGCAACTACCTGGCCGGCGACATCGCCAAGGAACTCGTCGACGGGGCCCCCGGGTTCGGCAAGCCGAGCATTCAGCTGCTCAAGAACCACGGCACCTACCAGCAGGACGACCGTGAGCAGCGGAAGGCCAAGGAGGGCGCCAAGAGCACTCGCGAGATCTCTTTCATGATCCGGACGTGCGTGCCGGGCGGCAAGCTGACAGCCGATCAGCTGCTCGCGGCGATCGATCTCGGCGATGAGGTGGGCAATGGCACGATCCGGCTCACCACGCGGCAGGCGATCCAGCACCACGGCGTGGTGAAGGGGGATCTCAAGCCCTTCATGCAGCGGGTCCACGACATCCAGATGTCCACGCTCGCCGCCTGCGGCGACGTCGAGCGGAACATCATGTGCTGCCCGGCCGCGATCCACAATCACCCCGTCCGCGCCGAGATGCAGGCGACGCTCGACAAGCTCGCCAAGCACCTCGCCCCGCGGACACGGGCCTACTACGAGATCTGGCTCACCGATCCCGACACGGGCGAGAAGACGCTCGCGGGCGGCACATCAGGCGACAAGGACGTGGAACCGGCTGGCTTGGACGATGTCGAACCGATCTATGGCCGCACGTATCTTCCCAGGAAGTTCAAGACGGCGTTTGCCCTGCCCGAAGACAACTGCACCGACATCTATGCCAACGACCTCGGCTTCCTCGTCGTGCATGAGAACGGAAAAATCCTCGGCTACAACGTGCTCGCCGGCGGCGGCATGGGTGTGACGCCGAGCGCAGCCAAGACGTTTCCGGCGCTCGCCAAGCGGCTCGGCTTCGTGCCTCCGGAGGACGTGCTGGCGATCGCCGAGGCGATCGTGAAGGTACAACGCGACTACGGCAACCGCACCGACCGCAAGACGGCCCGGCTCAAGTACACGATCCACAACATGGGCCTCGACGCCTTCCGGAAGAAGGTCGAGGAATACTTCGGCAAGCCGCTCGCCCCCTGCCATCCGGCCGACGTGCATGGCTTCGACGACCACATCGGCTGGTTCGAGCAGGGCGACGGAAAGTATTTCTATGGACTCAATGTCGAGAACGGCCGTGTCCACGACACCGGCGATTTCCGGCTGAAGACGGCCCTGCGGCGGATTCTCAAGGACATCAAGCCGGGCATGCGGATCACGGCCCACCAGAGCCTGCTCTTCACCGATCTGGCGATCACCGACCGGGAGCGAATCGCGAAGATCCTTCACGACCACGGCGTGAAGATCTCGGAGGAGATCTCCACGCTCCGCCGCTGGAGCATGGCCTGCGTGGCGCTGCCGACCTGCGGCCTGGCCGTGGCCGAGAGCGAGCGGGTGCTGCCCGGGCTCATCGACTCGCTCGAGCCGGAGGTGGCGAAGCTTGGCCTCTCGCACGACGCCTTCACGGTTCGCATGACCGGCTGCCCCAACGCCTGCGCCCGGCCCTACAACTCCGATATCGGCATCGTGGGCCGGACGCTCGGTAAGTACACGCTGTTTATCGGCGGCCGGTTGCTCGGCGACCGGCTCAACACGCAGTACAAGGACGTCGTGCCCTTCGAGCATCTCTCACGGGAGATCACCGCCGTGCTCGCCTGCTACAAGGCAGAGCGGCATGCAGGTGAGACACTCGGCGACTTCTGCCACCGCAAGGGCGTGGACGGCGTGCGAACCTGGGCCGACGAGTGGCTGGCCGGCGCCCGGGGGGCGTGAGCGGCCGGCGGTTTCACGGCAAGTCCACCCGCATTCCCTTGCTTGCGCTGCGGGCTTGGATGGGAATCGGAATCATCCGTGAGGGGCTGGCCGGACCCCGTGAGCCGGCGTTGCTGACAAGCGCAGGCAGGATGCCGGAGCGCAGTCAGCATCGAGTGAGCGAAGGACAGGATGTCCGTAGCGAACGTCCGGCGATGGGGTCCGGTCAGCCCCGAACCGTTGCTCACGCTGGGAGGTCGTCCCACATCGGGCACCACAGCGGCACCCGCGGGAAGAGCTGCATGGCCAGCTTTTCGGCGACCTGCGTCGATGCCTTCAGCCGGCCTGCCGCCGCTGCCTCGATTGGATCGGATTGTCCCAGCAGCAGCCGGGCCAGTTCCTCGTCGGAGAGCGTCAGATAGCTGCGGCCTGATCGGCCCGCGTGCACCGTCGCCCTGCCGTCGGCGACGATGATCGAACCGCGGAAGCTGGGGGCATGGAGGCCAAGCTCCACCGTTTCGCGGATGCCGGCAGCCACCACGCGGTCGGCCACCGCAGGCGCGGCAGCGGTGAGCACGTCGAGCGGCTTGAAGACCTTGGCGACGATCATCCGATCGTTTGCCGACACGAGGCTCTCACCACCGGCCACGGCATGGTGGAGCGGATCGGAGGCACTCGATTCGTAGACGATCTCCTGCCGGTCGTTCTCGATCGCCTCGGCACAGACACGGGCCAGAATCTCGCGTTCAAGGCCGGGAAATTCCGGGTCGGCGAAAAGTTCCAGCACGCGATTGCCCGACTGCACGCAATAGCCAACGATGCGTGCTGTTGTCTCATGGAGGTCGTAGCGATCCTGTCCCATCAAGGCGACGATGATCGAGTCGAACGCACCCCGGCTCACCAGCCATCGGGAATACGACTCGCTGCGATCGATTGGTCCGACGAAACGCGAGGCATTCTGGGTGAAGATCCGCAGGATTGCCGGCAGCTCAACATGCCGCCACTGTCGCATCGTCACGGGCTCACCGTCACGCTTCGGACCCTCGAGCAGCCGCGACAAAATGGTAGTGGGACGGCCCGGTGTGGCGCAATCCCGGCCAAGCACGCTCCAGCCGAGTTCGTGGAACGACGGCGCGATGCGGGTGCGAGACAAAGCGACTGCTGCGCCCATCTGCCGCATGCGGTCTTCTGCCGCACGCACGAGCCGCTGGCCATGTCCGGCCCCGCGGCATTCCGGCAACACTGCGACGCGGTCGAGCACCGCTGCCTGCACGGTGCCGGCACCAAGCCGCACGCTCCGCGGCACAATTTCGACGTGGCCGACGATGCGGCCGGCCAGTCGGGCCACGAGCCGATTCGCCGAATCATGGTCGGGGTGATCGACCGCGGCATGAAACTCGGCCTTCGACGGAGGAGAGGGCAGCCCTGAGAGCAACTGCAGAATCTCCGCCTGATCACCGGCGCGGGCGGGCGCCACGTGGCATTCCTCCAGCATCCATGCCGGAGGCTTGAGCCGAACGACGGGCTGGTGCGGCAGATGAAGAATGGCCGGTCGTTTTGCCAGTGACCGACGGCTCACCACCGTGCCAGCGGGACGAATCTCGACTGCGTGGACCGTCATGGCATCCAGGGAAGCCTCGCTGGTGGCGGTGCGGGCACGGACCTGGTCGTCGCTGCGTCGACCGGGCTGCTTGGTGCTGCCGACACGCAGTTTGAGACGGGGTTTTGCCTTGGGGCGACGCGTGGCGACGGTCGCCGACGGCATGGCCGAGCGGGAAGATTGCCTGGACGTCGATCGGGAAGGACGTGGGCCGACAGCACATCGAGTTCTTCGTCCGCCAGATCTGCGTGTGCTCGTCGTGCGAACGAAATCAATACGACAGGACGCTCTGCGACAAGACATCGTGCCTCCTCTCCCTGGGGCTTCAAAAAACCAATCCGTTGCCCATCAGGATATGCGGCGATTCATCCCATTTCCAGTAGCAGGAAGGATTTGAGCGCGTTTTCCGAAAAAAAACACCATGGATATTCACGTGATCGCAGGACCTTCCGAGCGCGCACTGCAGTCGCCAGCGGGCCGGCGCGATCGAGCAAGCGGGTGCGCAGCGGCAGCGCGTGAAATGCCATGCGGTCGTTCGCCGCGCGAATCTCGCGGCAGCGCCGCTTCGCCAGAGTGGGCGTGGGGTGTGTGTCGATCCAGCGTTGCTTGTGTTGGATCAACTCGCGCACCTGATCGGACTGGGCGTCGTGGGGCACGAAGGAACGTTCCGGATGAAATTCCAGATCGCGAAGCTGGTGGTGCAGCGCTGCGAGCTCCCCGGCAGGATCGTCGGCTGCGAATCCGGGGAACAGGCCATCGACCGGGAGTCGCAGGGTGCCGGTGACCACAGCGTGGCGGGGCGGATCGCAGCCGGTGAGACGGCGGACGATGTCGTCGGTGAGAAGATCGTAGGCTGCTCCCCCGACGCCATGAACGAACACGTCCGCCACGATCATGCGGGCCACGAGCGTCGTGAGGATTGCCCGCGGCCGGAGTCGTACGGCATGTTCTTCCATGCGGGAGAGGGCATCGACCCACTGCGAGGGCGTGGTGTCAGGCGAGATCGGCAGCTCCACTCGCAGCGTCTCCATGTCGGAGAGAATCAGCGTGCCGGGCGTGCCGATGTTGGCGAATACACGCCTGCGCCGCGGATCATCCCGCGACCAGATCCACCAAGGCACTTCCATCCATGGGTCGGGTGACGTGTCGTCAAACCGCACGACGAGATCGGGCATCGGGCGGGCCCGACCACGGACGCGATGCCGGACGCGGTAGTCGGCGAGCGCCGCGTTGTAGGCTTCGTGCAATGCTGCGGCGTGGGCGAGCAGCCACCCCATGAACACCATCACCGTCGGCAAGCGGACCAGTTCACTGACGGGGAGTTCGAGCGTTTCCAGGCCGAACTTCGCCTCGAGCATGTGCCGTGCCTGCGCGATGGCGAGGCCGAGTCGATGCGATTCGCCGGCCCGCTCCACCACCAGCGGCCACCATCGTCGCAGGATCGGATCGGGCTCCAGCGGCTTGAGCAGCCGATCGGCACGGCTGCCAAACGATGCGAAGCAGTCGGCATCCACGATGCCGCGCTCTTCCCACGCCATCTCAGGTGCGGGAAAGTCGAACGCGACCTGTTCGAGATGGGCCTCGCGCGGTGTGCCCACCGGCACGCCCACGCTCGTGGACACGCAGCGGTCGGTATCGACGACGAGGTTGATCGCGGTGCCGCCCAGTCGCCGCGCGTAGGCATCGATCGCAAAGTTCTTCAGCCACACGCCAGGGTGAAAGAGTTCCGGCTGATGACCGCCCATCACCATCGGCCGCGCGATCCAGTCGGCCACGTCGGTGGGTCGGTCAACGTCGCGATAGCTGGCAGTGTATTCGGTGGCGACGGTGAGCACCTCGCGACGCGTGGCGGCGACCAGCTCCCACAGTTTCAGATCGCCGATCCGGGTGTCGAAGGCGGCGCGGAGCAGGCGGTTGTTGTCAACCAGTGCCTCGATCGAAGGCCCCGGTGAGTCGGGGGCGGCGTCGAGCGGCGGATCGAGGAGATGGCCTCCCGATTCCTGCGGCGGTGCGTGGACGCGACGGCGGGGCGGCGGCGGGCCGGAGGATGGATGCATGGACTACGTGGCAGTGCCGGGTGCGGTCGCCGCGACGGCTGCTTCCGCACGATCGAGCACGCTGCGGTAGTAGGCCAGACGGGTTGCCGCGTCGTCCAGTGCGCCGCCAAAACTCCGCGCCAGATCAAGGTAGACCAGCGGTACGGGGAGTTCGACGACCCTCAAGGATGCCGCCGCCGCCTGCACCCACACCTCCAGCGGCATCGCATAGCCGGTCTCGTGGATGTTCAGCTGCTTGAGTGCATGCCGGGAATAGGCCTTGAAGCCGCAGAAGGCGTCGGTGAGTTCGAGGCCCAGCCTCGCGTTGATGTCGGCCGTGATCTCGGCGTTGATGCGGCGGCGGGCGGCGGGGGGCTCGCTGTCGCCCGGAAAACGCTGCAGGTAGCGGCTGCCGCTGACGATGTCGGCGGTAGGCCGGCCCGCGGAGGCCGTCGCGGCGGCGATAAAGGTCGGAATCAGCTGCGGCTGATGCTGGCCATCGCAGTCGATCGTGACGAGACCGTCCCACTCGCCGGCCAGCGTCTCGCGGTATGCGGTGGCCAGTGCCGCTCCATATCCCTGGTTGCGCGGATGCCGGACGATGCGGATGTCGCCACGCTCTTCGACACGCGCCGCCAGCAGCGGCGAGGTGCCGTCGGTCGAGCCATCGTCCACGACGAGGACGTCCGTCGTGAACCGCAGCACCTCGTCGAGCACCTCCGACACATGCGCCACTTCGTTGTAGACGGGTAGGGCAGTCAGAAATCGGGGCATAAAAACGCCATTTCCGGCAGGAGGATGACGACGGGGCAATCCCCTTATTGTAGCGCCGGAAAACCGCGGGGCAATTTGTTTTCAGGAGCAACGCTGCTTTATTCCAGCCACTGGATCGGATCTGCCTCGTCGCGGCTGGCCCAGCAGGAGAGGCCGGGTGCCATCTCGGTCAGCCGTTCGGCGAGCACCTCCATCGAAAAGCGCTCGCTGGCGTGATGCCCCACCGCGATCACTGCCAGGCCCATGGCCCGCGCCTCGAGTGCCTGATGGAGCTTGATCTCTCCGGTCAGGAAGGTTGTGCAGCCCGACTGGGTCACGGCGGCCAGCGAGTCGCCGCCGCTGCCGCAGACGATGCCGACGCGGCCGGCTGGGTGGTCTGAAATGCCCACCATCTGGACGCCCCTCACCCCCAGCCGCCCGGCGATGTGACTGGACAGTTTGGCGACCGACCACCCGGCAGGGGCGGTGCCCGCGCGGCCGAAGCCAACACTCGGGTGGATCGCGTCGGGCTCGATGGGCGTCACGTGATCCAGCCCCAGCATGGCGGCGAGTTGATCATTGATGCCGCCGGTCGCCGAGTCCCAGGCGGTGTGCGAACTCCAGACGGCGATGCCGGCGTGGATGAGTTCGAGCAGCACGCGGCCGGTCGAGGTGTCGGCGGTGATCCGCGGGATCGGCCGAAAGGGCAGGGGATGGTGCGTGACCACCATGTCGGCCTGTTCGCGGACCGCCTCGGCGGCCACCTCGGGCGTGAGCGACAGGCAGGTCATCACACGAGCGATCTGTGGCCGGCGGGAGCCGACCAGCAGGCCGACCGAGTCCCATGAGGCGGCCAGTCGCAACGGGGCGATGTGTTCCAGGGCTTCTGTCACCTGTGTAATCGCGGGCATGCCGGGAGACTCCTCGATGACGTGTGGTGGATGATCGCAAACGCATTGTCCATCCAAGCCCGCAGCGCCAGCAAGGGTATTGCGGTCGGCCGCACCCCACGGACGGAACGACGCGGATTCCTCTCGCTTGCGCTTCGGGCTTGCATGGGAGCGGGCCGTCCATCCAAGCCCGCCGCGCCGGCAAGGGAGGTTCCTCCCACACTACAATCACGGGGATTGCCTCGCGGACTTCGCCACACTCAGGATCATCTCTTCCGATGGACACATCCCGTCTCGCCGTTGCCAGCGTGGCCCTCTCCAGCGACCTGCGGACCGCGCTCAAGCGGGCTCGGGATTTCGGGGTCCGCGGCGTGGAGATCGACGCGCGGGGCGGTCTCGATCCGGAGCAGGTGTCGCAGACGGGCCTCCGGCAGATCCGCAAGTGGTTCGCTGATGAGGGGCTCGTGGTGTCGGCCGTGGCGTTTCGCACCCGCGGCGGCTATGCCGATGCCGACCGGCTGGAGGCGAGGGTCGCCGCGACGAAGCGGGCGTTCGAACTCGCGCACGACCTCGGTGCCCAGGTCGTGCTCAACCACATCGGCGATGTGCCGCCTCAGGCGTCGGATCCAGAAGCCGAGCCCGATCCCCAGTGGCGGCTGCTCATCGACGTGCTCACAGATCTGGGGGGCTGGGGCCATCGCGTGGGCGCGACGCTCTGTGCGGAAGCGGGTCGCGCCGGGCCCGACGACCTCATGCGAGTGATCGCGAGCCTGCCGGAGGGATCGCTCAGCTGCGATGTCGTGACTGGTGCGCTTCTGGTGCACAGGCACGATCCGGTCGAGGCGATCGAGAAGCTGGCGGGGCATATCGGCTACGTGCATGCCACCGACGCGGTCGGCGGGGCGTTCGCGGGCCGAGGCCGGGCGGCTGTGCTTGGCAGCGGCCACGTCGATCTTGCCGCGGTGTTCGGCACGCTCGAGGAGCGGGGGTACCGCGGGTGGATCGGCGTCGAGCCGGCCGACGCCCGTGGCGGTCTCGGCGAACTTGCGGAGGCGGTACAGGTGCTCAAGAGCTTGTGAGCGGCACCCATCGCGGATTCCCGCGCTTGCGCTGCGGGCTTGGATGGGAACCGCCAGCCGACATCCGAGCCCGCAGCGCACGCAAGGGAAATGCGGCTGATTGGCCCGCATCGGTTGCCTCCGCGGTATAAATTCTGCTTGCCTTCCTCGTTTCAGAGGGTATCCTCTGGTTATGCACCCTCGCACACGGCTTCGGCGAATCACGACCTGGCTGGCGATCCTTGGCTACACGCTCGTGGCCTCGGGCCTGCCATTGCCGTTTGGGATTGTCGCGCCGGTCGCCTCTGACTCGCCCGCCGCCAAGCGACTGGCCGGCAAGGATCGCTCGCAGCCGTTTCCCTGCATGGACAGGCCCTGCGGCTGCGCCACGGCTGAGCAATGCTTCACCAGTTGCTGCTGCAACACGCCGGCCGAGACGCTTGCCTGGGCCACGGCTCATCGCGTTGAGCCGGCGGTGCTCGCGGCGCTCGAACGGCGGGTAGCCGGCGACAGACCAGCGGTGGCGAAGGCCACAAAGTCATCGTGTTGCTCAAGCAAGGCCCCGGTGGCTGAGGAGTCGTGCTGCACGCCCAAGCCGTCCGCGCATGCCGTCGTAGAGAATGTTGAAGCACATGAACTCTGCAGCGACTATCAGTCACTCGCGGCCGCGTCGTCAACGACGGAAAAAGCAACGACCGAAAAAGTTCCGCCTGCGGACGAGCCTGGAGAGCCGCAGTCACGGACGGTCACGCTGCGTGCCATGCTGGCCTGCGGCGGCATCGTGGCAGAGTGGTTCGCGGCCGGCGCGGCCTTGCCGCCGCCGCGGCTCGAGGTGTCTCTTGTGATGCACGTGCTCGATGTGTGCACGCCCGGCGATGAAGCGGGCGAATCGTTGGCTGCCTCTCCGGCGGCGCCGCCGCCACGCGCGGCCTGATCTCTGTCGCAGCCCTGCGCGGCCTGTCCCAATTCTGGACGCAGGCCCCTTCATCGGCTGCGTGTCAGCGTCGTGATCCGTTTCAGCGTCGCATGCTGCGCGCCGGCGGGAAGAGCTCCATTGGCAGGCACCGTGTCATTTTCATGCATGGTGTCCCTGCCTGACCTGCACACAGAGAAGGATCTGCATCATGGCCATGCGAAATCGCACGGGTCACTCACCCGTGCCTGGGAATCGAAATGCGTTTACGCTCGTCGAGCTGCTGGTGGTGATCGCCATCATCGGCGCGCTCGTCGGGCTCCTGCTCCCGGCCGTGCAGTCGGCTCGGGAGGCGGCTCGCAGAACGAGCTGCAGCAACAACCTCCGGCAGTTTGGGCTGGCGATGTTCAATTACGAGAGTGCTCGTGGGCACTTTCCGCCGACGGATGTCAGGGTCAGCGGGACGACCGGCTTCGGCTGGTCATTCCACTCGCGGCTGTTGCCCTACGCTGAGGAGGCCGGACTCGCGGATCGGTTCGATTTCAAGCAGCAGGCCTTCACAGGGAACTTCTCGGCGCAGCAGCCAACAGCCGCTTTTGTGACGCTCTTTGCGACACCGGTACCGATGCTCTTGTGTCCGAGTGATCCGGCACCGACTGTCAACAAGTCGAACGGCTATGACTACGGCGGCAATAACTACATGGTGAGTTTTGGCAGCGCGCGGGCGGATGGGGCAGGCACGTATTACTGGGATTTTAGCAAGCCTACCGATGGGATCGTCTTTGAAAACTCGAAGGTGAGAATATCGAAGATCACAGACGGAACGTCGAAGACCGCCATAGCCAGTGAAGCTGTCCGCAGCATCGCCAACGGGACTGCCGATGCTGTCACCTTTGCCGCCGGCTCGCCGCCGCGGATGCCCTATCAGTACACGGCGAATGCCTCTTCGACCCATGCATGGAACTCGTCGACGCTCAAGACCGGCAGCATGACAAGTCCGACCACGCAGCAGGCTGATGACTTGGTCAACCGATGGACGGAGTTGACGTCGTGGCGACACGCCGGCTCCCCCTCGATGCGAGGTCGAGGGCAGGCCTGGGCGGCCACGACGGCAGGCAACAGCCTCACCAACGGCTTTCTGCCTCCCAACAGCACGATTCCCGACTACGTCGTCCACTGGTCGGGCTTCTTCGGCCCGAAGAGTTTTCATCCCGGCGGGGCGAACGTGCTCTTTGGCGACGGCCGGGTGGTGCTCCTGTCGGACAAGACCGACAAGGACCTCCATCGCGACCTCCACAGTATCAACGGCGGCGAACAGGTGACTGGCGACTTCTGAGCAGGTCCCCACGACATCTACCACGTATCCCCAAGCATTCACCCCGTCCCGAGGAGTTTCTCGCATGCGTCGATCAAATCGTTGTCACTTCCGGCTCTGCGTCTTAACAATCGAGGGCCTGCCCATACCGTGGAGCCGGCCTTGCTGGCAAGCGGAGCCATGGATGGCGGAGCGTAGCCAGCATGGAGCGAGCGAAGGGCAGGATGCCCGTAGCGAACGGCCGGCGACATGGTATGGGCAGGCCCGGTCGCTCTGTTTGCTCGCTGTGCTGCTCGCAGCCACCACCGCCCATGCCCACGACACCTGGCTGCAGGCCTCGCCACGGCTGGTTCAGCCCGATGACGTCGTGCACGTCGGTCTTTTTCTTGGCAACCATGGCAACGAGCACCGCGACTTCAAGATCGCCGGCAAGCTCGGCTCGCTCGAGGGCGTGAAGGTGGGCGTGATCGGCCCCGACGGACGCACGACCGACCTCGTGCCCGAGATGGTCGATCTCGGCTATGCGCCGAAAGAGGGCTTCTGGACGGCGCGATTCGTGCCGGCCACGGCGGGGCTCCACTGCGTGGCCCACTACCGCGAGGGCGTCCGCCATGGCGCGATGGGATTCAAGGGAGGGAAGGCCTACTTTCTCGCCTCCGAGTCGCTCGACAGCCCGGCCAAGCCGGAGGCCACGATCCTTGAGCCACTCGGCCATCCGCTCGAACTGGTGCTGGAGAGCCACCCGGTGCTCGCCTGCGGTCCAGGCAAGCCGATCGTCGTGCGTCTGCTGCTGAAGGGGAAGCCTCTGGCCGATCAGGTCGTGTCGTTCATCCCGCGTGGGGCGACGCTCGCCGAAGGCTTCGACCCGAATGACGAACGAAAGACCGACGAGGATGGCCGGTGCAGTTACACGCCGAAGGAGGGCAACCTGGTGCTCGTCGTCGCGCACCACGTCGATCCCGAGCAGAAGGGGGAGGGTTATGAGAAGGCGAGCTACGCCGCCACGCTCGTCCTCGACGTGCCGCAGCGGTGCCCGTGCTGCGCGGAGTGAATGAAAAAGGGGACGCAGCTCTTTTGCCAGCCCGCATTCCCTTGCTTGCGCTGCGGGCTTGGATGAAGAGCGAATCCCATGCAAGCCCGACGCGCGAGCGAGGGATTCCGCGTCACCCAGCGAGTCGTGCCGCCAGCGTGATCGCGGCGGTCTCGACGCGGAGGATGTGGTGCCCGAGTGAGACGCGGACGACGCCGGCGCGATCGGCAACACCGAGTTCCTCGTCGGTGAATCCTCCCTCGGGGCCGACAAGGCCGATGATCGCCGTGGCGGTTGGAGGCACGATGTCGGCAGCGAGCGGCTTTCCGCCGGGATGAGCGATCACGACGCATGCGCCGGCTGGCACCTCAGCGAGCAGTCGGTCGAGCGGACGGCCCGCCGAGATCTCCATGAGCGTGTTGCGGCCACACTGCTTGCAGGCTTCGATCACCACCCGTTCGAGCCTCGCCTGCGCGGATGCGGTCGCCTCCGCCACGCCGCGGGTCGTCTCGAGCGGCACGAGTCTCGCCGCTCCCAGTTCTGTGAGCTTCTCGACCATCCACTTCTGCCGGTCGCCCTTGGGGAGCGCGACGGCGAGCGTGAGCGGGATCGCGGCAGGCAGTGAATCGATGGCTGGCTTGCCTGCGTCGAGTTCCACGCGATCCCGTCCGAGCGACGCCACCCGTGCCGGCCATTCGCGGCCCGTGCCGTCGAAGAGCGACACGGTGTCGCCGACCTTCGCGCGCAGCACGCGCGTCAGGTGGCGGGCTTCGTCGCCGGCGAGAACGGCGCGGTCTCCGTCGGGCGGCGTCGTGATGAAGAATCGTTCGCTCATCGAGGGTTCGGCGGAGAGGCGGCCGATTTTGCTGGGAAAACTTCGTCCTGACGTGGGGCATCACGGCCGCTACACTTCCGCCATCATGTCACGCGACCACTGGAAATTCACCGGGGCACCCTTCAACGGCGGGCTGGAACCGGCGACCTTCCATGCCGGTGGTCCTCAGGAGGAGGCCCTGGCGCGGATGGAATGGCTGCTCGAGGAGCGGCAGCGGTGCGGGCTCGTGACGGCCGCGGCAGGCTGCGGCAAGAGCCACTTGGCCGCGATGGCGGTCCGCCGTCTGAGTGGCCTCGGTGCCGAGACGGCGCTGTTGTCCCTCCGCGGTCTCGCGGCCGGAGACTGGATCGAGATGGTGCTCGAGCGACTGCCGCTCGATCCGTTGAGCCGTGCCGAGCCGCTGCGGCCCTGGCAGAAACTGGAGAACAGGCTCCGCGAAAATACGCTCATGGAACGCCCGACGGTGCTCGTCTTCGACGACATTGACGAGGCTCCTGCCGACGCGATCGATGGGATTGCGAGGCTCGTCGGGGCCGCCGAGCCGCGATTCGCCCGCACCGTGGTGGTGGCCACGGCGACACCCGAGGGGCTGTCCCGGCTGCCGGGCTCCATCCGCCAGGGGGCAAGCCTGCGGATCGAACTGGCGGCCTGGAGCGAGGAAGACGTCGCCGGCTTTCTCGCGCAGGCGATTGCCCGCGTGGGGGGCGATCCCGCCATCTTTCCCGCCGAAGCCTCGGCCACGCTGGCTCGGTTTGCTGGCGGCGTGCCCCGCACCGTCAGTCATCTGGCACAACTTTCGCTCGCCGCTGCGGCGGGCGACGGGCTCGATCGGGTCGATGCTGCCACGGTCGAGCGGGCCTGGCGCGAACTCTCGATGGCTGCCGCTGGCGAGATCCGAGAGGCCGTCCTGCATGATGACGACATGACGCAGTCCGGCGGCGACCGTGAGTCGATGCAGCCGCGGGTGCGGGTGGTCCGTCGGCTGTGGGGCTGAGGCAGCGCGAGCAAGAGAATGCGGGCCACGCCCGAAAACGGGTGAAAATCGGCGGAGTCTGCGGATCGTAGCGGGAATGCTCTGCACCAAGTGTCAGCGGTGCGAATTCAGATCCTCCGGATCATGTTGTCCTACCCATTGATCGCGTACACTGTCGGCTCGCGCGGCTGGCAGCCGTGCCAGACCGACAGTGGGAATTCCGATGCGGGGAATTCCGTCATTGGGAATTGAAGCGTGGGCATCACCACCGAGCCACATCCAACGAGAATCGTCGCGATCTCGCCCGACGACGGCTCGGCCATCGACCTCCGCAACCCGGCACTCGCCGCGGTGCTCTCTTGGGCGGTGCCCGGACTCGGGCAGCTCTATCAGGGACGTACGGCGAAGGGCAGCCTGTTCATGGCGGCCATCCTCACCACGTTCGTGCTGGGCCTGTGGCTCGGCGGCGGCAAGGTGGTTTATGCGTCGTGGAAGCCTGGTGACACCCGTTGGGCCTTCGTCTGCCAGGCCGGCGCCGGACTGGTCGCACTCCCGGCAGTCGTGCAGTCGGCGCAGCTGCTCGGCCCGGCCCGCCAGCCGCTGCAATTGAGCGGATTCATGGCCCCGCCACTCTTCCCCGGGCAGTATGTCTCGCGGGCCTACGCCGATCGGCTCGCCCGCCATGATCCCGACATCAACGCTGATGACTTTTTCGACAAGCCGCCTCTGAAACAGTTTCGCCGCGATCAACTCGCCCTGTGGCATCGGCAGCTTGGCAAATTCTTCGAGATCGGCACGCTCTACACGATGCTCGCCGGCATGCTCAATCTGCTGGTGATCTACGATGCCTGGGCCGGGCCGCTCGGTCCATCCGAGGACGAAAAGAAACGCCGCAGTTCCGATTCGGCGGCTGCCGCCTCCGTCGCATCAGTGGCCCCGTCTCAATCTCCTTCCTGACACACTCGAACCTTCCACACACTCCGACGCCCCCCACGGACGACACGCCGGAATCACCGCACGAAAGGCATGCTCGCATGGTTGCGACGACGACACTGACACTGATGGCGATTGCCCCGTGGCTTCTCGAGACTCCGTTGCTTGCATCGCTGGCGGGGAGGGTGCCGGGGATCTTCTTCGGGCTGCCGTTGGTGGCGCTGGCCAGCCTGATCTTTGCGGCGACGCATCATGAGGATCCCGCGGCGATCCGGCTGGCAGCCGTGCATTGGACGGTCTGGCTGGGCGGCATGCTCGG
>CAMCQY010000096.1 GCA_945877135.1 Candidatus Kuenenia stuttgartensis
TCGTTGGATGCCAGCAGGTTGCGCTTGCGGAGGAGTGGCCTTGGATTGCCGTCGCCGGCAGTCCAGTCAAACCAGGGAACGGCAGGATTGGCTTCGTCGGTGGTGGGCTGCCTGACGGCAGCCGGGCCGCGACCGAGCGGCTCGATCTCGACGATCGAAATCTCGAGCCCAAGGTTCTGATCGTTGTCCTTACGAGGAAACTTCGGCTTGATCGCGACCTTGCCGATGTTCCGCAGAAACACATCGACGTTCAGCAGCACGTCACTGCCATGCAGCGGGTGAACGCTGGGGGAGACGTTCACCTCCATCGTAGGGTCGTGGGTCCGCTCCACCGTGAAGTTCGTGTAGGTCCACCATGCCGCCACGACCAGCGCGATGCCACTCAAAACCTTGCCGACGAGGTCGGCCCAGAGGCGGGCCAGTTCGAGTCGATTCCAGCGGGTGGCCTGATCCATGCGTTCGTTCCTGGGAGTCTGCGGTGTCGTTGAATGGGGTAGCACGTTGTCGCCACCGAGGGCCGCGATCGGCACATCCGAGTCACGGACTCCGGTCGATACTTGCACAAGCGCTGTTGGCCGTCCTATCATCCTGTCGGGCGGAACGTCCACAGCACCGCTGACGACCGAGCCGAGACCGCAGTGACGGGCCACCGGTATCGCCGACGCTTGGTATCGCCGATTCCTGGAGGTTCCGCCGTGAAGATCACCTTTGACTGCCCGCAGTGCGGGAAATCGCTGGTGGCCGACGTGGCATTGGCGGGTCGGACCGGCCGCTGCCGCCATTGCGGGCACCGCGCGATGGTGCCGAACGTTCAGCAGCAGTCTGGTGGACTGAGTCAGTCCGTGCCTGGAAAGGGCCCGGCCGGGAGTGATCGCCCGGCCGAGCAGGTACCAGCCGCCGATTGGCGGGCGGCGGTGGCGAGCCAACTGCCGGCCTCTGCTCCGCGTGATGCGGCGGCTGGCCGTACCAAAGCAAGGCCAGCATCGGATACGACCGACAGCTACAGTCTCCGTCCCATCACGCCAGTCGGCGTGCCGGCGCTCGCCGCTTCGGACTGGGACAACGCCGAACTTGGGCCGGCCGTCGTCGCGCCACCGACGGTCTTCACGTCGCCGACTTTTTCGCCGCCGCCGGCCCGTGCCAGACCGAGCGGCGTCGCCACGAAGCCGGTCGGCGCCGCTCCGGCTTCGTCTCGCGCTGCCGCGCCGACCGCGGACGCCAGTCCAACCGCAGGAAACCTCGTCGCGCTGGTGACGAACAGCTTCACGCGGTTGATAGAACGCGTCGCGCCGGGGGCCAACGGCACCGCGCGGCCGGTGTCGAACGGGGCGGCGCCGCTCGTCGTTGCCTACCGGTTGTTCTTCGGCCTGCTGGGGCGGGCGACGGCCTGGATCAGCGAGGCCAGCTACACGGTGTCGTTGATCCTCATCATCCTGGCGGTCGCCAGCGGTATGGTTGGCCGGCATGGGCTCGCCACCGCACTGTGCGGCGTGATCGTCGCGCTCAACCTCGTTGGTCTCGCAGGAGACATCATCAGCCTCGTGACTCTGTCATTTCGGAAGAATCCGCTGCAGGGCGGACTCTTTCTCATCCCGCCGTTCACGCTTTACTATCTGTGGACCGACTGGTATCGCTATCGCGACACGGTCCTCCGGATGCGGATCCCGCTGATGACGCTCGCGCTTGTCGTCGCGGCGTACGTATTCGTGCCTTGGCTCCGCGGTGGCATCAAAGCCGAGCTTCCCGCCGTTGCATCGGTCGAACAGGCGGTCGATAGCGTCGAGGAGAAACTCGGCAGTCAGAAGGGTGTCCTCGACGAGAGTCTCAAGAAGGCGCGGTCGTGGCTCCGCGAGGTGCCGTTGCCAGCCCCGCCGTCCATGCCCGGCGGGCACGGCACCCACCAGCCGGCCCACGATGGAAAGCCGTGACGGTCAGGCTCACGGCGGGGGTGTCCTGCACCAGCCGCCACTCCCGCAGGAAGGACTACACCCATGCCTCCAGTGAACAATCAACCCCGCCACCAGGACGACGCACGCGGCCCCGATGACGACGACGACATCGACCTCGAGTCGGCGACGGACGACACCGCTGATGTCGCCAGCATGCGGTGGCGGCTCGCGGCCGTGGCGGGATTCCTGTCGCTCTTTCATCTGGCGTTCGCCCTCGCCAAGGTGACCGGGCCAGTGGCAGCCAATACGGCCTCGTCCGACGCACCGGAGTGGACGCTGCTGCTGCGGGCGGCGGTGGCGGGCATCGCGTGTGCGCTTCTTCTGTCGCCGCTACGGCTCCGCGGGCGGCATGTACGGCTCGTGGAAGGCTGCCTGTTCGGCTTCGAGATGCTGGTCATGCTCGCCGCCCAGTACCTGTCTGCTGTGGACCTCATCGACCGCCGTGACCTCGTGGATGCCGTCGCCGTCGAGAAGAATGGCGTGATACGGACGCTCGTGCTCATGATCTGCTACGGCATCTCCGTGCCGCGGGCCCCGGCGGCGACGGCGCGGATCGTGGTGACGATGGCAGCCGCTTTGATTCTCTGCCACGGGTTCGTGCTGCACCACGCCGACAAGGCCAACCTCGACATGGACGATGTGGCGAACCACCAGATCGTCTTGGCGAACGCCCTGTTTCTCATCATGGGCGTGGTGCTCGCGACGCTCGCGGCCTGGGTGGTGCGCGGCCACGAGGGCGGCGCGGATGGTGATCGCGACTCCGGTCCGGGCGGCTCCGATCGCGTGGGCCCCTATCGCCTGCTGCGTTCGCTCGGCAATCGCGGGGTAGGCCATATCTATTTGGCGGAACACGACGAGCTCAAGCGGCCGTGCGCGATCAAGCTCGTGAGGCCGGGAGACCCCGTGGCGACGGCGCGGTTCGACCGGGAGGTGCAGGCGGCGGCCCGGCTCTTGCACCCCAACACCGTCAGCGTCTTCGATTTCGGCCGCACGAGCGACGGCACCGCGTACTGCGCCATGGAGTTTCTGCCGGGACTCTGCATCGCCGACATCGTCGGCCGGTCCGGGCCGATGCCCGCGGGCCGCATCGTCTTCCTGGGCCGTCAGATCTGCGGTGCAATCGCCGAGGCGCACCGGCAGGGCTTCGTGCACCGTGACCTGAGTCCCGCGAACGTCTTCGTTTCGGTCCTCGGCGGACGCTGCGACGTGGCGAAGGTGCTCGACTTCGGCGTCGTCGGCGGTGTGGCGGCCCTGCCGGACCATGATCCGGCAGCCTCTGGGATGGTCGCCGGCACGCCAGAGTATGTTTCGCCCGAACAGGCTGTCGCCGGTCGGGTCGTCGACGGCAGGTCGGATATCTACGGACTCGGCGCGATGCTCTACTTCATGGTCACGGGCCGCCCGCCATTCCAGCGTGAGACGCCGGCCGACGTGCTGCGGGCCCATGTGTCTGAGCCGGTGAAGCCGCCACGGGAACTTGCCGTAGACGTTCCGGCCGACCTCGAGGCGGTGATCCTGCGCTGCCTCGCCAAGCGGCCCGAGGATCGTTTTGCGGATGCCAGGGCGGTGGCCGACGCCCTCGCGGCCTGCGGCTGTGCGACTGAGTGGAATGAGGCCCAAGCGGAGGCTTGGTGGCTGGAGGAGTCGTCAGCCGCCCCAGCCGCGTCGGCCGGGGTCCCGCTCCCACAGGCCTGACCCGAGGCGATTCACAGCGATTCAAAGGGAGATTCGAACGATGGACATGCAGAAACTGCTGAAGGCGACCGTCCAGTTCAAGGCGAGTGATCTCCACGTGCAGGTGGGGAGTCCGCCGACGGTGAGGGTCGACGGAACAATGGTCGCCATCAATGCCCCGCCGGTAACCGCTGAAGACCTCCGCGCACTCGTTTCGCAAATCGCAGACGAGACGCAACTGCGGCGAGTAGAGAGCGAGCGGAGCTGCGACTTCTCCTACGCCATTCCCGACGTCGCACGCTTTCGCATCAATGTCTTCCACGAACAGGGCAACCTCTGCCTCGCTGCCCGCTCCATTCCGCTGCGGATCAAGACGTTCACTGACCTCGAATTGCCGGCGGTGCTGCAGGACATCGCGGAGGAAAATCGCGGCTTGGTGCTGGTGACGGGAACGACGGGAAGCGGCAAGAGCACGACACTGGCGGCGATGATCGACCACCTCAACCAAACCCGGCGTCTGCGGATCGTCACCGTCGAGGATCCGATCGAGTTCGTGCACACGTCGCACAAGAGCCTCGTTGCCCAGTGCGAGATCGGCCGCGACACGCCGAGTTTCGCGGAGTCGCTGCGACGCGCGCTGCGGCAGGACCCCGACGCGATCCTCGTCGGCGAGCTGCGGGATGCCGAGACGATGCGGATCGCCTTGCAGGCCGCCGACACCGGCCACCTCGTGTTCAGCACTGTTCACACCACGAACGCGTCGTTCACGATGCAGCGGCTCGTCGCCATGTTCCCGCCCGAAGAACGGGAGCTGCTGCAGACGGAGCTGGCGACGAATCTCGCCGCGGTCGTCAGCCAGCGGCTGGCGGTGGCCAAGCAGAAGGAAAAGGGCCGGATCCCGGTGCTGGAGGTGATGCGGAACACGGCGGTTATAAGCAAGGCGATCCACGAGGGGCGGATCACGAGCCTGCCGCAGGCGATCGCCAACCGCGAGATCGGCATGCAGCTGTTCGACCAGCATCTTGCCGATCTCTACAAATCGGGCCAGATCAGTGGCACCGAGGCCCTCCGTCTGGCGACGAACCCCGAAGCGGTGGCGTTGTCGATGCGTGGAATGAGCACGCTCGACACGGGGTCGGGCTTGGTCCATTGAGCCGCTCGTCCCCACGTTACTGGGGTGTGAGTCGCAGCTTCTCGTCGATGATCGGGCACCATGAAAAGTCGTGGACCTTCGGCGACGTCGGGTCGATCTCGGCGGGATCGACCAGATCCACGCGGCCGTCGCCGTAGAGCACGTTCAGTCGGCCGGCATGCCGGCTCCCAACGTCCCGCCACCAGGTGATCGTGCCTGTGGCGGTCGGGCCGACAACATCCGCCACCGGCGTGTCATATTCGAGGGCCAGCACCTTGAACTGGTCGGTGGTGAAGCGGGCCGAACGGGGGTTGATGGCGTAGCTCGTGCGGATGCCCTGCACCGTCCAGGTGAACCCCTTGCCGAACGGGTTTGCGATGATGGTGCCCTTGGGATCGCGGAGCTGATGGATGTAGGAGTGAGGATTTCCCCCGACGTGCGTCAGCTTCGAGCCGCCTTGGGCAAGGGGCTCGACGAGGATGACGCCGTCGAAGGGGCTGTTGTAGGCCATGTCCTCGAAGACGAGGAAGTAGCTGTCGGCCGTCTTGCGCTTCACCTTGGTGAACTGCTCGCAGAACTCAGGATCGCCAAGCGCGCACCAAGGGCCTGGCTCCAGAGGAATGGTCCGCTTGTTGTTGACGATGTACACCGCGAACTCGTTGATGTCGTAGAGTTCGTTGCGGCCGTCGCCGGGGCAGAGCAGGCTGCGGCGGTTGTTTTCCATCTCCGGCAGCACGTTAACCCGCCAGTCGTAGGCGGGCATGCCTCTGCGATACTTTGCCACATAGCTGGTGTGGCCGATGCCGATCTGCTTGAGGTTGTTCGCGCAGACGGCCGTTCGCGAGGCCTCACGTGAGGCCTGCAGGGCAGGCAGGGTCAGCGAGGCCAGGATCGCGATGATCGCGATCACGACCAGCAGTTCGACGAGCGAAAAGGCGGCTCGGAGCGAGGTGAGTCTTGGCATGTTGTTCTCCTCGCCGTCAACGCGGCGCTGTCTTGCTACCAGGTGCCGCCAGGCACGGTGTGGGCCTCCCACCAGGCCCGTCCTGACCCATCGAGGGCGGCCATGTCCGTGCGGGCCATGCCCGCCAGCCGGCGGCGGTCTTCCCGGTCAAGCGGCTGCTCTTCCATCTCGTAGCGGACACCGAGCAGGTGCTGGACAGCAGCCACGGCCCGGCCCGATACGAGCGGATCATCATCCTCGATTGCCTCGACCAGCACCGCCAACACGGAGCGATCCCCTGTGCGGGCGAGGCCCACGATCGCAGCGGCCCGCACCTCAGGGGTACTGCCGCTGGTGAGCGTCTCCTGGAGGCTGGCAATCACCGCGCCGCTGCCATCAGGCCGTCGCTGCGCGGCCAAGGCGGCCAGTCGCGTCGCCGCCCGGGCCTGTTCCTTCGGGCTGGCCGCCGAGATGGCCTGCCGAGCGAGATCGGCAGGCACCTCAACGCTGACGCGCGAGCGGACGGCGGCCGAGATGCCGAGGGCAAACAGTGCCGTCGCCGCGATGCCGGCGAGCAGGAATCGAGTGCTTCCGAAGGTGCTCATGTTGGATAGGCTCCCGTGATGTCAGACCGTAGTTGACGGCTCAGTCGTAGTCGGATGACGACAGTGTGTAGGGGGTTGGCCCCAGCCTGAGCCAGCTTTGGCTGATCGAGGAGTTGCCGATGTACGTGCTGCCGTTCCATTCGCTGTCGCTGGTCACGAGCTGAGCATAGACGTGCGGCGAGACGGTGTCTCGCATGAATCGCGTCTGGCCGTCACCGAAAGCGACGACGACGCCGCCGGGATGGTTGGACGAAGGCGCTCCCTCGACCAGATTGAGAATCTTCGCGGCAGCCTGGGGCACCGTGCTCACCAGGCCGAACACCGGCACCGCCGTGTTCGACGTCGAGTTGAAGGTTGCAATCGACTGGTTGGAGGTGCCGGTCATGGAAACCGACATCACGGGCACCATGGCGTTCCAAGAACCCTGCGTGATCCGCGACGACGACTTTTCGGCGACGAGCAGCGTGTTGCCGACGCCATCCCCGCCACTGATCGCGTCGAGGTTGGTGCGGGCCGGCGAGTAGGTGGTTATTCCCGTGCCGCCCGGCGGCGGGTTGCCGACTGCGTCGAGAAAGATGCCATCGGCCCGGAACTGCCGCCGCGGGGTGGGCGGAGCGGAGTTGACGACGCATGAGCCGGCGTTGACCACGTAGGCGAGTTGTGCCGTTGATTTGCTGTCGGCCGGCGATGTCGGGCAGACGAAGCTGACCATCGCGGGTGCCTCGGTCGGGACGGGCTGCGACTGCGTGGCCGACTCCCAGGCCTTCTGGATGTCGAGCCGCTCGAGGAACGGCATGAGCGGGATCGGCCACGACGGCGTATTGGCGTCGAGCACGGTGGCAAAGGCTGGGTTGGACGTGCGCAGGCCGCTTCGCATCGCTGGATGCGTGTTTCGCCAGCCGGGCAGCACACGATGCTGGCCGTCGTAGCTGATGAAGGCCTTGGCGAGCTGGCCGAGGTTGCTGGTGCAGCTGATTCGCCGGCCGCTTTCACGGGCATTTTGCACGGCCGGCAGCAGGAGGCTCATGAGCGTGCCGATGATGGAGATTGCCACGAGCAGTTCCACGAGCGTGAAGGCGTGGCGGGTTTGATCGTGTCGCATAATGCGGTTCCTTTCGAGAAGTGGTCGTCCGGGACGATGCCCTCTGCCACGCTCAGGCATGACCATGGTTGGTGCATGCGTGCGACGTTCCAGCGGTCAGCAGGAACGGCCGCTGGCTGCAGCCGATTTGCAGGGGGGGACACGAGGCTGACTGAGACGTGTCGCTGCGGCTGCGACGAGAGCCCGCGGGCAGGATGGTCGTGAAGGCGACCTACTGGCTCTGGCCGGTGTCTCGACCGCGGAACCCTGTGGATTCCGCGGAGGCCGCATCGGAGAGCATTGCTGCCCCGCTTCGCACCTCCCTTCCGCCGTCATCCAGACGCAGGTCCGGGCGAGTATCGCGGCAACGCCGCAAAATCCCCCGAACGGTGACGTCGGCTCATCGCACTGACGTCGATCCACTTAGTACGGATGCTATGCGAAAAGGTTCGCATCCCCCGTGGCGATATTTTAAGACGCTGCTGCCATGCCGATCGGTCATCTTGGCCAGTCGGCGGGGATTGCGGCCGATTACCGGGGCGTTCGGTGCCTGCCCGGCGAAAGGACACTTGGTAACGCGGCCGGCTCAGGGCCAGAGCATGCCAGAAGCACCGAGCAGGATCAGGGCCACTGCCGCGATGAATCCGACCGACACGACAACGAAGGAGGTGCGGTCGAGGGAGAGGGAGAGGTCCCGCTGGCCGCAGTGGTCGAACAGATGCAGCGACACGGTCGATTCCACGAGCGTGATCAGGATGGTCACGATGCCGAGCAGGTTCACCAGGTCTGCCAGCGAGAATTCACCGGTGTCGGGCACCAGCGCCCCGATGAGGTAGGAATTGGCCACGGCCGCGAAAAGAGCCCCCACGCCGAGCCCAAACCGCGGGTCGAGGTCGGTGGGGCGAATGAAACAGGGCAGCAGCGCGATGGCCACTGCCACGAAGAGCGCGTGGAACATCTTCACGAAGGGCCCCCAACTGTCGCGGGCGATCACCAGACCGAAGCGAGCCTGCGAGAAGGTCGAACGGGTGCCGGGAGCCAGCCCCGGCCTGCCCTGTGTTGTCTTATAAGAGTGGGGCTTCTCCACCGCCGTGAGCGTCCCAAGCCGGTAGCCGTGGACGGCAGCGCGGGAGCTGATGTCTGAGTTGACGACGTCTGGCTCGAAGAGGAGCTTTTCGCGGTGTCTGCTGCCGTCCTCGAAGGCCAGCACGAGCAGGTGACGGTCGAGCGGAAAATTGTGGATGTGGAAGGTCTTCGCGATCTCGACCTCGATCTGGTAGAGGCGGTAGTGGCGGTCGCCCTCGTCAGACTCCTCGAGCGTCTTGATCGACGCGATCGTGCCATCGACGACCACGAGATGACCCGTCGGGTCGTAGGGCTCGCCCTGCCAGGCGAACCAGACGTCGACCAGAGCCCGGAAGCGGCTGTCCCGGATCGCGACCTCGGTGATCCGTTCGAGATAGAGCCCCACGGTCACACGGCGGGCGTGGTCGGTAGGGACGTCGTCCGCCGGCGTCAGACCGGGATCGGCCGCCCGTGGATCCATGACAGCCTGCCAGTTGCGGTCCTGTGACGCGCGCTCCGCAGCCTGCATCCAGCCAAGCAGGATGCCGACAGCGCCGAAGAAGATGACGAGAAATGCCACCCAGCGACGGAAGCGACGCAGGCCGCGCAGGGCGAAGTGATGAACGGATGGGGTCAGTTCAGGAGTGGAGGCGCTGTTCATCCGGCGGTCCGATGACGATGTCAGCCAGGGGTGATATCTCGTACCGCGGAAGGGTAGCCCGTCGAACGGTCCTTCGCAATCAGAAAGCACACCACATGGGAAGTCTACGGCCACCCCGTATACGAACCGCTTGACGAACAGCACCCCACGAATCCCGATCATCCGTACAACGTGACGAAACTCGCCGGTGAGCAGTTGCTGATGTCATACGACGCGATGCGCGGGCTTTCCGTGGTGGCGCTCAGTTTGGGAACCGCGTATGGCACGGGCATGCGCGCCAACTCCGTCTTCTCGGTGTTCATCACACGTGCCCTCCGGGGAGAGGCGATCACCGTCGGCGGCGATGGCCGACAGCACCGGCAGTTTACGCACGCGGCCGACATCGGACGCGCCTTCGTCGCTGCCGCCACGAGTCCGGTTCAGCGAGGGTTTGCACGACCTCATCGAGCATCACCGATCGTCGATCACTTCGGGTGGGAGCTAGTACGCGGAGGGCGACACGGTCGCGTGTGGCGGATAGGTGTGGGCCGGTATCTCCACCTTCGGGCCAATGACGCGGTCGGGTAGCGTTGCTGGTGGGTCACCCCGGACTCGATGTGCTACGATTCGTTTGAAAATTGTCCTTCGAGGTTTTTCGTCCCTTTGAGTCTCAGATCCCACCAGGAGCCGCCGTGCACATCGCAATGATCGTTGGCAGTCACCGTAAAGGTAGCCAGTCCAGTCGAGTTGGAGAGTACATCACGAAGGACTTGGCCCGCATCGACTCTTCCGTGACCGTCGACACGATTGATCTGGCGGGGAATCCGCTGCCGCTCTGGGACGAAAGCGTCTGGCAGGGAGACAGCCAGCTTACGGCTCTCTGGAAGCCCTACCGGGACAGGATGCGAAAGGCCGACGGGTTTGTGATCATCTCGCCCGAGTGGGCCGGGATGGTGCCCCCGGGTCTCAAGAACCTGTTGCTTTTCGCGGGTCCCAAGGAAGTCGGCCATAAGCCAGCTCTGATCGTGGCCATTTCGTCTGCGCGGGGCGGAAGCTATCCGGTGAACGAGCTACGGACCAGTGGTTATAAAAACAGCCGGCTCGTCTACATCCCCGAGCACGTCCTTGTTCAAGACGCGGCCGATGTACTCTCTGGGGAGACACCTGCGAGCGACCGTGATGCGTGGCTCCGGAGGCGAATCGAGTTTGCAGATAGGATCCTGCTGGAATACGCCAAAGCCCTCGCCCCGATTCGCTCAAGCGGCCTCACTGAGCATGCGGACTTCCCATACGGGATGTGAAAGCAATCAAAGACCAAGCAATGCCTCCAATTCACGCCAGCGACACGATCGCCGTTACAGGGGCGACTGGCTACGTCGGTGGCCGGCTCGTGCCCGCTCTTCTCGACGCGGGGTATCGGGTGCGGTGCCTCGTTCGAGAGCCGCGGAAGCTCGACGCCCGACCTTGGCGGCACCACGCGAACGTCGAGGTGATCGGGGTGGATATCGCCGAAACTGCGGCGGTCACCGAGGCTTTGCGGGGCTGCAGGGCAGCCTACTATCTCGTGCACTCGATGGTGGCCACCGGAGGCACCTATGCGGATCGTGACAGGGAACTCGCCGCCGGCTTCGCCGCGTCGGCCCGGGATGCCGGACTCTCTCGGATCATCTACTTAGGCGGCCTCGGCGAGATGGGGCCGGACCTCAGCGAGCACTTGCGTTCCCGGCGGCAGGTCGAGCAAGAACTCGCCTCCTGTGGCGTACCGGTGACCACCTTTCGGGCCGCGATGATCATCGGCTCCGGCTCGGCGTCATATGAAATCCTGCGGTATCTCGTCGAGCGGCTGCCGATCATGGTGACGCCCAAATGGGTCACCACCGATTGCCAGCCGGTGGCGATTGCCGACGTGTTACACTGGCTCGTCCGCTGCCTCGAGGTGCCTGAGACCGCCGGGAAGACGCTCGAGATCGGCGGACCCGACGTGATCCCCTATCGGGAGCTGATGCGGGTGATGGCCGAGGAGCTCGGCCTCAGGAGGAGGATCATCCTGCCGGTGCCAGTGCTGACGCCGCGACTGAGTTCGCTCTGGATCAACTTCGTCACCCCAGTCTCCTACCGAATCGCCCGGCCACTGGCGGAGGGGCTCAAGAACCGGGTGGTCGTCACCAACGACGCCACCCAGCGATTGATGCCACACGAGGCACTGGGTGTGCGCGAGGCAATCCACCGGGCGAAAGTCAAAATCGACAAGCACGCGGTGGAGACCCACTGGAGCGTGGCGGGACCGATGCCCGGAGATCCTGCCTGGGCAGGGGGCACCGTCTTCACCGACAAGCGGGTCGTAGACATCGAAGCCAATCCGGCGAGTGTCTACGCAGCAGTCTGCAGGATCGGTGGAGGAAATGGCTGGTATGCCGGCGACGTGCTCTGGCAGGTGCGCGGCTGGATGGACAAGCTCGTGGGCGGGCCAGGCTTGCGTCGGGGCCGGCGACATCCGGAGATGGTGGAGTTTGGCGAGGCACTCGACTTCTGGCGGGTGGTGGGCATAGACCGCGACCGGTCGCTTTCCCTCAGAGCGGAGATGAAGTTGCCGGGTGAGGCCCAGCTCGACTTCACGATCGAGGAGATCGACCCCGGGTCGGAGCCACCTCTCACCAGACTGATGATGTTGGCCCGCTTTCGTCCCAGCGGCCTGCTCGGGCTTCTCTACTGGTATGCGGTCGTGCCGCTCCATGAAATCGTCTTTGGCGGCATGCTCCGCGGAATCCAGAAAACAGCCGAGGCGATGCATCGCTCGACAGTGGTAGGCAGCAGTGAGCCCCAGCCGCAGGAGTCTGCTCCCGGCTACGGACGCGCCCGCCTCTGGCTCGGCATGAGCGGCGTTGGCACGATCGTCGTGTTGGCGACCGTGGGGCTGGCTTTCGGACTTCCAGCCCGGCTTCTGCCTGCTGCGGGAGGGCCGCTCGCAGGCGAGGTGGCGGGGCTCGCGGTTTTTGTACTCGCCTATGCGGCGGCACACATCCCCTTCGATCTCTTCGGTGGCTACCTCTTGCAGCGGCGGTATGGGCGGCGGCATCCACCGCTGGGGCAATTCGTCGGCAGTCTCGCCCGTGGGGTAAGCGTTCACTCCGCCCTGCTGTTCGGGGCGGCGGTTGCGCTGCTCATCGCGGGCAGAACGGGAGGATCGATGGGCGTGATCGCGGCAGGTGCGGCGATCGTGTTTGGCTTGCTCTGGGGGCGGATTGCTCTGGCGACCGCCATGGCGCGGCTCGAACTCACGCCGAGCTTGCCACTCTCGAATGACGAGCCAGACGGTGCGTCGTTGTCTACCTACATGGGTGACTCGGACGACGAGGGTTTCACCGGTGCGGTCGTCGGTGTGATACGGCCTCGACTGCACCTGCTGCCTATGCGGTGGCGTGAGGTTCTTGATCCCGAGGCCTTCACCGTGGCGGTACGGCGGCGACAGATGGCAGTGCAGACCGGGGAATGGCTGCGGGGACGGATGCTGGCCATCGGCTTCACGCTCCTCGGCGTTGCGCTCGCGGCGGTTGTCATTGGAGATCGTCGACTGGCCACCGCGGAGGGGATCGTGAGCTACAGCCTGGTGTTCACGCTCTGGTCGTTTCTGGGCCTGCTCACGCTTCCCACTCCCAGCCGCCGCGGCGTAGCCGAGGTGGACCAGAACCTCCTGGCGGCCGGCTGCCCACCTGAAGTCATGACACGAACAATCGAAATGCTCGACGACCTCCAAGATCGCGAGCGGCAGCGGGGATCCTTCGTCGAGGTGATCTTCCATCCCGTGCCGAGCGTCCAGTCGCGGCTCCGCGGCCCCCGTGCCACAGGAGTGAAAGGCTGCTGGGATGCCGCCCGTTCCGCGGTGTATCTGAGCGTCGCCGGCCTCGGTCTCTTGGGCAGGGCGGTTCACTGTAATTGTGGTCGCCCATCACTCTGGGCATTTCTGCCGATCGACTGAGAGTCCATCGAACGCAGAAAACACGACGAATTGTTTGCGCCGGACGAGCTGGAACCGCGTCTCCAGCATGCGAGAGCGGGTGTATCCCGCCGTACTCGAGGCCGTCGTGAACGAGGTGCTCACGCTCGACGGCGTCCGCGAAGCGGTACTTGCTCGCGTGAAGGAGCTTCATGAGAAGGGCGGCGCGGTGGCCGCCGAACTCAAGAAGCTCGACAAGGAAGAGAAGAGGCTCTTGGCGGAGATCGAGCGGCTTTCGGCCGCCGTCGAGAGTGGCGACGGGGCTCTTGCACGCTCACCGCCCGAGTGGCCGAGCGGGAGCAGGAGTTGGTGATCGTGCGGGCTCGTCGGCGGGAGGTTGAGGAACAGGCGGGCCGCAAGGAGAAACTGCCTTCGGAGGCGAAGCTTCTCGAGCACCTCGGGGCGGTGAAGGGCCAGCTGTTCGGCGACGAGGCCCGGGCGGTGGCAAACGCCGCCGGGCTTCCTGATGTCATGAACTCGGGGACGCCTCCGAAGGCTTCGGCTTCGGTCGCCAGATTTCATGGCCGCAGGTGGCTTGTCGCTTTTTGGCGTCCTCGACGATGGCCGCGAGATCGTGGCCGAACTTTTCAGCAATTCGTCGCCGAGTCGCGTGAATGTCTTCGATCGTCGTGTCGCGATCAGGAGATTTCTGTGTCATCGTTCAACAACTCCTCGGGCGTGCAGATGATCGGCCTCGCGAGTCCCGCATGATCGAGTACGCCAAAAACCTTGGGAAGGATTCGGGCATTCGCGATATGCGTGCAGTTCAACGTCACCAAGTAGTCTCCTTGGTGATGAGCCACCATGGCGATATGCAAGGCGTCGACACTCGCCGATCGTGGCAGAATCGCCTTTCGCAGGATCTCTTCGGCGATGTCCAGGATTGCCCCCTCAACAGGCAGGATAGGGACACCCGTCAGCGCCTCCAGTCAGCGCTGTGCGAGGGCGGAATCTCCATCAACTGCCTCGTCGAGCACGTACTGCGAGGTTACGAGTTCGTATTTCAACCTCTCCGCGGCCCACCACCGTTGCGTAAGGAGTTGCCGCGCCGCGGCAACGACCTGACTGCTTGGTCGGCCCCGTAGGTAACCGACGATTGGCGTTTCGACGTAAAGAGTCTGCATTCACTCACCGATGCATCGGCACTTCAAACTCGCCTAACGTCCTTATCTTCGCCTCGCCAGACGGTGGCGGCAAGCGCCGCTACGCATTTGAGCTGGCGGCCGTAACAACATTCATCACGGCGGGGGCGGCGCC
>CAMCQY010000097.1 GCA_945877135.1 Candidatus Kuenenia stuttgartensis
TCGTCCCGTGCACGTCTGACGCGTGTTGGGGCTGCTAGCCGGCGGGGGGCGACTCGCCAGGCATCTCGACACGAACCCTCGTGCCGCGGCCCGGGGCACTGTCGATCGAGAGAGTCGCCCCCATCCGCATGGCTCGCTCCGCCATGCCACGTAGCCCGAAGTGCCCCTCGAGGGCTGAATGAGTCGCGACATCGAACCCGTGGCCGTCGTCCTCCACCTCCACAGTATGCCCCGAATCGATCGCACGGAGCCGGACATCAACGCGGGTTGGCGATCCGTGCTTCAGCGCGTTGGTGACGGCCTCCCTCACAAGTCGCAGGAGATGGAACTGGGCGGCCGGTGAGACGCGGATGGTGTCGGCCTCCACGTGCATGCCGATCGGCACGTTCGTCAACGTCTGGAGGTAGGCAACCTGGGCGCCCAACGATTCGACGAGGTCGCCGTCAGTGCGAGTGGGGTCGCGAAGATCCCAGAGAAAATCGTGCGTTTCCCGTCGCACCTGTTCCAGGAAGCCCCGCTGTTGTTCGAGGACACTTTGCGATCGCTCGTCATCGGTCAGGTGGGCTGCGGCGTCGAGCCGCAGCGAGATGCCCGCAAGGTCCTGCTCGAGCGTGTCGTGAAACTCCTGCGCGATCCGCAGTCGCTCACCGGCCACCGCCTCGAACTGCAGTTTCTCCTCGATGACTGCCACCTGACGCGACACTTGGCGACGGAGCCCCCACACCCAGCCAAGCGTCACGAGCACCGCAGCGGCGAGCACCCCGATCACGGCCGCCAGTCGCTGCGGCTTCCACCACGACGGCGCCCGAAGGAGTTTCAGATCATCCGGAGACCGCAGGAGAATTTCTAGCGACGGGGCCGCTGCGGGGCGTGGGGCCATCGTCGAGTGCCGCACCGCGCCGCCGACTGGCCGCACGATCCCCGTCACCTGCACACGGCTGCCGGGCTCGAGCCGGCGGCCCTCGATGAGCCCGAGGAGTCCGGAAATCGCCGTGAGTGGGATGTCGTCGGCCAGCAGCCTGACCTCGCCACCGCTCCGCCCAGGACTCACATCGACCACGGTCGCCGGAAACGTGACCAGGCATCCGTAGTAGTCTCCGGGATCGGCAGTGTCGTAGCGAGAGAGGGCCACTGCGTTGATGCGAATGATTTCTGCCGGGTGGATTGCGAAAGGCTCGAGCGGCGTGCCGGGCTTTATCCTGCGGACATGGGCCTCGGTCATTCCAAATACGGATTCGGCGCCATCGACGAATCCGATGGCCTCCACCCAGTCTCCCTCATCCAGCGACTCCATTGAGTTCGATTCCACGAGCACACCCTGGCATCCCGCCTGGAGGTAGAGAAAGCTCCCCGGCACCGAGTGGGTCACGACCCCCTGCGTCCGGATACGATGGCCCGTATCGGGGTAGCGGCCGATCTCGGCGAAGGGCACATCCCGCACGTCGCCCGGCGGGATCTCGATGGAGAACGTGTCCAAAGGACACGCGCTGAGCTTCGGGGCCAAAAGTTCGCCACGGCTGTTGGACTCCGCCGTGGCGACGCCGGTGCAGCGGATCGCCGCATCGATGTACTGCTCTGGCGGCAGCGATACGGCGGTTTTGGCGACATCCACCCAGAACTCACGGGTCACGTCCGTCACCAAGAAGACCCACCGGCCGTTGCCAGCGTCTTCTCGAATTCCCCTGACGACGCCCGACGCCTCGACCCGCTGGCAGTCGTCCAATCCGAGAAAGAACCGGTTGCGGTCGTAGGCACGCGGCGTCGGCAGCGGCCGCTCGCCGATTTTTTGGATACTGACCGGGACGATCGTCGGGGCGTAGCCACCGCGTTTGGTCCGCCCCACGACCTCGACCACATCACCCTCGCGAAGCTCGAGCACGGCGGCGATGTCAGTCTCGAGCAGACCCAATCGCCGCGACTGCGTCACGTCGATCCAGATGCCCGCCGTGTCGTCTTGCATGACGAGCCCCTCGCCAACCGTGAGCGTGATGACACCACGCACGGTGAGCGAGGAGTGGTCGTCGCCATCCGCCGATTCCATGATGTCGGCAACCTGCGTGATCTCCGTGGAATCGCTGCTTTCAGCTGGCGCAGCCGGAGGTGCTGCAACTGCGGCGATCCCACCGGCCCAGACCACGACCAGCCCACAGAAGGCTCGCGCTCCAACCGTTATCTCGCGACAGCTCCTCATCACGCTTGCTCTCCCCCGCAGACTTGCAGGCCTTACGATTCCTTCAAGACTTCGTCCGGCCTGTGGACGAGCCTCACGTCGGACGCCCGCAATCAGCCTACCGTGGATCGTGGACGGCCTGCTATTGCCGTGCAAAGGCTGCTGGGTCGTCGAGCACGAAGAGGTGGCCGTGGTCGGCGGTCACGATCACAACCGAGTCTTTCCAGGCGTCGTGCCGCTCGATCCATTTCACCACCGCCTGAAACGCCGCATCGCCGCTCTTCACCGCGCCGATCGCAGAGTCGATGTCGTTGGCATGCGAGGCCCAGTCGACATCGCCCGCCTCCACCATCAGCCAGAAGTTGCCCCGGCTGTGCAACACGTCGAGCGCCGTGCGGGTCATGTCGGCCAGTGTCGGATTCTCGGTGAGATCAGCCTCGGTGTAGGGCTTGAGTGGGCAGTATTTCTTGCGGAGCCGGTCGGCCGACGCCTGCTGCTCGGGCCGGCAGCCGACGGGATCGAAATCACCGTCGGCCGTCTGGTAGGGCAGATTGCCCTCAGCCACGCCGAACAGTCCAAAGAGCCGCAGCTTCCGCTGGATGGCGTCCTCGGCCGCAACGGCCAGCACCTCGTCGCCGGCCTGGCCGAAGGTCCGCAGGGCCAGCCGGTAGCGGCCCCCCTTCCGCGCGTCGATCGCCGCGAGCGTGGAGTCGGCCACGTATTTTCCGCCTGGCTCGAAGTTCGCCCCCTGATCCCTGTCGCTTGTCATGTCTCCCCGCACGCCGAAGCCCGCGCCGATCAAAACGTCGAGCCCCGCGAGCGGCTCGGTGCGATGGGAGATCGAAGGCTGGCCGAGCATGTCACGGGCGATGTCCTGGTAGTCGTCCCGCGTGACGTTGTTGGCATAGCTGCAGGCGGGCGTGGCATGCGACACCGGCACGCTCGTCACCGCGCCCACGGCATAGCCCCGGGACTGGAGCGTGCGGGCAATCGGCTCGAGATGGCGGCCGGCGACATCGACGTTGATGGCGTCGTTGTAGGTCTTGCGACCGGTGCACAGCGACGTGGCCGAGGCTGCCGAATCGGTAACGGCATGCGGCCGACTGCGGTCGCGGCCGATCAGGTAGCGGAAGTCCGGCAGCGGCGACCAGGGGCTCTGGCCGCCGCGGCGATGGTCGTAGCCGCCCGGAATTTCGCCACCGGGATTTCTCACGGCCTGGGCATCGACATCGACCTTCGTGCCGTCGTTGGCCGGGCTGGTGACACAAAAACCAAAATCGGTCGGCGCACCGCGATAGTCCTGAAAACCGAGCCCCGTGCCACGGCCTGCGTCGTAGGCCACCTTGCCTTGAGCGGCGATCGCGGCCGTACGGGTGGTCGTCCAGTCCATGCCATCGAAGACCACCAGCACGATGTATTTCTTGCCGGCCTCGGCGGCCATCAATTGGAGCCGATGGATGTCGGTCTGGTCGAAATAGTCGGCCTCGGGGTTGAGCGTGTCATCGGGCAGGCGGCCGTAGAGGCTCGTGAGCCTTGCGGCGTCGCGATAGAGACTCTGCGGGCCCGCCACGCCGTCGAGCAGCGTGCCGAACGTATAGACAGGGATGAGCCGGTTGGAATGATTCGACCACGAAATAAAACGGCCAGGCTGGTCACCCCAGTGTCCCCACGGGGCTTTTCCGGTCGCCTCCGCCTCGGCCTCCATCACCCGGATCGGATCGGCCGCCGAGGCGGCTGCCACCGTGGCCTCGGGCTGCTGGCCCACCACGGGCACTTCCGTCAGCCCCCCCAGAAAAGCGAGCGCAAGAACTGCGCACGGTTGCCGCCAGAGTACACGACACCATCCCCGTCGGTCATTCGCTGTTGTGATCATCTCGCTTATGATAACCGCATCAAACGAGGTTCTCATCGCACCCGAGAATTTGAGGCGACGCCGGCACACCATTTGCTAATTTGCGATCAGACGTACGTTCGTTACCGCCCTCAAAACCTTCGCTCTCCGCTCTCCAAAAGGGTTCTCCCGTGTCCAACGACGACCTGCTGCGTCGCGACGTCCGCCTGCTCGGCGACATGCTCGGGGCCGTGATCGTGAAGCTGGCCGGCCAGGAGTCGTTTGCCCTGGTCGAGGAGATTCGCGGCCTTGCCCGCGACCGCCGCGCCGGCCGGCACGACGCCGAACGGGCGCTCGCCGCAAAGATCGAATCACTCGACACCGCCGATGCGGAGTGTGTCGCCCGCGCCTTCAGTATCTATTTCGACCTGGTCAACATCGCCGAGGATCGGCAGCGGGTTCGCGTGCTCCGTGAACGCGAGCGGGAGCGGTCGCCGCAGCCGATCGGCGAATCGCTGGCCGCGGGCATCGCAGAACTCAAGTCACTCGGCCTTTCGGCAGCCGACGTGCAGCAGGCGCTTGATCGCCTCGCGATCGAGCTCGTCTTCACCGCCCATCCCAGCGAGGCCAAGCGGCGCGAGATCCGGGCGAAGCTGCGGCGGATGCGGCACAGCCTGCAGGAGCTCGACCGTGTTGACCTCCTCCCCCGCGAACGGTCGGCGTATGAGGGCGAACTCCACAGCGAACTCGCCGTGCTCTGGCAGACGGAGTTTCTTCGGCCTACGCGGCCCACCGTGCTCGACGAGGTGGAACGCGGCCTGTCGATCATGCCCCGCCTCTGGGAGGCGGTGCCACAGGTGCACGCCTCGCTCCGCCGAGGCCTCGCAGCATGCTATCCGGGGGAGTCGTTCCACATCCCTCCATTTCTCACCTTCGGGTCATGGATGGGGGGCGATCGTGACGGCAATCCGTTCGTCACCGCCGATGTCACCGAGCAAACAATCCTGCGACTCCGGGCCGCGGCGATCGACCGCCATCTCGACTGGTGCCTCCGTCTTCACGACTTGCTCACGATTTCGCTCCACACCGCGCAGGCCACCGGACCACTGGTTGAGCGGCTCGACGCCCTCGCAACGGCGTGGCCCGATCTCGCCGACGCTCTCGAGCCGCTCGCCCCGCGCGAGACCTACCGCCGCTGGATCCGCATGATCCGCTTCCGGCTGGAGCGGTCCCGCACCGCCAGCCTCGCGGAGCCTGCGGCTCTTGGCGCTTATGCGTCGGGCAGCGAACTGGAGACCGATGTCGCCCTGCTCGTGGATTCCCTCGGCCATGACCACGGACTCGCCAACCATTCGCCCGCCACGCACTGGCTCGACCTCGTGCGCACCTTCGGCCTCCACATGACGCGGCTCGACGTGCGGCAGGATGCGCGGGCCTACGGTGAGATCATGGGGGAGATTCTCGCGGCCGCAGGTCATGTGGCCGACACCGCCACCTACTCCGCGCTCGACGAGCCGGCCAGGCGGGCCCTGCTCGTCGGCTCGATGCCCAGCGCGGTCAGCCAGCCGGCCGGCGGTGGGGGCGGCATCCGCTACGACATCCCTACCGCCGGCCTCACTCCACTGACCGACGACACGCTGCGTCTCTTCGAGGTGCTCCACCGCGCAGTAGCGCGGTTCGGCCCGGAGTGCATCGGCACAGCGATCATCAGTCTCACCCGCGGTCCGGCCGACGTGCTCGCAGTGCTCTGGCTCTGGCGGTGGGCCCGCGGGCGGGCAGCCGTCCGCGGCGAAGCGGTCGCGGCCAGCGATATCGACATCTCGCCGCTCTTCGAGAAGATCAACGACCTCGCCCACGCCCACAACACGCTCTCCGCGATTCTCGACGAGCCCTCCTACCGCGGCCATCTGGCCGGCAGGGGTGACCGGCAGATCGTGATGGTCGGCTACTCCGACAGCACGAAGGATGGCGGCTATCTGGCCGCCTGCTGCGGCCTCCAGGTCGCACAGGGCAATCTCCACGCGGCCGCCGCAGCCCGCGGCGTGAGACTCACGTTCTTCCATGGCCGGGGTGGATCGCTTGGCCGCGGAGGCGGGCCGGCCGCGCGGGGCATCCTCTCGCTGCCGCCAGAGACGCTCGACGGCAGCCTCCGCCTCACCGAGCAGGGAGAAGTGCTCGCCGAGCGGTACGACGACACCGAGGTCGCCTGCCGCCATCTGGAGCAGGTGTCGTGGGCCACACTGGTGGCGTCGAGCGTCCGCCGGAGCGAGCCGCGCCGCGAGTGGACTGACGTGGCCACCCGAATGGCCGAGCGGTCGTGGACCGTCTACCGCGAACTCGTCGATCAGCCGGGCTTCATCCGCTATTTCTCGGAAACGACCCCGATCGACGACATCGAAACCCTGCCGATCGCCTCGCGGCCCTCCCGCCGCCGCGGCGAACGCACGCTCGACGACCTCCGTGCCATCCCCTGGGTGTTTGCGTGGACGCAGAGCCGCTGCATGATCCCGGCCTGGTATGGCCTGGGCACGGCGCTCGTGGAGGTGAAGTACGAAGACCGCCATGCCTGGCAGCACGTCTGCGACATGTACCGACAGTGGCCGTTCTTCCAGGCCACGATTGACAACGCCACGCTGGCGCTCGCGAAGGCCGACATGTACATCGCGCAGCGGTATTCGGAGCTCGTCGACGATGCCGATGTTCGCCGCCCGATCTGGCAGCGAATCGCCGCGGAGCGCGACCGCACGAGGCAGGCGATCCTCGACATCGTCGGCGGCGGCGAGCTCCTCGCCACGACGCCCTGGTTCCAACGGTCTATTGAAGCACGCAACCCGTATATTGATCCGTTGAATCTCATCCAGATCGAGTTCATGCGCCGCCGCCGTCAGCGGCCCGACGACGAATCACTCCACGATCTCCTCCGGCTCTGCGTGCAGGGCATCGCCGCCGGCATGCGCACGACTGGATAACTGGGGACACATCGATGACCACCGCCGCCGATCTCGTCGTGAAAATGCTCGGCCCCTGCCGGATCGACTCGCCGCTCAAGCCGATGCTGGAATCCCGCCGCACCACCGTGCACTATGTCGGCGAGGACGACCGCGTGCTCTTCCACGACACGATCAGCCTCGTGCGTGAGAGCGGATGCAGCCTCAATGAGCTGCCCGGATTCGAGCCGGCCGGGCCGCGGCGGAAGATCTTTTTCGACGCCTCCAAGATGCGGGTGGGCATCGTCACCTGCGGCGGGCTCTGCCCGGGCATCAACGACGTGATCCGCGGCATCGTCATGGAACTCACGTTTCACTACGGCGTGAAGAAGATTCACGGCTTCCGCAACGGCTACCAGGGCTTCGTGGCGAAGTATGCCCACGATGTGGTCGAACTCACGCCGAGTGTGGTCAGCAACGTCGACGAAGACGGCGGCACGATCCTCGGCACATCGCGGGGCGGACAGGATCCGGAGGAAATCGTCGACTGCCTGGAGCGGATGAACATCAACGCCCTGTTCGTGATCGGTGGCGACGGCACCCTGCGGGGGGCGATGCAGATTGCCGCGGCGGTCGCCGCCCGTGATGGCAAGATCGCCGTGGTCGGCATCCCCAAGACGATCGACAACGACATCCCCTACATCGATCAGAGTTTTGGTTTTCAGACCGCTTTCGGCGAGGCGACGAAGGCGATCCAGTCAGCCCACGTCGAGGCGAAGGCGTCGCCCAACGGCGTGGGCCTCGTCAAGCTGATGGGCCGCCATTCCGGCTTTATCGCCTGCTATGCGTCGCTCGCCGAGCCCGACGCCAACTACGTGCTCATCCCGGAGGTGCCGTTTCGGCTGGACGGCCCGCATGGTCTGCTCGAGCACCTGCTCGACCGGGTGAAACGGAGCGGCCATGCCGTGCTCGTGGCGGCGGAGGGTGCCGGCCAGGACCTGATCGAGCAGTCCGCCGAGGGGCACGACGCCTCGGGCAACCGCAGGCTGCAGGACGTGGGGCTCCTGCTCAAGACCCGGATCGCCGACCACTTCGCGGCGGCTGGCGTTGAACTCAACCTGAAGTACATCGACCCGAGCTATCTGATTCGAAGTGTGCGAGCCAATCCTTACGACAGTGTCTATTGCCTCCGGCTCGCGCAGAACGCCGTGCATGCGGCAATGGCAGGCCGCACGGAGATGGTGGTCGGCCGCTGGCATGGACGGTTTGTCCACATTCCGATTCCGCTGGCAGTGAGCCACCGCAATCAAGTGGCCCCTGACGGCGACCTCTGGCTCTCGGTGCTCGAGGCCACCGGCCAGCCCCGCTCGTTCGGCTAGGCCGCGACTCAGCGCCAATAAAAGCCCCCAGCGCGAGCCGGGGGATCGCGAATCGCCAGACGTTCCATCCCGTCGCTTGCGATCAGGGCGTGTATGGGACTCGGAAGCATCCGTGAGGGGCTGCCCATGCCCCGAGAGCCGGCGTTGCTGACCAGCGCAGGCAGGATGCCGGAGCGCAGTCAGCATCGAGTGAGCGAAGGCCAGGATGGCCGTAGCGAACGTCCGGCGACGGGGCATGGGCAGCCCCGAACCGTGGCCCTGGTCCCCGCCGCTTGTCGGTTGCGCCGCCATGCGAGATGCTCTTGGGTGCGGACACGCCATTCCAAGGAGTCGAACGATGCAGTCGTTTCCCTCACCCGCCCCGAGATTACTCGTTCTGATCGCAGCGATCGTCTCCGCCGTGTACAGCACGGTTGCCGCCGCCGCCGACTGGCCGCAGTGGCGCGGTCCCGACGGCCAGGGGCATGCATCGGCGGCGCACGACCTACCGGTGACATGGAGCGAGACTGAGAACATCGTCTGGAAGACGCCGCTCCCCGGCCGGGGCTGGTCGTCGCCGGTGATCGACGGCAGCCAGATCTGGATGACCACGGCGATCGAGACGGAGATCTCCGAGGAGGAGAAGAAGAAGCGACTCGAGGGCATCAAGGGAAACCAGCCGCTGAATGTTTCCGGCCCGGTGTCGCTGCATGCGCTGTGCGTCGACCGGGATTCGGGAAAACTCCTCCACGACATCGAACTGCTGGTCGTCACCGACCCGCAGCCGATCCACTCGCTCAACTCCTACGCCTCCCCCTCGCCGGTTCTCGCTGCCGGCCGGCTCTTCTGCCACTTCGGCGACTTCGGCACCGCGTGCGTCGATACCACAACAGCGAAGGTGGTCTGGAAAAACCGCGAGCAACGGCTCAACCACGAGAATGGCCCCGGCAGCACTCCCCTGCTCTGGCATGACACGCTGATCTTCCACTGCGACGGGAGCGACACGCAGTCGATCGTCGCCCTCGACGCAGCCACCGGAAAGGTCGCCTGGAAGACCACCCGCAGCGGCGAACTTCGCAGCGACCCCCAGCTCAAGAAGGCCTACGGCACGCCGATGGTGCTCGCCCTCGGCGGGCGGGAGGTGCTCGTTTCGCCGGCGGCCGACTGGCTCTACGGCTACGACCCCGCAACGGGGAAGGAACTCTGGAAGATGAGCTACGGCGTGCTCGGCTTCTCGATCGTGCCGCGGCCCGTCACGGCCCACGGGCTGCTCTATATGAGCACGAGCTTCATGCAGCCCGAACTGCTCGCCGTGAAGCTCGGCGACGCCTCGGCCGCCCCCTCGATCGCCTGGCGGGAGAAGAAGGGCGCCCCCCAGACGCCCTCGCCGCTGGTGGTCGGGGATGAGCTCTACATGGTCAGCGACAAGGGTGTCGGCACATGCCTCGACGCGAAGACCGGCGATGCCGTCTGGACGGAACGGCTCGGCGGCAATTTTTCGTCGTCGCCCCTCTTCGCCGACGGCCGAATCTACGTGGGCAACCGGGATGGCGCAACCTTCGTGATCAAGCCCGGCCGTAGCTTCGCCCTCGAGGCGACAAACCAGCTCGACGGCCAGATCATGGCCACGCCTGCGGCACTCGACCGGGCGATCTACCTCCGCACCGACAAGGCGATCTACCGGATCGAGAAGCGGTCGCCACAGGCCGCCGCCAGCACACGCCCGGGCGTGACGGCTCGTGCCGTGGCTTTTCAGGCTCCGGCGGCAGCGACGCCTGCGGCTGCAGCCGCCACGCCCAAGGGCGAGGTGATTTCCTTCAGGTTCGACACGAGCAAGATCTTCCCGGGCACGACCCGAGAGGTCTCGGTCTACGTGCCGAAGCAATACGACGGCACGACGCCAGCCTGCGTGCACGTCAACCAGGACGGCATCCAGTTCAACGCCCCCGACGTCCTCGACCGACTGATCGCCGAAAAACAGATCCCGGTGATGATCGGCGTCTTCGTGAAGCCGGGAGTCGTGCCCGCCACCAGGGAGGGAGCACTCGATCGGTTCAACCGGAGCTTCGAATACGACGGCCTCGGCCCCGACTACGCCCGCTTTCTCCTCGAGGAAATCCTGCCCGCCGTCGAGACAAAGAAAACCGCCGACGGCCGGGCGATCGTGCTCTCGAAAAGCGGCAACGACCGCTCGATCGGTGGCACCTCCAGCGGCGCGATCGCGGCCTTTACGGCTGCCTGGGAACGGCCCGACGCCTTTTCACGGGTCTACAGCGGCATCGGCACGTATGTCGGCCTCCGGGGAGGCCACTCCTATTCGACGCTCGTCCGCAAGTGCGAACCGAAGCCGCTGCGGATTTTTCTGGAGGACGGATCGAACGACCTCAACATCTACGCTGGCGACTGGTGGATGGCCAATCAGGCGATGCAGCGGTCGCTGGAATTTGCCGGGTATGACGTGCGGCATGCGTGGGGCGACGGCGGCCACAACGGCAAGCACGCCACGGAGCTGTTTCCGGAAACGTTTGCCTGGCTGTGGCACGGCTGGCCGCAGCCCGTGACCGCCGGACTGGGCAGCCCGCAGCTTCAGGAGATTCTCCTTCCGGGCGAGAACTGGCGGCTCGTCGGCGAGGGCTACAAGTTCACCGAGGGCCCCGCGGCCAACGCCAAGGGCGAACTCTTTTTCAACGACGTGGGCGACGGAAAGACCTACCGCGTCACGCCCGACTGGAAGGCGGAGATCTGGCTCGCCGATTCGCACAAAGGCGACGGCCAGAATTTTGCGCCGGACGGCCGGCTCGTGGCGGCCAGTGGCGGCGACACCGCGATCCTCGCCTGGGACACGGCGAAGCAGCCGACGACGCTCGTGCAGGGCTGGCGGGGCAACGACGTCGTCGTCAACTCGGCCGGCGTGGTCTATGTCACGGAGCCCGGCTGGGATGGAAAGTCGCCCAGCAAGATCCACTGCCTGAAACCCGCCGACGGCGGCATGTTCACCGACACCGTCGTCGACACCGGCCTGAAGTTTTCCAACGGGCTCTGCCTGTCGCCCGACCAGAGCCTGCTCTATGTCGCCGACAGCCGCACCCACTGGGTCTATAGCTACCAGGTGAACGCCGACGGCACCCTCGCCCACAAGCAGCGGTTCTATCACCTCCATGTGCCCGACACGGCCGACGAGAGCGGCGCCGATGGGATGCGGGTGGACCGCGACGGCCGGCTCTGGGTGGCGACGAAGATGGGCATTCAGGTCTGCGATCAGGCGGGGAGAGTCAACTGCATCATCCCCACGCCCAATGGCAGGATCTCCAACCTCTGCTTCGGCGGACCCGACTTCACCACGCTGCTGGCCACCTGCGGCGACAAGGTCTACGTGCGGAAGGTAAAGCCGACGGGCGCGCCGAACTTTCTCCCGCCATCCACACCCGCCAAGCCGAGACTCTGACCATGAGTCGCATCATGCCACCATCGCAAACCTCCCGCCGCGGGTTCCTCACCGCTGTCGCCGCCCTCGCGGCCGCGCCCCTTGCAGCCGCCGATGTCCGCCGCCGCGGCATTCCGCTGGGTTTCGACAACTTCGCCGTGCGGGCCATGAAGTGGAACGCACGGCAGCTCATCGACCATGCAGAATCGCTGCGGTGCGACTCGCTCTTCATCACCGACTTCGGCCCCTTCGAGGGGCGTCTCGACGATGCCTCGCTCGGTGACATCCGTCGCTACGGTGAGGATCGCGGCATCGCCCTCGCATTGGGTTCCTGGAGCATCTGCCCGTCGTCCAAGACATTCAAGCACGACTGGGGCTGCGCCGAGGAGCACCTGGCGATCGGCATCCGGATGGCGAAGGCCCTTGGGTCGCCCGCTTTTCGTGTGATTCTTGGCAACCGTGACGACAGGCTCTCCGACGGCGGCATCGAGGTGAGAATCAGCGACACGGTCGAGGTGCTGAAGTCCCAACGCACGAGGGCGATCGACAGCGGCGTGAAGATCGCCGTGGAAAACCACGCCGGCGACATGCAGGCGCGGGAACTGAAGGCGCTCGTCGAGGCGGCCGGGCCGGATTATGTGGGCGTCAACTTCGACTCCGGCAACGCCTGCTGGGCACTCGAGGATCCTCTCTCCGCGCTCGCCACGGTGGCGCCCCACGTGCTCACGACGAGCCTCCGCGACACGATGCTCTGGGAATCGGCCGATGGTGTGACGGCGCAGTGGACGGCGATGGGCGAGGGCTGCACCGACCTGCCCGCCTTCTTCGATCTCTTCGAGAAGGGCTGCCCGGGGGTGACGGTGCACATCGAGACGATCTCGGGATTTCCACGGTCCCTCCCGATCTACGAGCGGGACTTCTGGCGAGCCTATCCCGACGCCCGCGCGGCAGACCTGGCCGGACTGCTCGCCCTCGCGAAAAAAGGCCGTCGGATCGCACCGTTCACGCCGCCGGCTGGCGACGGCCGGCAGCAGGCCGAGCAGGAGTATCAACTCGGCGAACTCGAGCGGAGCATCCGCCACTGCCGCGACGTCCTCGGCCTGGGTGTGCGCGCGTAGGGCCCCGGACGTGCGTTGCCTTCCCCATCCAAGCCCGACGCGCCAGCGAGGGAACCCGGGACTGATTTCCGGGTGATGCATCGCGGATTTCCCTTGCTTGCGCTGCGGGCTGGGATGAAGCACCTCAAACGTTCATAAAAGACGGTCAAATCCATCCTGCTCTCTGGAGTCGCTTGAGCAACCCGGGCTGGATGCCCTATGCTCCCGGTTTTCACATTCTGTCCTCTAGCCAGCCACGTGTTCCTCTGATAGCCGACGCCCCAAAGTCACTGCTCATCACCGGCATCACCGGGCTGCTGGGCTCCTACCTGATTCGCGATCTGCTTCTCGACGGCCGGAGTCTTGCCGTCGTCGTCCGCCGCAGCCGGAAGCAGTCTGCCGCTGCCCGCGTGGAATCCATTCTTGCCCACTGGGAGCAGGTGCTTGGAAAACGGCTGCCGAGGCCGATCGTTCTCGAAGGGGACCTGACGCAGCCGCTCTGCGGCCTCGATGCCGATGCCCGCCGCTGGGTGGGAGAGCACTGCGATGAACTGCTCAACAACGCAGCCAGCCTCACCTTCCGAGGCTCCGATCGCGCCGAGGAGCCCTGGCGGACGAACGTGACCGGCACCAGTGAGGTGCTGGCGTTGGCGCGTGAAACTGGCCTCAGACATGTCCATCATGTCTCCACGGCCTACGTCTGCGGCCTCCGCTCGGGACTGGTCATGGAAAACGACCTCGACGTCGGCCAGGAGTTCGGCAACGACTACGAGCGATCCAAGGTGGAAGCGGAGAAACTCGTCCGCGCCGCGGCAGCGTCCGCTAGCGGCTTTCTCGACACCGCCACCATCTACCGTCCATCGATCATCGTGGGCGACACGACCACCGGGTGGACGTCCACCTATCACGGCCTGTTCGCGGCCCTCCGGCTCGGCCACACGCTCTTGACCCGGGTCACGAAGGGCACGACGAGCGGCCCGGCACTGCTCGGCCTCATCGGCGTCGCCCTCCACGACACCAAGAACTTCGTGCCGGTGGACTGGGTGTCGTCCGTGATCGCCCACGCGGCCCAGACGCCCTCTGCCCGGGGCACGACCTACCATCTCACGCACCCCGAACCGCTCTCGATGGACATGGTCGGCCGGCTCATCCAGCAGGCCGTCGAAGCCTATTCACAGGATGCGTCGCCCGACGACCCCGACCTCTGTGACGAGCAATGGTTTGCCGACAATCTCGGCACGCAACTCGACATCTACAGGAGCTATCTGCGGAACGACCCCACGTTTGACCGCTCGCACACGGCCGCCATCGCCGGGCATCTCCCCTGCCGGCCTCTCGAT
>CAMCQY010000098.1 GCA_945877135.1 Candidatus Kuenenia stuttgartensis
GTGATGCCAAGGTTCAAAACCCTAACATCCCGGATGGATCAAAAAATGGGGACAACGTCACGACTCCCTGTGGGGGCGAGTTTTGAACGTACTCCCTCCGAAATGATTCACCCGGCAATCTCATCCATTTCGGCGAGAATCTCGGCGAGCAGATTGCCGAGCCCAAGGAGCCCTGCGAGACGGCCAAGTTCGGCCCGCTCTGAGGAGGGCATGTGCCGCACGATCTGGCGAAGATCGCGACGGCTCTTATGGCTCCCCTTCGCCGCCCATGCCAGCTTCGACGCTGCCGCATCAGGCCTCGATACCACCGGGATCTGCATTCCCTCGAAGATCTCGAGCAACGCCGAGCGGTCCAACTCGCCGGGAATCATCTCGCGGGGGTAGATGTCGATCTTCAGCGCTTCGGCCAGGTCAAAGAGCTGAAACATCGACCTGTCCGCGACGGCGCGACGAATAGCATCGGCATCGAGCATGAAGCCGGCCTGCGTGGCAGCGGCCATGAATGCCTCGAGGGTGCGGGCAAGCGCCGGATTGTCCACCACAATGTCGATGTCTTGCGTCATCCGCGGCTCACCGTAGGCCACGCTCGTGATACCGCCGGTGAGGTGAAACCGCACCTTGTGATTGGTCAGGATGACGAGCAGCCGTGACAGCGTGTCGCGGAATATCTCAGCCGGATACATGATCGAGCATCCGCTGAATCAGCACTCGCGAGGTCGCGTTGGAGCCGTAGAGCCGCATCGCCGTCTCCCACTTCAGCCGCTCCGCGGGCAGGGGCCCGCTGCGGGCGAGGATCTCCCTGCCGATCACGCCTCGTGCCCAGACAAACATCGCAGCAGCCCGGGCCACGCGCGCGTGCGCGGGCAGGGCATCCTGCGCTTCGCGGAATCGGGCCTCGGCTTGGGTTCGAGCCATTTCCATCTCTTCATCCTACGCAAACTCGCTCGGAGGCGAAAACCGTGGCCATCTCTGGCCTGCGAACCGCCTTTTTTGCGGGCATGGATCGGGGTTCTATTTTCGGAGTCTCGAACACCTGCTGCGGTACTGTGCCCGGCCCCGCAAGCCTGAACCACCGGATCACACGGCGGCGTACCCGCTCTGTAAGCGCGGCCAGATTGGCCGAGGTGATTGGCCGCGCCGGTAGGAACGCCGGCGGGGTGTCACGTACTGCTTCGGCGGTAGCCGGCAGGAAGACGCCGTCGGTCACGCAGGCGTGCAGGTGCACGTGGTGGTTGAGCGCAGAGCAGAAGCGGTGGAGGGAGGAGATGCCGCCGAGCCGCGGACGGGCGGATGCGGGTGCGTTGGCAGCAGGGTTGAAACCTGACGCCGCGAGCAGAGTTGGAAGCTCACCGAGCGGGAGAAGGCGATCCTCGTCGGCGGCTTCGGCCGGCCGGAGGCCGCGCCGCGGGAAGAACTGTCGCGCGTGCTCGACTTCATGACGGGCCGGGACTCGTACGAGTTTCACAAGTGGAAGATCGAGCATCGCAACGACCGGACCTTCCAGGCCGATCTCAAGGAGCGCTACGACAAGCAACGCCGCAAGCTCGGTGTCGCCGGCACCGAGCGGCTCACGGCCCGGGAGAGCCAGAGCCTCTACGAGAACGTGATCAAGAACCTCAAGCGGCTCGAGATTCTCCACGACTGGTGGAGCGCGGACCGCGTCGGCCCCGCCACACTGCCGGGGCGGTAGCGGCGTGCTTTCCGGCCCGTCGGCCCCGAGGGGCCGGGCGCGCCTCAGTCCCCAGGGGCCCGCTCTCACGGGCGGCAGGCTTCGACCGAGAAGCCGCGGAACTCAGCCGTGGTGTTTTCAAACACCGAAAGGGCGACGTGGGCGATCTGCGGCGGAACGGCGCCGAACTCGCCTTGGCCGAGCAGTTCGTCGCCGGCGAAGAACAGGGCCCGCCAGCGGGGGCCGGTCGTGTCGAGCACGATCGTACGGCGTTGCTCGCCGGTGCGCGTGTCTCCACGGCCCACCGGGGCCGCCTGACCGGGGCCGAGGTAGGCGGCGTTGGGTACCTTCTTCGTGGAGTCGTGGAGACGCAGCGTGGTCGTATGCCGCTGCAGCATCCAGGCATGGTCGAGGCCGGCGATCGTCGTGGTCGCTTTTTCTGCCAGGCCGATCGCGGCCCAACTGCCGTCGAGCACGTTCACCGTGACCGTGATCCGGTAGACATTGCCCGGCTCGGGCGCAAACGGCAGGAAGGCCGCACCGGCGGACGTGACCCGCAGGGCATTGCGGGCGGAGTCGAGCTGCCAGCCGGTGTCGCGGGCTGTCCAGGTAGCCGCGCCAGTGCCACCGCGGCTCGCGGGCGCCGTGCCGGCGAGCGGGCCGGAGCCGGTGAATGCGTCGGCATGGAGCAGGGCCGCGGTCGCGTCGTTCCAGCGGTAGTGGCGGGGCCTCGGCGGCCGGTGGGCGGGCTTCGGCACGGAGAGCACGAATCGCTTCGGGGCGGGGGCATCGACGAGCGCGATGCGGCCGGCATCGTCCACCTCGGCGGCGTTGCCCGCGGCAAGTCTCGCGGGGGCCACCGCGCCGAGCGACGCCACCGCGGCCAGTTCCACGACGCCCTCGAACACGCGGACGTCGGTCCGGCCGGTCGCGTCGACCTCGACGCCAAACTGCGTGCCGAGATCGGTGATCACGGCCGACGGCGTGTGGACGGCGAAGGGATTGCGCGTGCCCATCGGGCTCTTGTCACCGAGCGTGGCCGTGAGCCGGCCGCGGCTGAGCCGGCCCTCGGCGGGGCCGCGGAGTTCGAAGGAGACCGGTCCCTCGAGGACCACGGCCGTGCCGTCGGCGTAGGAAAGTTCCACGAGCCCTCCGGCGAGGCTGAGCACGTCTCCCGCCGCGACGGTGTCGTTGAGCGCATAGACGGCCGCGTCGGGCTGCCAGGCGGCGGCGTCGATCGCGACGATGCGAGCGAGCATATCGGTGGCAGTCTGCCGCCAGCCTTGATCGATGGCCCGCATCACCACGAGCCCCACGATCACGGCAGCGGCAGCGAATGCCATGTCGGCGATGCCCCGCCACCGCGGCGACCAGGCTGCGGGCGGCTCGCGCCGGGCGGCGGGCGGCGTGGCATCCAGCAGCGGGCTCACAGGCTTGGGGCGGGGCCGCGGCGGCAAGACCATCTGCCGCGGCGCCTTCCGCCACCGCCAGGTCAGGTCCGCATGCACGCGAAGCCGGGCGACGTATTCCCGCCTTGCGAGTGGATCGACGAGGAGTCGCTCGAGCCGATCGCGGTCGGCATGCGTGACCGTGCCGTCGCACATTGCGGAGGTGAGCCGGGCCAGGTCGTCGCCAGGCTCTGGATCGCCGTGGTCAGCGCCGTGGCCGGGAATGGTGGGGTTCGACGTGTCGGTCATGACCCCTCCCAGGCGGCGAGTGTCTTTTCCACGCACCGCACGAGCGCAGTGCGGATCCGCTGGAGCCGCATCGTGAGGGCCGCCGCCGAGATCGCCATCGCGGCGGCGATCTGCTTGATCGGCTCCGTGCCCTCGTAGCAGCGGCGGAGCAGGTCGCGGTGGTCGGCCTGGAGCTTGCCGAGGCACATGTCGAGGGCGAGGCTGCGGTCGTCGGGCCGCGGGTCTGCGAGCGCCGTGTCGGCCACGAGAGCCAGCATTTCCGCGGAGAGATGCACCCGGCGGGAGTCCCGGCGGATGTGCTTATAGGCCTCGTGCTTGGCGAAGCCGCAGGCCCACGGGAAAAAGTCGCGGGTCGGGTCGTAGAGATCGCGCTTCTTCCAGAGGGCGAGGCAGGTCTGCTGGTAGACATCCTCGATGTCGGCCGCGTGGGGCAGGAGCGTGGCGATGAACGCATAGACCTGCCGCTGGTGGCCGACGAGCGTGGCCACGAAATCCTCGGCCGGCTCGTCGGGGGCGTCGTCGCCGGAGGGCATGAGCAGGCCGGCCATCAGCGGCTCACTTGGACGAGAGTTTGAACACGAACTCATTGGGCCCCTGCTCGGTCACCTCGGCGGTGAGGCCGGAGGTTTTAGCGTCTCGATATCTCTTCGGGAGGTGGGAGGTTTCGACGGGCGTAAAGCTGGCCTCGATCGGCAGATCGTGGGGAGGCTCCGAGAAACTGGTTTTCTCGATCTGCACGCGATGTGGTCCGGGAACCGCGCCGTCCTGTGGCCGGAACGTCTGCAGCCGGAATCGTCCAAGTGCATCTGTCACGGCCGTGGCGACATAGGCTTTGCCGCCGCGGTCGGTCGCAAAGGCGACATGGGCCCCTTGGACAGGCTGACCGTCGAGGGTGACCGCGCCGGAGACGGGCACGCGAGCCGGCCAGGCGCGGCTCCATTCATCCTCGTGGTAGCGGTTGCAGCCGGGGGCAGCGGCCAACAGGCTCGCCGTCGCCAGCAGGACGAGAGAAAAACGGACACAGGCCATGGGCTGATCATTCTCCGCGAAGGATGGTCTCGAAACATTTCAGTCGAGCTTTGCGGTTTCGCCGCCCGACTTCGTGCCGAGAGCCCCCCAGACGCCGTAGGGACTTTGCGGCCACCGGGGGCTGGTGTTGGAGGTGCTCAGCGTCTTCGTGATGTCGCCGTAGTCAATGTTTTCGGCGATGAACTTCACCGCACCGTCGGCAAACGTGGCCATCACACCACCGGCATGGCGGCTGCGGGGCGGAAGAATGCCCATGTCTGGCGCGGCGAATTGGTTACACACTCCTTTGTTGGGCGGCAGGACCGTGTTGAATCCGGTGATTGACGGGAGGCCCGAGTTCCATCGAGTTCCCACGGATCGGTTTCGATCGTTGACCTGCGCCGCCTGCCGCCAGCTTGCACCCTGGAAATCCGAGAGGCACGACGCGGGATTGTTGCCGTAGACCTTGTAGTTGGCATCTGAGCCATTCGCCGCCGCGCCCGATCCGCTGCCCGACGGCCGTGTGCACTCCGAGAGCGCAACAGTATTGGAAAGCCCGTCGGTGATTTCCGACATTTTCACGGCGCTGTTCAGACCGAAGAGTCCTCGCATGCCGATCGTCGTCGGGGCGACCTTTTCGTCGACGTTGAGGTTGTCGTACTTGTCGCCATGCGACCAGACGTAGTTGGTCTGGCCAAGCGCGGCGGCCAAGACAATGATCGATTTGTCGCGTGGGCTGTCGGACGGGCAGAGGATGTTTGGCAACTGGGTGCCCCAGGCAGAATTGCCGTTGTTGGCATTCGCCAGCTTCACGGTCACGATGCGGTCGTAGAGCGACTGCTCTTCCATGGAGGGCAGGATCGCGATGAAGCCGCTGCAGACCCCGGCCCCAGGGTAGCCATTGACGCCCGGGTCGGGCGTGGTGTTGTCGTAGACGGTGGTGCCGCTGTAGATGTTGCTTGCGAGATGCCCGCCGCGGCCGTAGGGGAGCACGCGGTTGGCCGACTCGTGCGTGTGGATCGCCAGTCCGAGCTGCTTGAGGCGATTCGAGCAGTCGCTCCGCCGCGCCGCTTCCCGGGCGGCCTGCACCGCCGGCAGAAGTAGCCCGACGAGCGTGCCGATGATGGCGATCACGACCAAAAGCTCCACGAGAGTAAACCCGCGAGCAGCGATTTTTGGACCCATAACCCCTCCCCAGCGACGGCCGAACGGCCCGGAACGACATGCCCGACGTATCCCCGCGGCCCCGCCAAATCTAACGCGGGATTTTCCCCAAGTGAAAATGCGGCCAGAACGCGATTGCAGGGAGAGGTGACACCCGTTTCGTCGCCGACGCCTCCGTCGCCATCGCCTGGGCTCACCCCGGGCAGGCAACCGCTGTAAATACTCCGGAAAAATGCCGATTTTTCATTTGCGAGGCAGGGCATACCCTTTGCTCGATAGAATGCGGCGATGCCGAGGATCTTTTCGTAAAGACGGTTTGTCATTCTGTTTCTACAGCAATGACCACTCTCCGATTCATGTGCATGTTCGCCGCGGAGACGGTGAGGCCGTGTTGGTCGTTGAACCGGAAGTTGCCCTGAGGGATTCTGCAGGGCTCAACATTCGCCAGCTGTCAAAAGCCGAGGAGTTGATCAATGAGCACCGCGAACTCGTCCGAGAAAAATGGTTCGAGCACTTTGGTGGATCCGGCCGTGAAGGCCTGGCATGAGCGGGGTTTCATCCACGTTCGCCTTTCCAGCGGGCATGAGGTGCGATTCCCGATCGCGGGCAATCCGCGTCTGGAGCACGCCGCTCCGGCCGACCTCGATGCGATCGAACTTTCGCCTTTTGGAATCCATTGGCCCACGCTGGACGAAGACCTGTCACTCGCGGGCATTCTCGAGGGGCGGTACGGCCAGCGATGAAACATTCACGGGCTGATCGCGACGGCCGATTTCACCACGGCGGTCAGGCCACAAGGTCGGAGATCGTGCCGGTTGAGTCGCCGTGGCGGTCGACGTCGACGCCCGAGCCCTTGAGCAGCGTGAGCCAGGCGTTGCACAGCGGCGTGTTCTTCGGCACGACGAGGTTCTGGCCGAGCTTCACGCCCGCCCCACGGCCGGCGATGACCGTCGGGCAGTTGGTGAGTTCGTGCCCGGTGCGGATGTTGCTGCCGAAGACCACCGTCGTGTGATCGAAGAGCGTCGTGCCCTCTGGCTCGGAGGCGGCCTTGAGCCGGTCGAGGAAGCCGGCGAAGAGTTCGGTCTGGGCGAGATCGCGCCGCTGGGAGGCGTCGAGCTTCTCGTTGCGACTGCCGTGGTAGTGGCTCATGTCGTGCGGATGCACCTTGATGTCGAGGCTCGTCAGGAGCGAGGCCACCGGCTGGCGGTAGGTGATCACCCGTGAGCTGTCGGTCTGGAACGCCGCCACGATGATGTCGTACATGAGCCCGATCTCGTCGCGGCCCGACACCGGCTGCTTGGGCTCGGCGAGCGGCGCCTGCGGCTGCGGCACGCCGATCCACTGCTCGTCCTTGGCCAGCCGCGTCTCGATGTCGCGGATGCCCTCGAAGTATTCGTCGAGCTTTTGTTGGTCGGTGGTGCTCAAGCCCTTCTGCAGATATCGGGCGTTGTCGAGCACCGCATCGAGCACGCTCCGCCTCTCGGCGAGCAGCGCCCGCTGCTTCTCGACCGGCGTGCCGTCGGCCGAGAAGAGCCTGTGATAGGCGGCGAGGGGGCCGTTCTGCCCGCCCACCGGCTTGCCGCGGACATCCCACGCCATCGAGAGGCCGGGGCCATGGCCCGAGTCGCCCTCCTTCTCGCCGTAGTTGAACTGCAGCGATGCGAACCGCGTGTGGAGGCCGATCTGGCTGGCGGCGACCTGATCGGCCGAGACGCTGTTGTGGAAGTTTTGCCCGGGCTGGGCATAGCGATTGGCGCCGGTGAGCCACATCGTGCTGCCCCAGTGGCCTTCGTTCGAATACTTGTTCCACAGGCCCTGCACGATCGTGAAGTCGGCCTTGTGACGGTCGAGCGGCGCGAGGCCCGGCGGCAGGGCGTAGTCGGGGCCGGGTGTCTTGATGTCGGGATACCAGAAGTCTTCGGTGACCCCCCAGCCGAAGCCGAGGAAGACGAGCCGCCTGGCGGGAGGGGCGGCCGCCGCCGCCGCGGCAAACCGCCGAAACCCGAGCGACGGCAGAAACGGCAACGCGACCACGCCGGCGGTCGAGCGGAGCACGTGGCGGCGGCTGGGGAGATGGCTCACGGTGGGGGCCTCATTTCGTGTGAAAGGCATCGCTGGCCACGAGGGCCTGGATCAGCTCACGGATCGGGAAGTTTTTGGTTTTGCCCTGCGCGACCATCGCGTCGAGCAGCGGCTCGTCGCTGAAGCCGCAGGGGCGGCCGAGGGCGTATTCGACGAGCGCCCGGCTCAAGCCACGGGCGAAGGCGTCGGGCCGGGCGGCGATGATGCCGCGCAGCTCATGGAAGTCGGCGAATGACGGGCCGCCGTGGAGGGCGCCGGCCGGCTCGATCGCCCAGGTCTTCACGTCCTTACTCCCCTCGGCCTTGTAGCTGTCGGTCGTGCGCCACTGGCCAATGGCGTCGAAGTTTTCGAGGCCCAGCCCGATCGGGTCGATCCGGCGATGGCAGCTGGCACACTGCGGCTCTTCCTGGTGCAGCCGCAGCCGCTCGGCCGGCGTCACCGCCTTGCCGGCCAGCCGCGCGATGGCCGGCACGTTCGCCGGGGCGGGGGGCGGCGGATCGTCGAGCATCTTTCGCAGCACCCAGGCGCCCCGTTCCACCGGGCTCGTTTCGTCGCCGTTGCCCCCCATGAGATGAAATGCCGTCATGCCGAGGAAGCCGCCCCGCGGCGAGCCGGCCGGCAGCGGCACCGGGCGGAAGTGGTCACCCGCCACGCCGTCGAAGCAATAGTGGCGGGCGAGGACGTTATTGACCACGACATAGTCGGCCGCGAGCAGGTCGCGGAGGCTGCCGTTGGTGCGGAGCAGGTGGCCGACGGTCTCATAGATTTCACGCTTCGCGGCCAGCCGCGTGCTGTTGTCGAAATCGGGAAACTTCGTGCGGTTCACCTCGAAGAAGTCGAGCCGGTGGAGGCCGAGCCACTGATAGACGAACGGCTCGAGAAACCCCTGCGAGCGGCGGTCATCAAGGAGCCGCTCGGCCTGGGCAGCCAGCACGGCGGGCTCCGCGAGCTTGCCCGCCGCGGCGAGATCGCGAAGCTCCCGGTCGGGCGGTGCGCCCCAGAGGAAGTACGAGAGCCTGCTGGCGAGCTCCGGCTGCGTGAGCGGCCGCAGCTGGCCTTCTACGGCAGGCTCGGCCAGGTAGAGAAACATCGGCGCCGCCAGCACCACGGAGAGGGTCTCCTTGAGGGCGGCCGAGTGCTTGTCGCCGGCGGCGAGCCGGTGATCGTAGATCGCCATGAGCTTCCCGACGAAGCTCGGCGGCGGGAGCGTGCCGCGGAAGGCCGACTGGGCGAAGGCCTCGAGCGCCGCCTCGGTCTGGCTGCGGCTGGGGGGCTTCTTGTCGTCGAGCATGCCTTCGAGGATCGCGATGCCGGGGGCCGTCGTGGCCGCGGCAGGCACGCGCTCGATCTCCAGCCAATCGACCCAGATGCAGTATTCGGGGCCGATGCCGTTTTTCTTCTTTCCTTCGCTGAACCGGCGATGAGCCAGGTCGTTGGAGTCGATGCTGTTCTTCTCGCGGATGAAGAGCGTGCGGTCGCCGGTGTCGGTGTGCTTGCGGGTGAGCGTGATCGGCACCTCGATCACCTGCGGATGCTCGAGCGTGCCCGTCACCTCGTGGGTCGAGAGAATCTGCCCGAACCGCGGGTGGATGCCAAACTCGATGAACCGCCGCTCGGGCGTCGCCTGCTCGTTGCCCGCGACCCGAAACCGCACGACGAAATCGCCGGGGGGCCACTGGTGCGGCACGACGGTGGAGACGTAGCCGTTGTCGAGGATCGCCGGATGCAGCGTCTGGTTGGCGAGATAGGCCCCCGTGTCGATGCCCCGTGGCGTGAGCGCATGCTGGTGATAGGGCAGATAAGACGGATTCAAGGATGCGTTGGCCTTGTCGACGGCGTTGCCGACGACGGCGATGAACGGCTCACCGAAGCCATAGTCGACCGGCGAGGGCGCTCCCGGAATCCGGTCCCACGACCGGCGAAACTCGGCGTCGTTCTTCGACTGCTTGCGGATCTCGGCGACGATCGCGGCATTCTCCGGCCGCGCCGCCGCGGCATCGACAGCCGCCACCCAGCGGCGGGCCCGATCCCGCTGCTCGATCTCCTCGTGGATCACCTTGACGAGCTTCCGCAACGCCTCTTCGGCCTCGTAACGATGCCGCTGCACGAGGCCGCGTGCCGTATGCCGCGCGAGGGCCTCCTCGATCGCCTCGCGGCCGAGGGCCTGGTATTGCTCGAACTGGTTGCTCGACATGAAGAGGTTGGAGCCGACCGTGTCGAACGAGCCGTTGCCGGTGTCGGCGGGCAGTTCGGCGACATTGATCTCGGCGCCGAGCAGGTCGCGGAGCGTGTTGCGGTATTCGCGACGGTTGAGCCGCCGCATCGTGACCTTGCCCCGCTGGTCGGCCAGGCTCCTGCGGGCGGCGACCATCGTCTGGGCGAGGTCGTCGACGAGGTCGGCCTTGGCGGCGGCCGCCAGCGGCGGCTCGTCCTCCGGCGGCATCGCGCCGGAGTTGAGCACATTGAGCACCTTCTGCCACCGCTCGGCCGTCTCGACCGACGCGATCTCGAAAGGCAGGTCATCGAGCCGGACATTCCCCTCGGCATCCTCGGCACCGTGGCACTTGAGGCAGTGGGCTGCGAGGAGCGGGCGGTGCGCGTCGGGGAGCCGGACGGATGGAGACGCACCGACGGCCGCAGCCGTCGTGGAGACGGCACAGAACCAAGCCGCTGCGTGGGCTGCCGACACTCTCATCGCGTTGTATGACATTCTCTGGTGATATCTCCCGTGCGGCGGGAAAACTAACGCATCCACCGTGAAATCTGCCGGAAACTGCGGTTTTTGGATGTCTCTATCCCCCTCTCACGGCGGAGCACGCCGCATCGAGCCGCCTGCCGGCCGGACTGGATCAAGAGATGGGGAGAACGTCAGTGCCGAGCTCGAGGGCCGGGCGCTGAGGCTGGCTCGTGGAAAGACTCACGCCTCGACATCCGGAAAGCGATCACCGGACCTAAAAAAGCGGTCGCGGTGAAACTCCAATCCGAACGCCAATTCCGGGTGCCGCCCCGCCCCCAGCACATACCCGGCTCCCTCGCTCGCGGCCGACACCATCAGATTGGCCAGTAGCAGCGGTGAGAGCCGTAGCGCTGCGGCCGTGCCATAGAGCCGCCAGGCCAGGGGCCAAATACGCTGAAAGCGCAGCGGCGCGATCAGCGGCCAGGTCAGCGCCAGCTTCAGCCGCTGAACGGGGCCCAGGCGCCGCGCACGGTGAGCGGCGAACACCCGCGGAAAAACCCAGGAAAACGACAGGGTCGCACCGACCCGCGAGCAATTGTAATGGTGAGTACGGGCCTCGGCCGAGCGGCCAAGCCGCAGGCCGCGCCGGCCCATGTCCTGATGCATCAGGAACTCAACCTCCAGCCAGTCGGCCAGACCGCCGTCACGGTCATAGTGCAGCAGCGCGTCGCGCCGATAGCAGCTGTTGTGACCCGCGATGAAGGGCGCCTCGCCCTTGGCCTCGCCCGGGGCGCTGTGCGCATACTCCACCAAAAACTGCACTTTGCTGGCGACGCTGTCGGGATTGCCATTGATGAACGTGGGCTCAACCCCGGCCCAGTTGCCGTCGGCATGGAACTTCACGAGCGCTTCGGCCCAGCCCGGCTCCGGAAAACAGTGGTCCTCAGTAAACACCACGAGTGCCGCGCTGGCCGAGCGCACCCCCGCGGCGGAACTCTCCCCCAAGATGCGCGGGCTCGGGGGCGCAGCCGTCTTACGAACCTGTGCAAAGCCTGCGATCTCCGCCTCGGGCACATCGAGCGCTTCGAGACTCGGCCCCACCAAAACCAGCTCGATCGAGTGACGCAGCGTCTGGCCCCGCAGCGCCGCAAGGGTTCGCCGCATGGTGTGCCAAGTGTCGGGCGTCATCACGATGGCCGAAAGTACAGGAGCGTTCATGGCGTAGCCGTCTCTCGCGCGGCCTCGATGACCCTCAGGCTGGCCAGGCCCGCATCGAGGTCGGGCGTGGGGCGGGCACCGTACCGCACGGCATCAACGAAGCGCTGAAGCGAAATCGCAAACGTGGGTTCATTCCAAGGCGAACGCCGGCGCCCGATCAGGGTACCCAGGTGGCGGGCCTGCGCAAGAGCGGACAGCAATCGCCCTACCGGGCCGGGTGCTCCGGTACCCCGCGATTCCACACTCAGCCCGCCGTAGCGGTCGACGGTGAGTTTGCCGCGATCCCCGTAGACTTCGAGCCGCGCTTCATCGACCGCACGAAAGCTGTAAAAGCCCTCGAAGGCCACACCCGACGCGGTGCTTGCGCTGAGGCGGGCCGTATCGCCCTCAAAGCGCTGCGCGCTCGTCGCGCAGCGCACGTTTTCGAGCGGCTCCTCCAACAGCCAGGCGGCGAGATCGACTTCGTGCGAAGCCAGGTCAAGCAACACTCCGCCGCCCTTGGCCGGATCGCAGCGCCAGCCCTGGGCCTGTCCGGGCGCGGTGCTGAAGGTGCTGCGCACCAGCACCACGCTGCCGATGCGCCGAGCGGTGAGGGCGGCCTTCAGCCGCTTGTACGCCGTGCGGGCACGGTAGTTGAAACCCACCATGCCCACCCGACCTGTGGCGCGCCACGCTGCGACGACCCGCTCACCGTCGGCGAGCGTGGCAGCAATGGGCTTCTCTAAATAGACGTGCTTGCCGCCCTTAAAAGCGGCCACGGCAAGATCGGCATGCAGTCCGGTGGGCGCTCCAATGATCACCGCGTGGACAGTAGGATCGGCGATCAGGTCCGTCGGATTGGCATAGGACGCGGCGTCCCTCGCCAACGCCGCGGCCGCCGAGCGCGACGCGGGATCGGGATCGGCCACCGCCACAACCCGCGCTCCCGCAAGGCCACCCAACACCGGCAGGTGAACCTCGCGGGCCAGCGTACCGCAGCCGATGACCCCGATGCCCACCAACCCCTCGAAGCTCGGCGCCGGCGGATCCTCATCGCCTGCCTCTGTAGCGCCATCGCCCAAGTACTCCTCCGACGGGTGGATGGACGCAGAACGATCCAACTCAATGCCCCACTCCGCCTCGGGCGAAAGGCCCGGCCCACGTAGAAGGCCAAACGCCTCCCCCCAGCCACTGGCCACGTAACTGGGCGCAAGTACCCCAAGCACTCGAATACGTGAGATATCACGAGGAAGCGCGCGCAGGATCGGCCCGGCGCTACGCTTGAGCCTCAAGAGCGGCACCAGACTGACCGCGGCGCCGGCGTAGAGCACACGCTTGAGAAACGACAGCGGCACACCGCGCCTCCACCCGAAGACCCTCGAGTGGTGGAACATCGAACGCATGAGAACACCCGGCCGCGTGATGTTCACGTGGCGGCAGCGGGCCTTGGGTTCAAACACGACCCGGTGGCCGCGGTCGGCCAAATCCCAGTGCAGGTTGACCTCGCTGCTCATCAGGTGCGTGAGCTCATCGCCGTAGCCCATCGCGGTCTGACGCCGGTAGCAGCTGTTATGGCCGGCAAGAAAACGCATCTCACGGGCCTCGCCGCCGCCGATCCATGGCTCATAGGCAATGAGGTAGGCCGCCCAACTGGTGGCGGTGCGCGGGTCGGCGTTGTCGATCCGTGGTCCCGCCACGTCGGCACCCGCGTCCATCTGCGTCACCAAGGCCTCGGCCCACACCGCATTGGGATAGCAGTGGTCTTCGGTCATCGCCACATAAGGCGCTGCTGCCTGGCGGATGCCTTCGGCCCGCAGCGCGCCCACGCGGCGCTCGTCACCCGTGTTCAGGATGCGCACGCTGTGAAAGAACTGCTCCGTTCCCTCAGGAAGCACCAGACGCGCGGGATTCGGCGTGAAGATCAGGACTTCGATCGCCCGAGCCATCGTCTGCCGCTTCAGGTGCGCAAGGGTGCGGTCGATCAGCCCATCGCCGCGAGCGGCAACCAGCACGGCGGTAAGCCGCGGGGCATCCGTGTTTGCGGAAAGGTTCGTCATGCGCGTTTCGATCCCATACCGGCAACGGTGCGCTACACCACGGCGCGGGCGTCATAGCGGGATGTAAAGCCCAACTGCACGCGAGCTCGGTCGATGCGAGAGGCCCGGGCACTGATGAGCAGCGACAGCGAGTGTAAGACCGCGCAGGATAAGCCGGTCAATGGCACTACCGCAACGGTCTTCCGGCCGATAAGCGACTCGTGAGCGTCGGGAGGCGCGGCCCGGGCGTCCGGAGCGGGTTTCTCGAAACGCCCCGCGCCCGCTTCGGTGGCGTTTTTCTGCCGTCCGCGCAGACCGCGTCACAATTCGCGGTTTCCCGACATGCGTGGGTCGCGTCCGGCACCGGTCAGAGGCTGTAAATGTCGATCCCGGGCAGCTCGTCTATCCGTCCCTGGAAGATGTCTCGGTTCTCGTGTACGTGCTGGTAAAACGGTCTGAACGCAATCAGCCGGATGTCGCCGCCACAGTTCGGGCACTCAAGCGGAAACTCCTCCCCCACCCGGGCCAGCAGTTTCGCCCATGCAATCCGCGAGGTGTCGTGAGAACGGGGCTTGTGATGCGCGTCGCAGCAGCCTCCCGTGGCATGCACG
>CAMCQY010000099.1 GCA_945877135.1 Candidatus Kuenenia stuttgartensis
AGATCGGGACCGGCTTCTGGCGGACCGGCACACGGCTCGCCTGCGACCGGGCCGGCGTGGTGCCCGACATCCTTTGCCTCGGCAAGTCTCTGACCGGAGGGACGCTGCCGATGGCCGTGACGATGGCGACCACAGAGGTGTTTGCTGCGTTTTACAGCGACCAGTCCGATCATGCGCTGATGCATGGGCCGACCTACATGGGCAATCCGCTCTGCTGTGCGGCGGCCAACGCTTCGCTCGACCTGTTCGAGCGTGAGCCTGTGGCAGAGCGGGTGGCCGCGATCGAGCGGATGGGCCGCGAGGAACTCGGGCCGCTGGCTGCGCTCGGGCACGTGCGTGAGGTCCGTTGCCGCGGCGGCTTTCTCGCGGTCGAAACCGACAAGGCATTCGATCGGAAGCAGCTCGCGCCTTTGATCCTCGAGCATTCTGTCTGGCTGAGGCCGATCGGCAACGTGATGTATGCCGTGCCGCCGTTCACGATCACGCCTGACGAATTGCGGCAGGTGATCGAAGCGATGTCGGCCGCGGTGCGGACGAACGGTTAGGCGGTTTTCATACAAGCCCGACGCGCCAGCGAGGGAATCCGGGCCTGCGTTCCAGGTGATGGATCGCGGTTTCCCTTGCTTGCGCTGCGGGCTTGGATGGAGCACCCCCCACGATGGCCCACGATGGCTAAAACACGTTCGGCACGAAGCGGCCGCCTCGGCAGCGTCTGAGGTAGTCGAGCGCCGCCACCTGCCCGGTGGTCTCGAGGGCGTCGCGGTAGACGGGGTCGTGAAAGCCCTCGATGTCGATGCTGCCCCGCCAGCCATGGAGCCTGAGCGTGCTGATGAGGTCGGTCCAGTTCGTGTCGCCGAAGCCGGGCGTGCGGTGGTGGATGTATTGCACGCCGCCGCGGATGCCGTGCTGGCGAACCACGTCCCACAAGACTGTCGCATCCTTGCCGTGGATGTGCCAGATACGGTGGCAGTAGCGGCGCAGCTGCGGGAGCGGATCGACGAAGCTGACGATCTGGTGGCACGGCTCCCACTCGAGGCCGATCACCGGGCTCTCCACCTCGCCGAACATCGCCTCCCAGGCCTGTGGCGCGTGGGCGATGTTGCGGTCGCCCGCCTCCCAGGTGCCGCGGGACTCGCAGTTCTCGAAGGCAAGCCGCACACCCTTTGCCTCTGCGCGGGCGGCGAGCGGCCGAAACACCTCGCCGAACCGGCCATAGGACTCCGGCACAGGCCGGCCCGGAATCCGTCCCGCGAAGCCCGACACGACGTCACAGCCGAACGCGGCAGCCGCGTCGATGAGCCGCTCCCAGTCGCGGACCGTTTCGGGGCTCGTGACCGGATTGCCGTAGACGCCGATCGCGCTCACGTTCGGCGGCAGGTCGCCGCTCGCGACCGGGAAGGCGTCGAGCACCCGCCGGACGGCGTTGGCCAGGCCGGAGAGATCGGCGTCGCCAACGCTCTTGCCAAAACTGATCTGAAAGGTCTCGAACCCGTGCGGCAGCAACTGGCGGATCACCTCCGCGGTGCGGTCGTGGGCGGGGACGAGCGTGCCGATGCGGATATCGTCGTGAGCGTGCATGGTGGAAGCCTAGGCTACAATCCGGAGATCGGGAAGATGAGCATCTGTGAACGAGAGTGATCATGAACAAGGCCTTCTGCAAGGAGCCCGATTCGAGCCTGCCGCCCCGGTGTCCGCGGTGCGGCGCTGATGGCCTGCCCGTGGGGCCGGAAACCCTGCGGGCCCACCTGGCCTCCGACGTAGCCGAGTCGCTCGGTGAGCCGGCCTACTGGTGCGCGACCGACGCCTGCCCCGTCGCCTACTTCGACCTCTTCGAGCGGAGCGTGGATGCGGACGCCGCCCACGGCCTCTACTGGCCCAAGGATCCCGCCGGGCCCCTCTGCTGCTGCCACGGTCTCAGCGTAGACGACGTCGATGCCGACCTCGCCGAGCCGGTGCCCTCGCGGGTCCGCGCGGTGGTGCAGCAGGCAGGTCAGCCCGATGCCGCCTGCACGACGAAGAGCCCCGACGGCCGCCCGTGCGTGGCCCGCGTGCAACGGTATTACATGCGGCAGAAACAGAAAGGCTGACCGCGGTCAGCGTTTTTTCTCATGCGATTGCTGAGCTGGAACATCCACAAGGGGATCGGTGGCCGCGACCGGCGGTATTCACTTGCGCGGATCATCGACTGCATCGAGGCGGAGAATCCCGACATGATCTGCCTGCAGGAGGTGGATCGGCATGTGCGGCGGAGCCGGTTCGACGATCAGCCGCGGCTCCTCTCTCGCTACTTCCGCGCCCACTCGGTGTTTCAGGCAAACGTGGCGGTTGGCAACGGCAGCTATGGAAATCTGGTGTTATCGCGTTGGCCGGTGGAGAGCCGCCACCGGATCCTGCTGCGGCAGGGCACGCGAAAGCCGCGCGGCGCGCAACTGCTGCTAGTCGACAGCCCCGAGGGCCCGCTTCACCTGGTGCACACGCATCTGGGCCTCGCGGAACGGGAGCGGCACTGGCAGATAGACCGCCTGCTCGGCCACATGCTCTTTCGGTCGGCCGACAGTCTGCCGACGCTCGTCGTGGGCGACTTCAACGATTGGCGCGACACGCTCGCCGCCGCGGGCTTGGCCGCCAACGGCTTTGCGCAGGTGACGAGTCCCGCGGGAAAATTCCGGTCATTTCCGGCATGGCTGGCGGTCGGCTCGCTCGACAAGGCGTTCGTCCGCGGGGCAATCGCGGTGCGGCAGGCCCGGATCGTGAGAACGAGCCTCTCGAAGACGGCCAGCGATCATCTCCCGCTGGTGATCGATTTTCACCTGCGGTGACGCGTAGCCTCACTGACGGAGGGCGATTCGCATGGCCACCCGCATCCCCTTGCTTGCGCTGCGGGCTTGGATGGGCGGGGAACCGTCGCGTTTGCTTGGATGTTGCGGGAAGATGAGGCCGATTCCCATGCAAGCCCGAAGCGCGAGCGAGGGACGAACTCTACGACGCGTTGGCCAGTCGGAGCGTCTCGTCGAACGAGCGCAGGCCGGCGGTCGCGCCTAGGCCCGTCACGCAGCAGGCGGCGGTCGCGGCGCCGAGCAGGCCGGCTTCGCGAAGCGGCATGCCCCGTAGGATGCCCGTGAGCAGGCCGGCGAGAAGAGAGTCGCCGGCGCCGGTCGTATCGATGACCGGTCCGGGGGCGGGCACGCACGGAATCTCGAACACGTCGCCGGCCGCGGAGCTCAGGAGCGTGCCACGCGTGCCGAGTTTGACGCCCACGACCCCACCTGCTCCGTGCTGTCGGTAGCAGGCGATGATCTCCTTCGGGTCGGAGAGGCCGGTCTGCTGGACCGCCTCGTCGAGGCTTGGCACGTAGATGTCGACGTGCTTGAGTGCCGGCGCGAGCTGTGCGAGCGTGCCCCCGGAGCCGCCGGTTTCGAGCGCCACCCCGCAGCCTGTCGCCTTGATCGTCGCGACCGCGTCGGCCAGCACCGGCTCGAGGGAGGGCAAGAGTCCGAAATAGCCGACAAGCGCCATGCGGCTGTTGCCGAAGTGGGGGGCCTGCCGCCTGATGAAGGTGAGATCGATGGCGTGCGGCGCGCCGACATGATGGGCGAAGCTACGTTCGCCGCTGGGGTCGATCAGCACGGCGGTCGTGCTGGTGGCGAGCGTGGCGTGCGGTTCGAGCGCCGCGGTGTCGATGCCCTGGGCCGCCAGCCGCGATCGGACGACGCCGCCCCAGAGATCGTCGCCCACCAGGCTCGACGCCGCCACGCGAAGCCCGAGCCGCTGCATGGCGGTGCCGGAGTTGCAGACGATGCCGCCTGTGGTCACCTCGATTGGATCGACGTGAAACAGCCGACCGGCACCGACCGGCTGCGAGAGTGGCACCGGGCGGACGAGGATGTCCGCGACGCAGGTGCCGCAGACGATGCAATCGACCGCATTGCCGTGGGACGAATCGCCGTGGGGTCTGCCGCTCATGCCAATGCCTTGCCCGTCGGGTGGAAGCGCGTCGAGTCACCGCCGGCACCATTCGCCGGCAGCAACCGCCCGCCTCATGAGGATGGGATCGATTGTAGCCAGCGCCTATCCTCGGGGACCGGGGCAATCGTTACGGTTTTCCTCGCGTCGGCTTACACGATTGGCGGGCGGCTTCCGAACCGGCGAAACGACGGTGTCGGGGTGAGCGAGAGCAGTTCGAAAGTCGATGGGACGGGGAGTGATCGTGATGAAGCCGCAGCAGTCGTGGGGACAAGCCGAAACGCAAGGGCACGGCTGGCGGCCGAGACGTTGCCCGCCACGTCGACCTGTCGGACACGGACGGCATTTCGACCCGCGACAGGCGCGTAGTCGGAGCTCCATGGACTCCACCCGCCACGTCCGTTGATCGAATACTCGACCAGCGAGTTTCTCTCCAGGCGTCGCACCGACAGGGCGGCGTCGCGGGTCACGATGGCATAGAGGTTGATGCCGGCCAGCCGGGCGGGCATCACCTGAGGCGCCATCGGGCGGGAGCGATCAAGCGTGAAGCTGAATGCGGTGGCTGGCGAGATGTTGTTGGCTGCGTCGATCTGGCGGACGTGCACCATGTTGCGGCCGGGCGTGGCCTGGAAGTTCTGCCTCCACCGCACTCCGCCGTTCGTCGAATACTGAACCCTCGCCCTCGACTCAGACACGACGGCCAGCCGGCCGTCGCTCGTGATGCGATCGCTGGCACTTCGGCCCGTATCGCGCATGAGGGCGACCTGCGGAGCCTTCGGTGCGATCACGTCTGGCGTTCCCGGGTAGGTCGCGATCTTCCATGCCGAGCAGATCTGCTTGAGACTGTAGAGGCCGTAGTTGGCCAGCGGCACTCCCCGACCCTCGTTGCCGTCGACGAAGATCGCGGTGGTGGGATCGGTCGAGCCAAGGAGGCCTGAGGCCTTCGTCATGAAGGAAAGGAAGTCGGGCAGTTGCCAGTAGCCGAAGAACGGCAGATCCTGCCCCTTCTCCGCACTGAACATGAACGTGATCCGGTTCTCGAGGCCAGCCGGCACGTTGGGCGCCTGCCAGTCCATGGTGAGCTCCGTAAACTTCCAGCCGCTCGGGGTGCTGACATCGATTGCAGGCCCCGTCACCGAGAGCGACGTGCCTGACGGCACATCGTCTAGAACCTTCCAGTACGGCGCCGTGGCAGGGAGGAGACTGCCGTCCGCGGTGACGGATGTGATCGCGGCGTATTGCTGGAGTTCGTTGAAATTCGTGCCGCTGCCGGTCATCGTCAGGCTGTCGCCGGAGCCCGACACGGTGATCGTCCCCTGCCCCGCGGCGTAGGGCCAGTCGAGGAGGCTGCGCTGGAAATCGGCCGCCGCATCGGCCGGTGATCGGGGTGTGGGCGTCCTGCCATCGGTGCCGCCGTTGTCGGTCATCCAGCGGAAATAGGAGCCGGCCGAGGGGTGGTCGGGCGGAGTCGGCTGGTTCGGAGGAGTCGGCGGTGGTGCATTGCCGACGTAGGCCTCCATATAGGCCATCGACAGGATCGGCTCCGACACGCTCGGCCTCCACGATGGATACCCCTGTGCGTCGAGGTATGGTTTGATCGGCGCGTGGGGGATGAGGCCGGCTAGATCCCCGGTCGCAGGAAACGTCGTCGTGTTCATCTTGGCCAGCGTGTGCGAATCGACTTCGAGGGCCATGCCGATGCCGAGCGACTTCGTCACGTCCGCCTGCCGCTTGGCCCAGTCGAGCCAGCACGCGACGTTTTGGTAGGCCACTGAGCCGACGTTGGGGCCCGCCGAGCCCTTCGTCAGTTCCGGGTCGATGGTGATGCCGGTGATCACGTTCTGCGGCACGTCGGGATTGGCCAGCAGCGTGGAGAGCCAGCTGAACGCGCGGGGCAGGTTGGCCCAGTCGGCCGGCAGCGTGATCGATTCGGGCTGGCCGGAGAGCAGCGGGGTCCAGCCGGGAGCGACCGTGCCGCTCTCGCTGGCCGGAAAGCTGGAGCGATCGATGAGAATCTCGAGCGGAACCTTCTTGGCGGCGGACAGCGTGGCGACCTGCTTGAGAAACCCGACGAAGTTGGTCGGTGTGCTACCGCCCGCCGCCGCTGCCGTCGGGTCGTAGAAGCTGTTCTTCAAGACGTTCGGATCGGTGACATAGAGCACGAGCTTGGAGGGCGGATGGTCGGCGAGGTAGCCGAGCAGCCAGTTGTGGTAGCCGGCCAGGGAAGTGGCATCGGTGAGGCACTCACGATAGTCCCACATCACGAACCGCCAGTCGTCGAACGAAGTGGGGGTGGCGGTGACCTGATAGGACGCGGTGTTGACCCAGGTGGGGGGCAGCAGCTGGTACTGGAAGACGCAGATATTCGGCTGCACAGTCGCATTCCAGAAGGGCATGAACTCCTTCGTGAACGTCTGGCAGAAGTCGACGAACTCGTCCACGCCGGCTCCCGGCCCCGCTGCCGGGGCGTCCCAGGTGCCGAATGCATCGATCAGCGAGCCGCCCACTCCGATCTTCTCGCAGCTGAACATCAGGTAGGTTCGCGACAGATCGGTCGGCATGTTGCCCGACGTGTGCGAGCCGACGAGATAGCCAAAGGTGCTCGCGGGATCATCGACCGACGGCGTTCCCAACACTTCCTGCACCGGATCGGCCGCGTTGCGGGCCAGCGTGTAGATCGTGTCGGGGGCTGCAGGCGAGGGATTCGTGACGCTTGCAGATGAGGCGTAGGCATCGACGTAGGTTGTGCCGGCTCCCACCTGCTTGTACATGTTGTAGAGCTCGCAATAGGCCGCATCGAGGAGGCGGCTGTCGGGGTCGCCAACCGTCCAGGTGGCCATCTGAGCGAGATTGGTGAAGCCATGCGAGAAGCCGCTACCGACGAAGCCAGGATCGGCGTGCATCGTCGGCCAGAGCGACTTCTGATAGTCGCGGATGGCCTGGAGCGTGGGCTCATCGGCGGAGATGCCGCTCGACTCGGCCTCGATCGTCACTTCGCTGATCAACAGCTTCGATCCGTTGGCCGTGAGCACGTCGTTGGCGTGGTCGGCCCAATAGTAGGCCTTCTCCCATTTGTTGACGTCGGTGAACGTGCCCCCGGTTGGGTTCCATGTCCAAGTCTGGCCGCCTGTGAAATCGGGGATGAGGGCCACCTGCCCGGTGAAGCCGCGCTGGCTCAGCTGCAGGATCGAGGCGATCAGCCGCGACTGGGCGGTGAGCTGGAAGTTGGCGCTGATCGACGGGTCAGATGACTCGGGATCGGCAAGCCGAAGCAGCAGTTTGTTGGATTCGAGCGGCTGGACGCTCGTGGCGTAGTCGACGATGCCCTTGTAGAAGCTGTCGTCGCCGTTGTCGCCCTCGATCCACATCGCCACCGGGAGGCCGGCCGCGTCGAACGCGTGACGCTGTTCGAGTGGCTCGATAGCGGGGGTGACCCCAGAGCGGCGAGGTGTGCGTTTCGTGCTGGCCGCATGCCGGGAGGATCGAGCAGAGGGCACGTGTTTCATGGCCTCGATACTACCCTGACCGGTGCGGAAAGCGATTTCTGGGTGGAAGTGGTCGATCCTGGTCGGGATAACATGCCCCTCCCGAGTTGGCGGCGGTTCGGGGCTGACCGGACCCCGTCGCCGGACGTTCGCTCCGGCCATCCTGGCCTCCGCTCACTCGATGCTGACTGCGCTCCGGCATCCTGCCTGCACTTGTCAGCAACGCCGGCTCACGGGGCACGGGCAGCCCCTCACGGATTCCGCATCTGAGACAGTTGGCTCCAACGCTCTCGGCGTAGGAACTATGATTGCAGTGACCCACGCCGATGCCTCGGCGAGCGGATCCCAGGAAGAGAAACGAGGGCGATGCATGGCCATGGTGTTCAGCCGGTTTCGGGAAATCTGTCTGGGTGTCGCCCTGATCGCTGCCGGCGTGTTGCCCGTGGCGGTGGCCGTGCCCACTAGTGAGACACCGCCTGCTCTTAAGCCGCCCGTCGTTGCGGCCCGCTCGGATGAGCCGACGAAGGCCAGCGCGGCCTTCGGCATGCCCGCTGGCATGACGGTAAAACTCTTCGCCGCCGAGCCGGATGTGGCGAACCCCGTCGCGTTTGCCATAGATGAAAAAGGACGGGTCTTTGTCTGCGAGACGTTCCGGCAGAACCGCGGAGTGAGCGACAATCGGGGCCACACGAACGAATGGGTCGATGCTGACCTCGCCTCGCAGTCGGTCGAGGACCGCGAGGCGTATCACCGGCGGCTGCTCGGCGACACGGCACGCGAATGGGAGACCCACGATGATCGCGTGCGGCTGCTCGTCGATACGAATCACGATGGCGTGGCCGACACGGCGACCGTCTTTGCGGATGGCTTCAACGGACTCATCGAAGGCACTGCCGCCGGTGTCCTTGCCCGCCGCGGCGACGTGTTCCTGACCTGCATCCCAAGCCTCTACCGGCTCCGCGACATCGACGGCGACGGCCGCGCCGATGCGACGCCGGCCGAGCGAGCCGTGCTCTCGACGGGCTACGGCGCCCGCGTGGCATTTCGTGGTCACGATATGCACGGGCTGGCGCTCGGTCCCGATGGCCGGCTCTATTTCACGATCGGCGACCGCGGCTACAGGGTCGAATACAAGGACGGAGAGGGCAAGACCCACGTGGCCCATGATCCGGGCAGCGGTGCGGTGTTCCGCTGTGAGCCCGACGGCTCCGGCTTCGAAGTGTTTGCCATGGGGCTTCGCAATCCCCAGGAGATCGCCTTCGACGATCTCGGCAACCTCTTCACGGTCGACAACAACTCCGACGCGGGCGACAAGGCACGGCTGGTGCACGTGATGCCCGGCAGCGATTCCGGCTGGAACATGGCGTTTCAGTATCTCGGCGACCGCGGGCCGTGGCACCGTGAGAAGATCTGGCATCTGGCCAACGCCTCGCAGCCTGCGGGCCTCGTGCCGCCGCTGGCCCACATCGGCGCGGGACCTTCGGGCTTCGCCGCCTATCCCGGCACCGGCCTGCCGGCCCACTTCGACGGCCGCTTCCTGCTGGCTGATTTTCGTGGTGGGCCCGCGGGCAGTTCCGTGCGAAGTTTTCGGCTGCGGCCGAAGGGGGCGAGCTTCGAACCCTACGATGAGGAAGAAACGTTCAAAAATGTGCTCGCGACCGATGTCGAGTTTGGACCGGACGGCGCGGTCTGGGTGAGCGACTGGGTGCAGGGCTGGAATGGCGAGGGCAAGGGCCGCATCTGGCGGTTCCTGCCGGCCGAGCCGCAGCCTGGAGGAGACGTCGACGTGGCGACGCTTTTGGCGGGTGACTGGACCACCGTCGCGGCAGAGCAGCTCGTGCAGTTGCTGAAGCATGCCGACCGCCGGCTGCGGCTGGAAGCCCAGTGGGAGCTGGCTCGCCGCGGCGACGCATCGCCGTTTGAGTCCATTGTGACCGATCAATCGCAGCCGCTCCTGGCACGTGTGCATGCTCTTACGGGACTGTGCCAGATCGCCCGCCACATGTCCCGCGGGAACGGCGATGGCTCGGCAGTACAGAAGCCGCTGTCGGTGATCACGGCCGCGATCGGCGATCCAGCCTGGGAGATCCGCTCTGTGGCAGCGCGAAACCTGGGCGAGGCATGGGCTGGTCGCGCGGATACTGCCGCCGGAGTAGCCGCGAGCAGGCAGGCGTCTCGTGCCGCCCTGCTCGACCGGCTCGCCGACGACAGTCTGCAAGTGCGTTCGGCGGCGGCCATCGCGCTCGGGCAGCTGGGCACCGGTTCCGATCCGGTGGTGCAGTCGCTCGTCACGATGGCGGACCGCGATGTCCAAGGTGACCATGTCGACCCGCACCTCCGCCACGCGATCGTGATGGGCTTCGCAGGGGCACTCGACGCTCGCGCGCGGGCAGCACTCGTAGAGCATCCCTCGGCGGCTGTGCGACTGGTCGACTGCCTCGCCATGCGGCGTTGCCGCGACGCCGAGATCGCCCGGTTGCTCAGCGATAAAGAACCAAAGATCGTGCTGGAGGCAGCGCGGGCCATCCATGATCTTCCGATGACGAATCTCCTGCCGGCGCTGGCGGCATGTGCGACCTATCAGCCGCCGCAGGGCAAGGTGGACGACGCGCTGGTGCGACGCGTGATTTCCGCCGCGGAAAAGATCGGCACGCCCGAGGGAGCGCGGCTGCTCACTGTCGCGGCCTCGCGGAGCGATCTGGCCACCGACCGTCGAGTGGAGGCGATCGATGCCCTGCGGTCCTGGGCGAAACCGCCACAGCGAAACCGGGTCAATGGTGTGTGGCAGTTTCACTCGGCTTCACGTGATCCCGTCGTGGCTCGCGCGGCGCTCGAGGCCGCCCTGCCGGAGCTGCTCGGCTCGAAACTCGACGAGCCGCTGCGGTTTGCCGTGCTGCAGGCGGCGACCGAACTGGGGGTCACGTCGACCGGATCGATGCTCGTGAACTGGTGCTACGACACGTCGTGCTCGCCAGCCTCGCGGGCCAAGGCGTTGGGCAGCCTGCTGGTGTCGAGTCCAGCGGCGGCCGTGGAGGTTGCGGAGAAACTCGGCGATGATCCGCAGCCGGCGGTGCGAGTCGCGGCGCGACGCGTCCGAGTAACACATCTTCCGGCGGAGCAGGTCGTGCCCGAACTGGTGGCGGCGATCGGCTCCGCGGACCTTGCCGAGCGGCAGGCGGCCGTCAGCTTGCTGGCCGACATAAACGCTCCGGTGGGTGTTGAAGCGGTGAAGACTCTGACGGCGAAGCTCGATTCGGGCTCGCTCGATCCGACGATCCATCTCGAGGTGCGTGAGGCCGCGCAGAAGCGGTTGGGCCGCGAGGCCGCTGCGGCGCCGGCATCCGGGAGCAGCGAGGATATGGTCGCTGCGTGGAGCGACACCCTCGACGGGGGCGATGTCGCGCGGGGTCGAGAGCTGTTTTTCACGAAGGGCGAAGTCTCGTGCGTGCGGTGCCACCACGCCGAGGGCAAGGGAGGCGATGTCGGGCCGGGGCTCGATGGCATCGCCGCCACAAAGCAGAGGAATTATCTGCTCGAAAGCATCGTGGCCCCGAATGCAACAGTCGCCGAGGCCTATCGCACGACCGTCATTCTCACCGATGAAGGCATGACTGTTGCGGGAATTCTCGTGTCAGAGAATGCAGATACGGTGAAGCTCAAGCTGGCCGATGGCACGGTCAAAGACGTCAAGGTGGCATCGATCGACGAACGCACGAGCGGCCCGAGTTCGATGCCCGCTGACCTGGTCGGTAAGCTCACCCGCCGCGAGCTCCGCGACCTGATCGCCTGGCTCGCGAGCCTCACGAAACCACCGAAGCCCTAGTAGCGAATCGAGCAGGGAATCGAGCGGCGGTCAGAAAATGGACTGAAGGAGTGCGCCGACCGCGGCGGCCGCTGCGACCACGATCGGCGTCGAGGCCCAGCCGCGGAGCAAGAGCAGGGCGCTCACGGCGGCCACGGCGATGGGCGGCAATGCCGGCTGGCCATCCGGCAGGAACGAGTCGACCGCGAGCTTCAGGCACAGCAAGACGATGGCCGCGACGACGGCCGCGCCGATTGCCACCATCGCCCGACCCAGCCCGGAAGTCGGCCGGATACTCCGCACCAGCGGCGCGAGCGCGAAGATCATCGCGAAAGAAGGAATGAACGCGAAGAGCGTGGCGATCGCGGCCCCTTCCAGGCCCGCCGTGGCGGCACCACCGGCATCGGTCTTCCAGCCGGCGAGAAACCCGATGAAGGTGACGACGAGGATCAGCGGCCCCGGCGTGGCCTCGCCCATGGCGAGCGCGTCGAAGCGTTCGGCGGGCGCGAGCCAGCCGCGGGCGACCGACTCGTCGAGCGCCCACGGCACGACCGCGTAGGCGCCGCCCAGCGAGAGGAGCGTCGTCTTGGTGAAGAGTGCGGCGATGTCTGCGCCTCGTCCACCGGCCAGATGCAGAAGGCTGACGCCGAGATAGGCGGCTCCCCAGATCGCGGTCCAGACCGTGGCGGTGATGATCGCGTGGTGGATCGATGACCCGCCGCGTGCAGATGCGGGGTCTGCAGACGCTACAGGGATGGCAGCCTCCGTACCGGCCGCGTGGGCATCCTTGCCGCCGGCTCGCGGCGCGAGGTCGAACGGCAACAGGAAGCCCACGATGCCCGCGGCCAGCACAAGGAGCGGAAAACGTACGCCTGCGGCAAGCGCCACGAGCGCCCCGATCGCGATCACGACTGCCGCCGGCGATCGGAGCGATTTCTTACCGATCCGCCAAGCGGCGAGCGCGACCAGTGCCACGACCGCCGGCCGGGTGCCCGCAAACGCCGCCGCGACGAGCGGCAGGTGCTCTCCCGCTGCATGCAGCCAGGCCAGCGTTGTCACGAGCAGGGCGCCGGGAATGACGAAGAGCGTGCCGGCGAGCAGTCCACCGGCCACCCCGCCCTGCCGCCAGCCCGCGTAGGTGGCCAGTTGCTGGGCCTCGGGGCCGGGCAGGAGCATGCAGAGCCGCATGGCGGCGAGGAATTCTTCATCGTCGAGCCACTTGTGGCGTTCCACCACCTCCCGGTGGAGAATGGCGACCTGCCCCGCCGGGCCGCCAAAGCCCGTGGCGCCGATCAAGAGCCAGGTCTTCCAGGCTCCGGGCTTCATCCAGCCTTGCTCTGCGTCGGTGGCACCTCGAGCTCCGACATGAGCAGGAGATCGACGACGCTGTAGCTGTCGTCGGGCTGGAACACGATCACGGTGCGGCCGGTCGGTGACACCGCCACAAAGTCCGGGTGTCCCACGGAAAAGACACGCCCATCGACCATGTGAATGTTGAAGGCCCGAAACGGCTGTTGCTTGATGGTCGCTCGGAATTGCTCGATGGTCATGAGGTCTAATTCTCCACGGCGGGTTGATTCCAATCGATGCACAGAGCCTTGCAAAAAAAGATATACGCACGTACACACTCGTGTCAATCCGCACGCGGGCTGGGCCGGGCGGCCTTTTCGCATGGGCCAACGGGCTTAGTCAGCAGCCTGAGGGAGACCGTGCTACGGGGGCAATCAGGACGTCGGGGGCTCAGTCAGATGAGTCGCTCGCTCTCGCACGGGCGAGGGCGTCGATCTCCGCAATCGTGAACCGCACGCTCACGATCGAGCACCCGCCGTCATCCTTACCCGCCGTCGTGTAGGTCGTGGCCACGATCGTGCCGTCGGGCAGCAGGTGGATGCCGGGGTAGAAGCCGTCCTTGAACGTTCGCAGCAGGCTCACCCGATACTGCCCCGGCCTGCATTGACGGATGTCATCGTAGGTGCCGACCCAGGCGATGAAGTGGGCCGGCGCCAGCGGGGCGGCGTTCCGAAACACGATCACGAGCCGGCCATCAGGCAATCGGATGCCGTGGTGGCGATCACCGGTGAGGCCCCACGGCGTGGCGAGCGGTTTGCTCCACGTCGCCCCCTCGTCGCGGCTGAACATCATGAGACTCGTCCCAGTACGCCGGTTCTCCCGCATGATGCAGCAGAGTTCGTCGCCGTCGGGCGAGCGAAACACGCAGGGCTCGCAGGCATCTTTTCCGCCGAGTGTCGTGCCATCGCAGGCCATGACGGGATCCGACCAGGTGAACCCGCCGTCGCGGGTGACCGACTGGAGCACCTGGAGATCGGCATCCTTTCCCCCTGCTCCCCGGTGGAACATGCCGAGCGTCGAGCCATCCTTGAGTGGCACCATGCTGGAGAACGTCATCACGTTGCGGAATGGGGCATTGCTGGCGAGGGGCATCGCGAGCGGCGGCTGCTCCCGCCATGTTTTTCCGTCATCTTCGCTGACGATCCTCGGCATCCAGCCCTGGAGCCGGCCCGAGATCGGCCGTGGGTTCTCCTTGTCGGTGAGTGTGCGGGCCGCGAACACCCAGAGCCGTTCCTTTCCCTGCGGATCGACAATCCGGTAGATGCTCGGACAATTCTTGAAGTTCACGTAGTTGGGCGGCAGCGTGTCGTCGAGCCGCGTCCAGGTGAGGCCGCCGTCGTCGCTCCTCGCCATCGGCCCTGCATG
>CAMCQY010000100.1 GCA_945877135.1 Candidatus Kuenenia stuttgartensis
GAGCAGAAGATCCGCCTCTGCGAAATCTGTGGTGAACTCGGCGTCGACTGGGTCAAGACCTCCACCGGCTATGGCACCGGCGGCGCCACCATGGAGGACCTGGCCCTGATGCGGAAGCATTCTCCGGCGAAGGTACAGGTCAAGGCCGCCGGCGGCGTTCGCGACCTCGACGCGCTGCTGAAGTTCCGCGAGTTGGGCGTGACCCGCTGCGGCGCGAGTCGCACGCAGGAGATGCTTGACGAGGCCAACCGGCGGCTGGGCCGACCGGCTGTCCAGATGATGCAGGTCGCCGCCGCGGCTGGCTACTGATCCATGGGCCGTGCTACGGGCGTGCGCGGTGAATGCCCACGCGGTTCAGCGAAACGCAGGATAGACCAACGGTTGCTTGGTCCCTTCAAGCAACGCGATCATGTGGGTGAGCAGATTGCGGGTGTATTGACTGGCACTGCCGCCCGGAGCGTTGTCGGAGACGGCAGCGCGTTCCGCGTCGGCCAACGCGTCTCTGAGCGCGGGAAGCGACGGTCTGGCCCGCTCGCCTAAACGGTCGAGCACGTTGAGGGCCTGAAGCTTCGGCCAACGAGCATCCGTTCGCACCACTTCTTCGAGAACCTTTATGGCGGGCTCGACCCGGACCGCTGTCGCGAAAGCCTCGGCCGCCGCCACGCGGACAGCCGCCGATTCGTCGCTCATCGCTCGTTGCAGTGCGGCTTCAGTGGCGTTCGGGAAGCCTTCGCCGTCGGCCCCTCTCGCGACCATCGTGCAGCCTTGAGCAGCCCACCAGCGGACGGGCTCGGATGGATCGTCGAGAGCATCGACAAACGCTGGAAGGCTCCTCGCATCGCCGTCCGAAGCAAGCACGGCGAGGTCGAACACCCGCTCCACAGGAAAAGCGACCGGATCGCGCGACTCGTCGTAGCCCTCGAGCGGCGAGCCCTCGGGCAGCAGTCCGTTGTCGCGAATCTCGATCACATGCTGTCGGAGCGCCGCCCGGAGGCGGACGATCTCGTCGCGATGGGCAGGATCGGCTGCAAGGTTCGTCGTGTTGTCCGGATCGGCCTCGATGTCGTACAGCTCTTCGGCCGGCTTACGACCCCAGAACCGTGCCGTGGCGGGAGTGAGCGCGCCATCTCGAGCCGCGCGAGCCCACGATTGATATCCCCGGCCGCGGAACAGGTAGTCGATCGGCTGGACGAAAGGGAGGTCGGGGCGAAAGTGCCGAATGTAGAGCCAGCGGCGGTCGATGACAGACCGCGACATGTCGTATCGCTCGTCCATCCGGTCGCGGGTGCAGAAGACATGATCGTTGGTTCGGGCCGCGGGACCGGCGAAGGGCCGCCCCTGCATGCGTGGCGGCGCCGGAATATCCGCGATCGACAGGAGCGTCGCTGAGAAATCGACGAACCCGACTGGATCGGTCAGCCTCGTCCCGGGTTCGGCGGGAGCGAGGTGCCGCCACTTCGGCGGGAAGTGAACGAGCAGGGGTACCCGCGTGCCGCTGTCCTGCAGGAATCGCTTGCTCCGCGGGGTCACGCCGCCGTTGTCGCCGAAGAAAAAGACGACCGTGTTGTCGGCGAGGCCGGCTGTCTCGAGTTCATCGAGCTTGTTTTGGATCTGCCGATCGAGCCACGCGATCCGATCAGTCTGCCTGGCCCAGTCGGCACGCATCTCCGGTGTGTCGGGCTGGTAGGGTGGGATCCGCACCGTTGCTGGGTCGGTCGACGGCACCGGCAGGTCGGGGTCATTTTTCGGGAAAAGGCAGCTCTCGTGCGTGACCTCGTGATTGAAGACAGCGAAGAACGGCTGGTTTGGTTCGGGGCGATTTCGATAGTGGGCGGCTTTGCCCGAGGCGTTCCAGATTTGCTTGACGTCGATCGGGGAGTTGTAGTCGGTTTTCGCGTTGTTGGTCGTGTAGTAGCCCGCCGACCGCAGCAGTGCCGGAAATCCGGTCAGGTCGGCGGGAATCTTTCCCTGGGCCCGCATGTGGTGGGCCGGACCGCAGGAGGCAGCGTGCATGCCCGTGATGAGCGTGAACCGGGATGGTGCGCAGACCGGGTTTGTCAGGCAGCGTTCGAAGACGATGCTCCGCGCCGCGAGCGCATCGAGGGTGGGCGTGCTTGCCAGCGTGTTTCCGTAGCAGGGAAGACTGCTGGCGGAGGTGTCCTCAGCCACGAGCCAGAGGATGTTGGGGCGATCACCGGCGTGGCATACCCCAGCGGTCAAACCGATGGCGGCAAGCAGGCACCAGACGGCTTTGCAGCCAATTCGCATGACACGCCGCATGATTGACCCTCCTCGTAAAGGAAAGAACGCATAGAGGTAAAGAATGCTTCTCACCCATCGACAGCCCTTGTCCTGCTGACCACACGACTGCTGCCCGCGCGGTCGGGTTGCCTGCGGCCGCTGCCTCGAGGACGTGGAGCAACGCGGCCATCATACAACACGCCTCGGGCTTGAATGGGAGTGGGGTGTTCGTCTGGCATGGGAGTGAACTGCTCCATCCAAGCCCGCAGCGCAAGTAAGGAAATGCGGGGGCCATCGAAAATCGTTCTGGAAATGACGGTGCCACGCCCATGCCTTTCTGCGGGAAAACGCCCTCACTCGGGCGTTATTGCCACGCTCGCGATGAGACCGGTGGCTGTTCCACGGCCGCGTCTCGTTGGCGACTGTGCTCCGGGATTCGTATGATGCCGACTCTTCGGGCACTGCGCGCCCGGTGCCTCACCTTCTCTGCCTGTGAAACAAGGAGTGTTCCCGTGACGTGCAACTCGGGCCTGCGGATGCTGGTGCTGGTGGTGGTGACTGCGGGCATCGCGGCACCCGGTGAGGCTCACGCAGTGCCGCCGCGGCGGCTGGCCCGCCGTGGCGTGATCGTCGTGCCAGCGCCGGGAACAGAGGCCGTTGTCACGCCGGCACCCGGCCCTGCGGCGATCGTGGTGGGGCCGGCGCTGCGTCCTCGACGACGGATGGTGGTCGTGCCTGGCCCGGTGGCCGTGCCTGCTGCGTCGCGCATGGCAGGTGCACCCAGCGTGGTAGGTCGACAGCCTGCAGCAGCGAGCCCGGCTGCTCCTGCAGTCGCTGCGGCGACTGCAAAGCCGGCCGCCACCTCGCCGGAGCAGATTCCGACCCCACGGCCGACGCCGGCGCAGTCTCCTGCCGGTCAACCGACTGTCGCCGCCGCAACGCCCGTCGCCGCCGAGTCGGTCGCCTTCACGGCGGATTGGTACGCCAAGCATCCCGAGGCATGGCGGCCCGCGAAGTCGCAAGCCGATTGGTGGAAGAACGCCGATGTGGCCGCGATCACCGCCTGGCTGGGGCAGCCTGTCCAGCTTGTCATGGCAGCAGGCACTGCGGCTGACAGTGGCAGCGCCGTGGCAACTGCCGGCGGCGCCGACGCTGGTGCCGATGGTCTGCAGAGTGTGCTCGTGCTGCCGGCTGGCCATCAGAACGCGGCCGGTCCGGCCGATGCCGACTGGCTGCCGCTGGGCGTGTTTGCCGTGGTGCCGCCAGGCACGCAGGAAAGTGACCAGGCGCACAACTACCAGCAGCTGGCTATCGACCGACAAGGCGCGATCAGGGGCAACTTCTACGACACGATCTCCGGCACAGTCCAGCCGATCACCGGCACCGTCGATCGCACCTCGCTCGTGGCATCGTGGACCGTGGGAGCCAATGGCAGTCGCTTCACCGCTCCGAGGGAGTTGTTCGAGGGTCAGGCCCGGACAGTCAGCATGGCGTCGGGCGGACAGTCGCGCGATCTCCAGCTCATGCCGGTGCAGAGGCCGTACTGACTTAATCCAAGCTCGAAGCGCCAACAAGGGAAACCGGGTGGCCTTGCAGACCATGTCCCGTCTTCCCTCGCTTGCGCTTCGGGCTTGCATGGGAACCCGCGTGTATCCAAGCCCGTAGCGCAAGCGAGGGAAGATTCTCCAAGGTCAGTAGCCCGGCATGAAGAAAACGATCCTGCTCGATCAGGCGACCACACCGGACGGCAGGCCGATGACGCTCCATGAACACGACGGCGTGTTTATGATCCGGGTCGATGGCGTGGAGCTGATGTCCACCCGACAGCACCACTCCGAGGAAAAGCTCGCCGAACTGGCCTGTGCCCAAGTCGGTGAGCAGTCCGGAAAGCAGTCTGGCAACGCGAGGGTGTTGATCGGTGGCCTGGGCCTGGGGTTTACGCTGCGTGCGGCCTTGGGTTCCCTCGGCTCCAATACCACGGTCGTCGTCGTCGAACTGATGCCGGCGGTGATTCGCTGGAACCAGAGCCCCGACTACAACCTCGCCGCCGATGCCATGGCAGACCCCCGCGTGGAGGTCATCGCCGGCGATGTGGTCGATGTGCTGAAGACGAGCCGCGGCCAGTTCGATGCGATCATCCTCGACGTCGATAACGGCGCGAGCGGCCTGACCGCCGCGGCGAATAGCCGTCTCTATTCCACCTCCGGACTGGCGATGATCAGGTCGGCGCTCAGGCCCGACGGCTGCCTTGCGGTCTGGTCGGCCGATGCCGATCCGGCGTTCGTGGAGCGGATGGGGCAGGCGGGATTTGCCGTCACGGTGGAACGGGCCCGCTCCCACCCCACCGGCGGCAGCTGGAACTCCCTGTTCATCGGACGGGTCGGTCGGCAACGCGGAAAGACGCCAACGCGTTAGACTGTTGCGTGTCGTCTGCGTGTCGTCTGCGTGTCGTCAAGGCGGCTGTCGGAGGCAAACGTTTTGAAACCAGCGGGGTTCACTATGGGACGGGGAGCAAGACGTGTCGCGGTATGGTTCTGTCTGGCCGTCGTGGCTGAACTATCGAATCACGCAACCGTGTCGGCTGCGGACGGGACGCCTCAGAATGTCGCCGAGGCGGTGACAATCGCGACGGAACTCGCGAAGGCGACTGGCACGACCGGGCAGGCGGCACTCGCGGCCCAAGCCGATCGAATCTCGGGAATCCCCGCCGACTGGATCGTGCCCTGCTTGGCGGCGTTTTCCGATGCCACGCCGGCCGGCGGCAACTGGCTCCGCAGCGGCATCGAACGGGCCGTCGAGCGGGCGGGCGACTCGCTTTCGGCCGACGCGCTCATGGCGGTCGTGGCCGACAGGAAACAGCCGGCACGTGTTCGGACCCTGGTCTTTGGCTGGCTCAAAGATCGTGATCCATCTCGCGCCGCGGGCCTGCTCGACGGGATGCTCGATGATCCGGCGCTCGACCTCCGCCGCGAGGCGGTCGAGAGGAAGTTGGCCGCCGTGGCAGCCGCCGACGAGGCGACGCAGAAAGCAGCGCATCGCGAGTGTCTTGCCGTCGCCCGTGACGTTGACCAGATCGAACGCGTCGCGGCGTGGCTCTCCGAGCATGGCGAGAAGGTGAATGTCGCCGAGGTGCTTGGCTTCGTGAGAAACTGGCGGGTGAGCGAGGAGTTTGACAATGCCAAGGGCGTGGGCTTTGCGAAGGCCTATCCGCCGGAGGCCGCTCTGCCCGCGCGGCCGGAGACCGAGCAGTGGAAGCCCGTCGCATCGGCCGACAAGCACGGTGCGATCGACCTCAACGCCGCTATCGCGACGAAGAAGGGCGTGCTCGCCTACGCCGTCGCCGATGTGGTGATGCCCCGGAGCGGGCCGGCCGAGGTGCGTATCGGCAGCCCGTGTGCCGTGGCCGTCTGGGTGAACGGCAAGCCTGCCATGGCCCACGAGATCTACCACGCCTCCGAGGCGATCGATCAGTATGTGGTGACGGCTGAATTTCGCGAGGGCACGAATACCGTGATGGTGAAGTGCTGCCAGAACGAACAGACCGAACCGTGGGCGGCGGACTGGAAGTTTCAGCTGCGGGTGTGCGATCCGCTCGGCTCGCCGCTGGCAACGCAGCCCGCACACGAGAAGGGGCCTGAATGATCATGATGACGCGACGACTGTTGATGGTGGTGAGCGTGATGCTCTGGTGTGTCGCGGCCGTGGCGGCCGACTGGCCGGAGTTTCTCGGGCCCCGTGGCCGTGGAGCGGCGACGGATCAGGCGATTCGCACTCACTGGAGCGAGGCCGAAGGGATCGCGTGGAAGGTCGATCTGCCGGGCAGGGGAGCATCGAGTCCGATCGTCGTTGGCGATCTTGTCGTCGCTACCGCGTCGAGTGGTGCGAGTCAGGATCAACTCCATATCCTCGCGTTCGACAAGGCGACTGGCCGCACGGTCTGGCATCGGCGGTTCTGGGCGACGGGCCGCACGCTCGCGCATCCCACGAGCGCTGTGGCCGCGGGCACGCCCGCCAGCGACGGGAAGCGGATCGTCGCGCTCTATTCGTCGTGCGATCTGTTCTGCGTCGATCTCGCCGGTCGGCTGCTCTGGCAGCGGAACCTCGCGGTCGAGCATCCGCGGAGCGGCAACGACGTGGGGATGGGATCAAGCCCGCGGATCGTTGACGGCACGGCCGTGGTGCAGATCGACTGCCAGGGCGATGCCTTCGCCTTGGGAGTGGATGCTGCCACCGGCGAAGACCGCTGGATCGTGCCGCGTGAGAAGCGGGCCAGTTGGTCATCACCCTTGCCGCTGACGACGCCCGACTACGGAGCATGCGTGCTGCTGCAGAATCCTCGCGGATTGAACCTACACCGCGTGTCCGACGGAAAAATGGTCTGGTCGTGGAAGGGCGAATGTTCCGGCATTCCGATGACCGCTGAATCGGGATCGATGCTGCACGTGCCAGCAGATGGAATCGCTTCCGTGTCGCCGAAGGAAGCCGATGCCAAGCCAGCATGGCGGTCTACCAAGCTCTCCTGCGGCATCGCCAGCCCGCTGGCCTGGGGCGACTCGGTCGCCTGCATCAACCGGGCTGGCGTGCTCTGCATCGGCGATACCGCCAACGGTCAGCTTCGCGGACAGATTCGCCTCGCGGGCTCGTTCTGGGCCAGTCCAATCCTGGCGGGCAACGTCATCCTCGCCGCCAACAAGGAGGGAAAAACCTTCCTCATCTCGACCGAGGGCGAGCCGAAGATCATCGCCGAGAATGAACTTCCCGGCACATTCACGGCGACGCCAGCGGTGGCCGATGGAAATGTCTATCTGCGAAGCGAGTCGATGCTTTGGAAGGTGGCGGCACCGTAGTCCTTCAACACGAAGTGTGAGGTGAGATGATGGGCGATGCAGCCATTCCTGACGTCGCGGGCTTGACAAGACAGCTCGCCTCGAATGATCCCGAACAGCGTGCCGCAGCGGCCGAACTGCTTTCGCGGGCCGGCGAGGATGGCGCGGCAGCCGCGGTGCCGCTGGTGACGGCCTGCGGTGATGCCGACGAACGGGTTCGTGAGTTCGCCGTGGCGGCGCTCGAGGATCTTGGGCAACCGCCAGCCGCGGACGTCGCGGCACTGATCAAACTCGTTGACAGCCCCGATCCACTGGCGGCGTATTGGGCGATTACGCTCCTGGGGCGATCTGGGAAGAATGCGGCGGAGGCGGTGGCGGTGCTGGTGGCCTGTGTTGAGTCGTCGGCTGATCTCTCCGTGCGGCAGCGGGCGGCGTGGGCACTGGGAAAGATCGGTCCTGCGGCTGGTGCGGCACGGGGAACGCTCAAACGAGCCGCCGGTCAGGGAGATGAACGACTGGCCCGTCTGGCCGACGAGGCCCTCGAGGCGATCGGCGGTTAACTCGCACGAATCAGCCCTCTGGCAACCGATAAGGAAGCCATGGGGAATAGGATCGCCACACGCCTGATCGCGGTCTGCCTGGTCGCAACGGCGATGGCCGCGTCGTGGGGCTTTGATCCGTGCAGTCTCGAGGCGTCCGAGCCGTCGCCCCGTCTCGTCCGGATCAACATGGCAGCGCTGCCGCCGCTGCCGCGACTCGTGCCGATCTCGCAGGTGCCCTCGGCGGTGGCGTCGACTGTGCCACAGCCACCGATTCAGCCGCAGCCGGGGCCGGCCTCGCCACCGCTCGTGTCGATCTCCTACGCACCCGCGCCGACCGCGCCGATTGCTCTGAAGTCACTCGCCATTCAAGAGGTTCCTCGTCCGATCGCGGCACCGGTCTCCCCGCCCATGCCCGCGGCCATTTCGGCACCGGCATACGTGCCGCCACCGGTTGCTGCCTACACGCCTCCGGTCTACACGGTCCCGGTCTACACGCCTCCGGCCGAGCCTGTCCCGCCCGTCTATCAGTCTGCCGCGTTGCCGCCGCCATTGCCTGTGTCATTGGCCCCTCCGTTGCCGGTGTCGCTGCCGCCACCTTTGCCGGTCTATGCGACTCCGTCGGCGGCTGCGTACGCACCGGTGCCTTCTCCGGCAGCGCTGCCCTTACCCCTGCCTGTGCCACTGCCGATACCGGCCGCGACCACGGCGCTCGCCCCACCACCGGCGCTGCCGCCGATACCACCGCTGCCGCAAGCGACCGCGTTGCCTGCCCCGACGTTGCCGCCACCGGTGGCCCCGCAGCAGGCGGCGCTGCCACCGCCGCTTCCAACGGCTCCTGCGCCCGTTCAGGCATCGGCCCCTGCTGCTGCGCCTCCATCAGCGCCTGCTTCGGGGCCAACCGGCGGCAAGCCCACCGACGCCATCACGATCTGCAGTTTCAACATCCAGGTGTTTGGCGAGTCGAAGATCTCCAAGCCGCAGGTGGTCGACGTGCTTGCCAAAGTGGTCCGCAGGTTCGACATCGTCGCGGTGCAGGAGGTGCGGGCGAAGTCAGACTCCGTCATCCCGCAGTTCCTCAGCGCGATCAACGCCGACGGCAGCCGCTACCAGTTTGTCATCGGCCCTCGGCTGGGCCGCACCGTGAGCAAGGAGCAATACACGTTCATCTACGACTCGACTCGCATCGAGGTCGATCCGTCGTCGGTGGGCACATCGCCCAATCCTGGCGACCGACTGCATCGTCCGCCGTTGCATGCCCGGTTCCGCGTGCGTGCCAACCCGCCCGAAAGCGGATTCAGCTTCTGGCTCGTGGACACCCACACCGATCCCGACGAAGTGTCGGCGGAAGTGAATGCCCTGGCGGATGTGTTCATGGAGATGAAGGCCCTGCGGCCCGACGAAGACGACGTGATCCTGATGGGAGACCTGAACGCCGGTCCGCCACAGTTCGGCAAGATCAAGCAGATCCCAGGCGTGGGCTGGGCCGTGTCGGGCGTGACCACCAACACGCGTCGATCGAAGACCTACGACAATCTCATCTTCGACACCCGTACCACCACCGAATACACGGGTCGGTGGGGCGTGCTCGACCTGCAGAACACCTTCGGGCTGTCGATCGACAAGGCCCTCGAGGTGTCGGACCACAACCCCGTCTGGGCCGCCTTCCGTCCGTGGGAGACGCGGCAGGTGGCTGGGACCCCGTCATCGGGCCTCGTGCAGTAGCGTTCAATCCGGTCGCCATTCAGAGCAGTTGCCAGCCAGCCGTGGGCGTCCAGCGGTAGCGCTCTCCCGCATCCTCGACCACGAGCCGAAGCCAGCTGTGGGTGACGAGATCCCGCACGCCTGAGTGCCGATTGAGAATGTCGGCAACGCGCTCGCGGCTGGCCTCGATGATGACCGTGAGTCGCAGCGGCTCATGCTGCAGTTTGGTGCCATCGTGAACCGCCTGCCAAGGGAGGCCAACCCGCAGGTCGCCGCCGTTCCCCTCGAGGATGCCAAACTGACCCACCACGTCGTGAATGACTTTGCTTCCGCTGCCGAAGGCCTTGTTGTCGACGGCGGAGGCAAAATACTGCAGCCCGATCCAACTGGTCACGACCAGCGGGGCGGTCATGATCAACTCGAGCACCTTTCCCTCGGGATCTTTCGCCGAGGAGTATTCGTGGAGGAAACAGCGGCCACCGAGGTTGAGCCCTGCCGTTCGGCTGCGGTCGGCAATGACGAAGGCGGCATTGCCCGCCAGACCCCATTCGGGCCGAACCTCCGCCCAGTCGCGGGCCCGGAAGAGCACCGACTCATCGGTGGCGTCTCCCAGCCGCCTGCTCCGCTCAAGCCGCGTTGCCTTCCCGGCGGCGGCAGTCCAGGCAAGGATGTCCCGAAACTCGTCGTGGTGGGTGGCAGGACAACCCGTCGGACCAAAAAACTCAATCTCATCGGTTGTGGTCCGGTGCACGGCCGCCACGAACCAGGTGTCGGCAGGGATCGCGATGCCCCGCTCGGCGAGTGCCGCACGGACCTGAATGTCGTTGAGAATGGCGGCGGCAACGCGAGCATTCGGCTCGCCGGAATGGCCACCACAGGCGCCGCAGTCGTAGCCCGCGCGGTAGGGATTGTTGACCATGGTGGAGGCATGGCCGCAGATGGCGACGATCCTCGCAAACCGATCAGTGAGCCCGAGGTTTCGCAGCATGCCTTCGGCCAGACCAATCCGCTGGTCGAGCGGGAGGGGATCATCCGAGCCATCCAGGTCGGGGCCGAGCCGTCGCTGCTCGTCCCGCGAGAGGCCGTCGTTTCGCGGATCGGACACAGGCCGCGTAATGCCAATCGAGTCGGTGAAAAGCTTCGGCAGATAGGCGAGCCCCAGCGACTCCACAAAGCTGTAGCAGGAGATCGCTGACGACTGAAAGCCCTTCCAGAGCTTGCGGCCCTTCCTGAGCAGTTTCCGGTGGTCGATGGCCGCCTCGACCCTCTCTCCCGATGCCCCGAGCAGCCGCTCAAAGACCGGAAAAGTTGGCTGCAGCAGCACCGGGCAATGAGCGGCGCCGTACGCGGTGCCTAGGCGAATAAACTCCAGCGGCATCCCGAAGAATCCAGCAAACCCACAGGTTTCGACCAGCTTGCTCTGGGCTTCGAGGTGGCGTCGCAACACCTCGCTGCGAACATCGATGCAGAAGACCATCTGTAACGTCGGCCGTCTGGTCGCCGCCGGCTGTTTGTCCGTGGCAATGTCGGCCAGCAGGCCGCGGCGATGGCTGACCTCACCGGCAACCTGCATCAGGTAGCGGGCCAGCACAGCCGGCAGAGGCTCGGGCGGCTCGGGAGTCGTCGGCACGAGCCCCTCGGGCAGGTCTGCCAAACCGCTCGATTCGGCCAAGGCCACGTCGCAGGCCAGTCGGATAGCCAGCAGCCCCGTCAGGTCGTCAGCAACCGTTGGCGATTCCTCGGCATGCCAGGCGAGATAGCGAATAAACGAGGCCCAGCCGGCGACCGAAAAGAGTTCTGCCAGTAGAAATCGTTCGATGTGCGGCTCGGGAATGGCCAGCCGGGCCAGCAGGGCGGGGATTGCCTCGCGAGGATCATCCGGCAGCGCAGCGACCAGTTGCCGGAATCCACGGATTCCAAGGTCGTCGAGCCGGCGACTCAGCTGCGCCCGCTGCCGCCACGCCTCGTAGAGCGGCAAGCTCAGCCAGGGACTCAACCAGCTGGCCTGCCCTCGGTCGAAGTGGCCGGCACAGTGCCGGGAGATGTCGGTGACGATGTGGCTGGTCCAGCGGGTACCGGTCCGTTCGTCGACCAGTTCCGACACGGTTCGGTAGCGGCGCTCGGCCCCGACCGCTGCCGGTTTGTCGTTGAGCAAGGACCGGCAGGTTTCGACCGTGAGGCCGGCGAACCATTCGGGATGCTCCTCCCGGCACTCGGCCAGGGCGGTGTCGAGGTCGGCCGCCGTGATCGCCCCGGTGCTCAGTCGATGTCGAAACCATTCGGCTGTTGGCAGAATGTCACAGACGCGAACATCGGCGAGCAACTGGCGAGCGACCAGAAAAGGCCGGTCGGCAAGGCCAAGAAACGGGTTGACTGCCACGTAGTCAGCCAATGGCCAGACCGGCGGAATGATTGCCTTCACGGCTGCGAGATGCGGCGCCAGTGCCGCGGGAGTCAGTGCCGCGGGAGTCAGTCTGGTCGTAGCGGTTTGGCCGCTCGTCGTAACTCTGGTCATCAGCTGTGTGCCACCTTGGAAGACACGGGCTACGAGACCGCCGCCGGCTGGCCGTAGATCCAGCCAGTCAGCCGCCGGAAGGGAATGTCGAGATAAAAGCCATTGTTCGCATGCACGTAAAAAACCTGCACCCAGTCCAGATGCGAAAAGTTCTGAATGAAGTTTTGCACGATGAAAATCGCCAGAAAACTTGCCACCGCCACCACATGCACCGCCCGATCGAGCAGCGATCGCTCCAGGGGCTGTCGCGACATCGTGGCGGCCAGCAGGTGGTCGATGATCTCGAAACTCGCGAAGTAGGCGAACGCCACCACCGCGGCCGCCGCAAACCCGAGGAGGGACAGGTTCCAGACCCGCGTGGCGAGGAAGGTGGAGAGCAGGTTGGTGAGAGCCAATAGCAGCACGAAGCCGAGGACGATCCCGCCCGGTTTTTCGGCGATCTTGATCCCAAAGCAGGCGAGGGTCAGCCCGAGGATCGCCACTGCCCCGGCGATGGCCAGGAGGTCGGTGACGAGCACCGCGCGACCGCCGCGGGCGCGTGCCTGGGTCAGTTGGGTGCGGGCGGCTTGTTCCAGCACGCTTCCCGAGCTGAGGAAGGCATGGGCCTTATAGAGCGAGTGCGCGACGATGTGGAGCAAAGCCGCCGAAAAGCCGCCGAGCCCGCACTGGAGCATCATGAAGCCCATCTGGGCAATTGTCGAAAAAGCAAGCGAACGCTTCACGCTCGTCTGCGAGAGCATCACGATGCCACCGAGGAGCGCGGTGATCGCGCCGATAATCGCCAGCAGGCTCAGAGCGGCGGGCGAGAGCACCAGCAGCGGGCTGAGCCGGATCACGAGAAACCCTCCGGCATTGATAATGCCAGCGTGCATCAGGGCGGAAACCGGCGTGGGCGCTTCCATCGTATCGGGCAGCCAGCTGTGAAACGGAAACTGGGCCGACTTGGTCATCGCCGCCAGGACAAACAGGCTTCCGATGGCCCAGACCATCATCGAGTTTGGTGCCGACTGCTCCCGCAGGGCCACGGCCTTGGCGAACAGGTCGGTGTAGTCGAAGCTGCCGAAGGTGCCATACGTCGCCGCCAAGGCGGCGATCAGAAAGACGTTGCCGAGCAGGCTGATGAGGAGTTTTTTCCGTGCGGCCCAGATGGCCCAGGACCGATGGCGGTGGTGGCAGAGGAGTTCATGGAGGCCGAGGTCTGCGAAGAGCCAGGCGGTAGCGAACAGAAGCAGGTTGCGGGAGGTGACCAGCAGGAACACCGCGCCGAGCGTGAAGAGCATCCAGCAGAGGAATCGCCCCTGCTCGCGATCGCCGTCGAGATAGCGGACCGCGTATCGGCAGATGACCGCACCGATAAAGCTGATCAGCAGCAGCATGATCGCTGCGAGGTCGTCAAAGTAGACGCCGAAGTTGAGGGCGGGCCGGCCGGGCACAACCGCCAGACGAACGTCGATCGGCCCTACGAAGGCCAGCCACACAGCAACGACAACAGCAAGTGCCGCAGCCGCCACGGTCGCGGTTTTGGCCAGCCGCCGCATGAAGTCGAGGTGCTCGTTCGCCCAGTCCCGCGGGATGAAGACAGCGGCCATTAGCAGGAGTGCGGGAGCGGTGATCGTCCAGGCAAATAGGCTATCCATGTGCTGGAATCCATTCAAAACGAGCCCGACACGTAAGCGACCGCAACAAGATACTCGCGCGTGGGGAATATTACCATCGGCCGGCCCTGCCGAAAATCGGTCCAGAGCGACGCCAGGATCGTGAAGCTGATGGAGGAGCAGGGGCTCACGGATCCCTACATCCGGCTGACTGAGAAGCCGGAGAAGGT
>CAMCQY010000101.1 GCA_945877135.1 Candidatus Kuenenia stuttgartensis
CTTCGCACATCGACCGGCCTGCCCGCAGCCTGCTCTGGGCTCATGTAGAGCGGTGTGCCCAGAGCCATGCCCTGCTGCGTCAGTTCCAGATCATCCTCGAGCACCCGCGCCAGACCGAAGTCGGCGACCTTCACCTCACCGGCCGGCGTTATGAGAAGGTTTTCGGGCTTGATGTCGCGGTGCACGATCCCAGCCTGCGCCGACTTCACCAGCGCCGAGCCGACCTGCGACAAAACACTGAGCGCCTGGAGCGCATCGAGCGGGCCGCGGGCCAGCAGCCAGGCCCTCAGCGACGGCCCGGCGACATACTCCTCAGCGAGAAAGTGCACGCCATCCACGCAGGCCACCTCGTGGATCTGCACAATGTTGCCGTGCACGAGCGCCGCAGCCGCGCGGGCCTCCTGCGAGAATCGCTCCACGGCCCCAGGATGCCGCGAGGCATCGTCGCGGAGCACCTTGACGGCTACCTGCCGCCCCAGCGACTGCTGCTCGGCCAGATAGACATTCCCCATCGCGCCGCCGCCCAGCCGGCGCAGGAGCTGGTAGCCCCCGAGGCTTCGTCCGGAGAGGTCGTCTTGATGGGCAGCGGCAGACTCAGGCTGTGACATGGCCCTTGAGTATTGACGCCGCCCGGCCAACCGGCAAACACCCCGACGCCTGAGCGAGGGCTTCTGGCGGGCTCACTCCTCCCGGAACCTTTCTCGGGACGCCGCCGGTTTGCGTCGGCCACCGAAGAGGGTCCGCACCCCAAGCACCGTCAGCGCGAGGCCTCCGGCGGCCGACAGCATCGCCTGGCCATTGGTAGTGACGTCGAAGATGGCCGACAGCTCAGCCGTTGTGGGCAGGCTGATCGCGGATGGCGACCAGGCCGTGTGAGCGGGCGGCTGCGAACTGCCGAGAGCAGGGTGCGAGGCCTCTGGCGGCATGGCCCCATAGGGACCGTCGGCCGGCGGCGGTTGAAGAGCGGCCGTGATCGCCCCAGGAGCCGAGGACGAACTAGGCGCCGCGGACGGACTGGACGGCACCTGCTGGCCGGGTCCGGGGAGCGTGGCCGCTGCCATCCTGATCCGCGAGGCCTGTTCAGCTTCGGCCGGACCGACGTCCATCGCCCGGGCAGCGCTGTAGGCTGCGGCCGCCGCGGGGGTGAAGCCGCTCGACCCGACGCTGGCCAGAAACGTACGGAGTCGCGTGGAACAACTGCCGATCGTGCGCCCGCTATTCTGACCGAAGAGCACGCCGGCGAGTTCGCCGCGGTCGTTGAGGATCGGCCCACCCGAGTCGCCCTGTCTGGCCCCGGCCGCGAGTTCCACGAACTCCTTCGGATAGCCCGTGCCGGGTGAGAGATACTCGGTGCAGCGGCCGGTCTGGGCGCGATAGGGCCCGCGGCCGTAGCCGGCGATCGTGAGCAGGTCGCCGGGTGCGGGGGGCGTGGCCGCAAGAGGAACGGGCGTGGCCGGCGGCTTCCAGATGACCAGTGCCGCCAGGTCCCATGCCTCATCCCAGCGAACAACGGTGCCGGCGGTCTGGAAACCGTCGGGAAACTGCACGAGCACGGCCGATCGGCTGTCGCGGACGACATGCCAGTTGGTGAGCACGATCGCCTGTTCGCGGTTGGCATCGACGAGCACGCCCGAGCCAAGCGAGGCCCCGGCCTTCTCCGCGGCCACGATCCGCACCACGGCCGGGTGCGGCGTCTGCCCGCTGAGCAGGTAGTCGGAGAAGACTTCCGGCTCCCAGTTGGAGTTGGTTGGGCTCGGCTGCGGAGCAGAGCCAAAACCCCACGGCAGCTGTGCCTCAACCGGTAGGGCCGCCACGGCAAACAGCCAGCCCGTCAGGAAAAGGTGCCAGCCACCAAATATGGGCGATGTGGGAAAACCAATTGCCCGCCTTGCCCAGATTTGGTGGCTGGCACCTTTTTTCATTACCGCGATGTGCCGCGAGAGGACTGCCGGCGTGTTTCCTGGTTGATGATCCGCTTGAGCAGTTCGCGTCGCAGACGCTCCCGCTCGCGGAGGGCTTCCAGCTCCGTGGGAACCGCGTTCGCCGGGGGAGAGAGAAGGCCATTTTGATGGCTGATCATGGGCAATGCTCCTGCCTGCTGGGCGGCGACCGGCCTTCGCCGCATCGCTAGGTATCGCCCAGGGCGGCCGCAACCCATCAGAAAAACAAACGCCCATGCCGCGGCCGCCATAACCGGCAGGGTTTGCCAGGGGTTTGCGGCCCGGATTCCCTTGCTTGCGCTGCGGGCTTGGATGAGGAGGGAAAACGCCGACGCCCCATTCCCATGCAAGCCCGAAGCGCAAGCGAGGGACACGCCCCCCTTTCCCATGCAAGCCCGAAGCGCAAGCGAGGGACACGCATGTTATGCGGGGCACTCTCTCATCACCCGTGCCGTGTGGGTATGGGGCCCGCGGCGGTCGATGGCACCACCACAAACCCGGCGGTGCGGAGGTGGTCGTAGAGGGCGACCACGTGGTCGCGGTCGGAGGTCTCGACCGTCACCTCCACGCTCGTCACAAATACGTCGGGGCCGGAAAAGGCCCGGTCGTGCACGATCTCCTGCACGCTGGCGCCCGCCGCGGCGATCGCGGCGGTAAGCTTGGCGATGCCGCCGGGCCGGTCGGTCACCTGCGTCGTAAACCGCCAAAGCCGGCCGTCGGCCGCCAGCCCGTGCTTGATCACGCGGTCGAGAATCGTGAGATCGATGTTGCCACCGCAGAGCAGGAGCACCACCCGGCGGCCGGCGAGTTCTTTGCCGACGTCCCCCATCACCGCAGCGAGGGCCGATGCCCCGGCCCCTTCCACGACGGTCTTCTCGAGTTCGAGAAGGCGGATCACGGCGAGCGAAAGTGCCTCCTCGCCCACCGTCACCACCCGATCGATAAGCGGCGCTGCGATCGCAAACGGCAGGGCCCCGACCTTCCCCACAGCCAGGCCGTCGGCGAGGGTTGGCCTCGTGGGCACCTGCGTCGGCCTGCCTGCCGCCAGCGATGCGCTCAGGCTGCCAGCCGCGGACGGTTCGACGGCGATGATCCTGATGTCGGGCCGGAGGCTCTTCGCCACGGTGGCCACGCCGGCCAAGAGGCCCGCGCCGCCGGTGGGCACGACGATCACCTCCGCATCGGGCACGTCTTCAAGGATCTCCAGAGCCATGGTCCCCTGCCCCGCGATCACGCGGGCATCATCAAAGCCGTGCACGAGGTTCAGGGCGTCGCGTTCGGCCATCTCGACCGCCAGCCGGCGGGCGTCGTCGAACGACTCCCCCTCGAGGATGACCCGGGCCCCGAGCCTGCGGCAGGTGGCCACCTTTACGATCGGCGCAAACCGCGGCATCACCACGGTGACCGGGATGCCGAGCAACTTGCCGTGGTAGGCGAGGCCGAGGGCATGGTTGCCGGCCGACGCGGCCACCACGCCGCGGGCCCGCTGGGCAGGATCGAGCAGAAGCAGCGCGTTGCGGGCACCGCGTTCCTTGAAGCTGCCGGTTCGCTGGAGCAGGTCGAGCTTGCACCAGATCTGGCAGCCGGTGAGGTCGGAGAGCGGAATACTCGGCGGACATGGAGACCGGTAGATGCCCGATCGGATGCGGTCGTGGGCCTGACGGATGTCTTCGAGGGTGACGGTTTTGGCTGTCATGAGGTAAGCCGCTCTGGCAGGGTGAGCCGCTCTGGGCGGTGAAACGAGCGGACGTCGATCCATTCCATGCCGGCCCGCCTTGCCGCTTCGATGCCAAGGTCGCTGTCTTCCCAGACGACGCAGCGCTCCGGCCGGGCGTTGAGCCGGCGGGCCGCCTCCAGGAAGGGATCGGGGTCGGGCTTGTGTCGCGAGGTGTCTTCGCTGGCGACGATTGTGTCGAAGGCGTCGTCGATGCCAACATGGGCAAGGATCTGGCGGCAGACCCGCTGAAAACCACCGGTGACAACGGCCATCGGCACCCTGCCCCGCGAACGGAGCACCACCTCCACGACGGGGTCGATCGGCAGCACGTGGGCGAGTTGGGCGAGGAACGCCTGCTCCTTCGCATGAACGGCATGTTCGAGGTCGATCACGATCCCCTTCTCGGCGGCCAGCGTGGCGACGATGTCCCTCGTGGGCCGTCCGCCCATGGCATAAAAACGGTCTTCATCGAAGTCGAGACCGTGGGCATCGGTTACGGTCCGCCAGCCGCGGTAGTGGGCCGGCATGGTATCGGCCAGCGTGCCGTCGCAGTCGAAAAGGAGCGCGTCGTGGTTTTGGAACTGCCACATTGGATAAGCCGGAAGCTGGGGTAATTGGGCTGCTGGTTGGTTGCCGCATGGATCGCTGAACCTGTTTATAAGCCGTCAGCTATCGCGGGCCTATCCCACGCCCCGGGCGACCCCGCGGCCTGGGAGCCCTAGGGGGTTTCGCGTGTTGCTAGCGATCCCGGCCTTCCTGCCGGAAATGCTCATGGATCGGGTGGCGGTGGGTCGATCACTTCCGATGACCATGCCGGTTTTTCCGCGCAGGGACTCCCCTGCACGGGCCACTGGCGACCGCGACGGATATGACAGCGATGGAAAAATCTGCCAATCGTTCCGGGAAACGTGCTGCCGCCCGCGTGAGAGCCATTCGCCGCAAAGCAGCGGCCTGGCAACGCCGGGCGCGGCGAGCCGTGGCGATCGCCCTGATCGCCGCGTCGATCGCCGAGGCGCCAACGCGACTGGCACACGCCCAGATTGGGCAACTGGGCGGCGCGGCGGGTGCCGGCGGTGCGGCCGGTGTGGGCCAAAGCGCGATGGGATCGGTTGGCGGCCTCGTCAACGGCGCGGTGCAGCGACTCGGCGATCTCGAAGAAAACGGCCCGGGCTTTATGTATTACGGCATCAACGCGGCCGACCGCGGCCTTGGCTATCGCGGCAGCTACTATACCGTCGGCGGCTTCATCCCCTACGCCGAAGATGATCTCGGTGGCGTCTGGAATGCCGACCTCCGCGGCCACTTGAGCAACTACGGCGGCTTCTTCTCAAACGTGGGCGCCGTGCGAAAGCAGTTCTGGGGCGGCACGCTCTTTGGCGTCGGAGTCTACTGGGATTACGACGGCGACCAGAGTCAATACTCAAATACGACGATAACCGACACCAGCGGCAGCTATACGTTTGCCGGCGGCCAGACCTACAACCAGGTGGGCGTATCGGCCGAGTGGCTCACCGACTACGGCAACCTCCGCAGCAATGGCTACATTCCGGTGGGCAACACCGCGCAGCAGATGGGGCCGTTCGTCGGCAACTCGCTGCTCTGCCAGAACGGCATCAACGCTGGGCTGTCCGGCGCCGACCTCGAAGTGGGTGCGTATATTCCTGGCCTGGCCGACTGGGCCGGCATGGTCAGCGTGGGTGGGTATGCGTTTGGCAACGCCCGCTACAACAATGTCAACGGCACCGACCTCGTGCCGTACTTTGGCGGTGTGTACACCCGCATGGATCTGACGCTGATCCGCAACTGGGATTTCTCGCTCCAGGCCAACAACGACAGTTTCTTCGACTGGACGGGCTTCGCGCGACTGACCTACCGCATGGGTGGATCTCGGCGTCGCAACGTGCCCGACCAGATGGAGCAGCCGATGATGCGAAACGAGCACGTCGTGCGGGCCCACCAGGCACCGGTGCAGGCGATCAACGAGAAGACCGGCACGCCATTCGAAATCTTTCACGTCAACAACTCGACGTCGAATCTGCCGGCGGGCACGGGCACATGGGAAAATCCTTTTACGACGCTTGAGCAGGCTCAAAATGCTGCCAACGAGGCGTACAATATCGTGTTTGTTTCGGTTGGCCAAAGTGGAAACAGTCCCTACGAAACTCCAGCCGGTGGCTATCAGTTCCAGGCCGACAACCAGTATCTGGTCGGCGAGGGGACGTCGCTGCGGTTAAACACCGCCAACTGCGGTGAGGTGGCGTTGTGGGCCAACTCGGCGTCCACGATTTATCCGGTGATCACGAACCCCGTCGGCCCAGCGGTTGTACTGACCAACGCCGCTGGCACCGTCACCGGAGCCACGGTCGATCACCTTCAGATCACGGGAGCCCAGATTGGCATCTTCGACGGCCCGGGCTTACCGCCGGCTGGCATAGCCACCGTCAACGACGTACGGATCATTGGCAACGGTCCGGGACAGACAGGCGTCGTGATTACCGATGCGGCGGCCTCGGAAGGCACCGTCAACTTCACCAACATGAGGCTCCAAAATCTCACCGCGGACGGCTTCGTGATCGACGGCCAAAACACCGGAAACCCGTTCGTGAACATCTCAAATTCAACGATCAAAGATACATCGGGTTCAGCCATCGTCGTCAACGGCATCGCCGGAAGCGGCCGCCTACGGTTGGCCAAAAGCTTGATCGACGGTGCGACGGGTGCGGGCGTGACGGTGTCGGGCGCCAATGCGATCATCGAGACCTCCACGATCAGAAACGTCGGTAATTACGGCGTGTCTGTCGTAGGGGCACCAGTCATTGCCGGTACGTCGCTGACTACGGGCGGGACATCGACCGTGCAGGTCGCCCTCTCGACCATCGACTCCGCCGTGGCGGTCCAGGCATCCTCGCCCAACACGAATGATCTTGTGGATATCACGGTCAACGGCAACACCCTGCTGTCGCCAGCTGGGGGCAATGGCGTAAACCTCGCGGTGGTGGATGGCTTGATCAACGCGAATGTGAACTCCAATCGAATTACGGCCAGGGCCACGACCGCGGCGGCGACGACGACAGGCACGACCACCAGCGGCACCACTGGGTTTCAAACCGCGAACATTCTGCTGACAACCGGTGGCTCCTCGCTCACCAACCTGACCATCAAGGCCGCAAATCAGACGAACCTTCAGGCAATCAACAGAGATGCAACCGTGGCTCAACAGCCGGCCGTTACGAGCGCCACGCCTCCACCCCCGCCCAACTACAATCCAGCGGTGGTGGTGCCGCTGCCGACGCCCTGACCCGCGGCTGCTACTCGCGTCGATTATCGACGCGGACGCCATGCCATGGGGGTTCTTCGAACGGGCGGTCGGCCAACGGGCCTCCCTGGGGTAACTGTGGGCCTCCCTGGGGTAACTGTGGGCGTAGTGGCGACGACGGTCAGGTGGAGGTTCTCCTTCGAATCGACACCCGTCTTGGCGTTGGGCACATAGCCGAACGCTACGGGAGCGACCACGCCGCCCACACCCACGTTGCCTTGACGGTTGGCCCCTGCGGCTCCGATCAAATTCCCCACAACAACCTGGTTTCTGGCCGTGGCGGCATCTCTGAAAGAGACCCCAAATCCGCCATTGCCAAATATGTCATTTGCGTAGCTGTCTCTAGGCTGTGGTCGGGCGATTCTCCCGATAGCATGTGCTCCGCCATTGATACGGATGCCGTCGGCGACGTTGCCGCTCACCTGAGTGTTGATCATCGTCACCGCGCCGGCAGCCAAGACCATGCCTGTGCCGTTGTTGCTGATAAAGTTCTTGGCAAACGCGACATTTCCTATCGTATTTTGGCCCGTCGACGAAATCGAAATGCCAACAGTGTTTGAGGCATTCGCGACGCCAATTTTGGTGCCGTAAATCTGCACGCCGGAGGCTTGCCCCTCGAGACTTAGCCCGGCGACAACGCCGCCCGCTATGACACTGTTGGCAATCGTCACACCGTTCGTGCCGCCGGCCAAAGCCGAGGTGACTACGATGCCCTTCTGATTGGCTGCCCGGACGCCCTGATCGTCTAGGCCGACCGTCACTCCGTCGATTAAGACGTTGGCAGCACCGTCCACTTTGACCGCGGCACCACGGGTGAATCCGCCTACGATGACACCCTGCAACGCCGCTGCGGTCGCGCCCCCCGCTGATTGCGAGAAAACAAAACCGTCTACTGGCGTCGTCAGGCCAACACTGCGGTTGGTCCTTGTCGTGACAATCCTGGAACCATCGACCACGACAGGAGCTTGCAGAGCGGCCGCCTGGTAACGGCGTCGACCGTCGATCGCAAACGCCTTCGTAATGATTGGCAGTTCCTGAGCCAGCCGGATGGGACTGCTGATCCCAGCACTGAAGAGCACGTCCATCTGCTGCACGATGTTTGGCGAGGACGATGTGTCATTCAGCTGGCGAAGCGAAATCATTTTACCGAGCGAGCCGGCGCTGGAGTTCGTGCCGTCGCTCGTCGAAACGACGTATGAAACAACGTCAACTGGGTCGTTGGAGCCGATGTTGTTGGTCAATGTCACAGGCGTAACGACGATCGGATCCAATCCGAATCGTTGCGGCGTGACGATGCCATGGACTACCTGGTAGGTTTGCCCGGCCTTGTTCCCCTCCGCAGGGCGAACGAATGTCCGTGATGGCAGCTCGCCGAGTGTGTCGGCGTCGCTGGCGCGAACGATTTGCCACTTCGACGCGACCCCACCGACCGACTTCACAACATACACGCCGTTTGCCCTTTCTCCCGCGCCGTTCACCCCTCCGGCGACAAGGATGCGATCGCCGATCGATAGCGTCGGATTTCCCGGAAATAGGCTGCCGAGAACGCCATTGGTCAGCGGTTCAACGCGATCCGGAAAGGTCCCAGGGACACCCGAGACGTACTTTGCATTTTGAAGGGGCGATTCAGCGACAAATCGGACCGATCGGCTGCTGCTTCCGGCAAGGGGAGCGTCGAGCACCGTGATACCGCCGCCCTGGCTCCCGCCGAGCGTGCGAATCTTGACATTGCCGGCGGCTGCCATCGGCGAGAGGCCCTTGCGAAACGGAGCGGCCAGCGACAGGAGCTGCGAGTTCCCAATCTCGAGCGACCGTGCGGTCGTTACCTCGATATCGATGCTTCCGGCCAACGCGCTGGCATCGAGCGACGGAACGTCGTCAAGCTCAGCCTTGAGAGCTGCCCTGCCGTCTGGCAGGTCAACTCCATCTGCCCGCAGCGAAACCAGGCCGCCGGCCCGCAACGAAACGACGTGGACTTGATTGATATCGGCCAGCGAGAACGAGCTGTTCGTCGTGCCCTCGACGGTGGTAACGTCGGTCTGGAGGTAAAACTCGTTGCTATCTGGCTGTACGGCCGGGTTCCCGACCGCTCCCTCTGCATCGATGAGAAGGGAATTGGCGATGACTCTCGACGTACCATACACGTTGCCTGCCGGTGCCCCAACAGGATCTCGCAGCGATAGTCTCACGGCCGACACGGAGCCCAGAACCTGCGACGGAGTATTGGACGAAAAAGTATTCGAAGTGATATTCAGCCGCCAGGTGCCACGAGCCGAAAACCGGTTGTAGAGCTGTTCGAGCGATGCGGCGGAAATGGGCCGGAAACTGCCCGTGTACGGCTCAGGGCCGAACAATTGGTTTCTTGCCGTGGGGGTGAAGACCGTGTCGGTCATCGCTTTCCCAGAGGCAGCGAACCGGGAGAATAATGCATAAGACGCCCCATTCGGCGCGACAAGATCGGCGGATAGACCTGAAAGACTGAACGCAGGATTCGTCGCCGCCAGACTGATGCGAACGGAAAGATCGTCAAAGAAGAAGTCGTCTGCAACGCTAATAGGCACCGAGATGGTTTGATCGGTGAAGATGGTCGTCGCCCCCCCTTCTGCAGAAAAGTCCCGCAGAGACGGCACCCTGCCAGACTTTTGCCGCATCACCACCCGCCCAGGAGCATGGACCACTCCTCCGCGGAGCGTGATGGCCCCGCTGCTGGCATCGAGGACGATGTCTTGTCGCGATTCATCCGCCGGCTCATCGGTCACACGCAGCGATCCCCCGACAGTCAGTGCGCGGCCACTCAAAACGATTTGACCATACGTCGTAGATATGGGGGCGTTGACCGTCAGGTTCTTCTGCGCAGCGATCGCAAACCCGCCGGCCGTGGCCAATGCCGCGTTGAAATTCATATTACCGTTAGCAGTGAACGAAATCGGAAAACTGGACGCTGCGAGAGCGTCGACAGCGAGGTCAGACTGCTCTTGGATATCCAGACGGTAGGGAAACGGCTGGGTGATCGGGGCACCATTCGTGCGAGCTGCTCGAACACGAAGCGAGTCAACGTCGGTCTGCAACGAGACCACATTGAAGGCAACCGCCGACGACTGTGGTGTTGGGAGATCGTTGGCCAGCGTCACCGCCACGTCGCCGCCGAGGATTCGGCCAGTCTGCAGTCCGCTGCCCACAGCCTCAGTCGTGAATAAAAAGGGCGCTAGATGCTGATCACCCACTTCGGATGCGAGCAAGTATGATTGGTTCTTGGCGTTGACGACGCCCTCGATCAGCACGTCTCCCTGGTGAATCTCGGCCCGCACGCTCGACGCCACCTGCGCATCAATACCGAGGGCAGGAGCGGTCGCCACGTCGCTGCGAAGCGATCCCGCCTGCGACACGAGTAGCTGCGCACGTTCCGTGGACGTGAAGGGATCGTCAGCCAGGTCGATGTCAAAAATGCCCGCTTGAATTGCCGCGTTGAACCGTGCAGTCTCAGCGACCGCCAGTGGCGTGAGCGCCGCGACGGTCACCAGCGGGGCCGTCGAGTAACCGCTGCCACCGTCGATGATATTAAAACGCTCGATTGCCCCACCAATACCGACAATGGCTTCGGCGGTTGCCTGCCTTCCGCTGGGATCGTCGGGCCTTGCCACCCAGACGCGGGGCGGATCCGTGGCCCGATACCCGCGGCCGCGAGACGCCACGCCGTCATGGGCGAGAGTCTCTCCAACCACATAACGCTCGCCGCCGCTGATCGGCTCGACCCGCAGCACCCCGCCCGTGCGGCTCACCTCCAAGATTCGAAACTGCGCGGAGCGACCCGATCCTGTAGCTCCGCTGTCGATGGCCACGATACTGCCATTCGTGTAGCCAGTGCCTCCATTACCGAAGGCCACGTAGGCGGCGAGCACCTGTCCTGAGGCCGAAACGTTCTGCACGGTCAGCTTCAGATCCCTGCCGCTGCCAAAGTCAATGTTGCTCACGCTACCACCGGTGATGGTGGCGATAGGAGCCGCAGCGGATGATGCTGCCAGCGGAGGCGCGATCGTTACCGTCGGAATCCGGCCGTAACCGCTTCCACCGTCACCGACGACCTTCAGCCCAACGACTCGCCCGGTCGCCGGATCGATGTCGGCTTCCGCCTCAGCTCTAATTCCCGTAGACACCGGAGGATCTGGAAGCGTTATCCGTGTGTTATTGAGGTCGTATCCAGTGCCCCCGTTGGTGATCGTAACGGAACTGACAACGCCCAGTTGGTCGACCCGAGCGATACCAGCGGCGCCAGAACCGGTTCCCGTGATCGCGAGGGTCAACGTTGAGTTGGGAATGTAACCGAAGCCACCGTTCGATATGAACAAACCGCCGGTTGAGAGACTGCCGACGATGGTGGCAGTGGCGGAGGCGCCTCCGCCCGCTGCGCCAACTGCGTTGACAAGCCTGACTGAAGGTGCCGTTGTGTAACCACTCCCGCCGTCCTCAAGATTGATTCCGACGACGGCCGACCCGGGAGGAGCCCCAACGACGGCCACCGCTCGCGCCACTCGGCCGCCCGCTTCGCTGGGGTCATCAAAGATCACCCTAGGCGGTGCGGCGTAGGCACTACCGCCCGCGAGAATCGCCACCGAGGAGACGCTACCATTGACGAGCCCGGTCAATTGGACTTCTGCAGTATCGTTGACGGGGGCTGAAATTGTTACACGTGGCGGGCTAGCAGGATCATAACCGGCACCGCCAAACCCAACCGGAACGATGAATTGAGAGACTTTGCCGCCAACGATCTCGGCTACCGCGGTCGCCGTTTCAAGCCCCAACTGGGAAATGGCGACTGGCGAACCCATGTCGACGCGACCGGCTTTCGTCACGGTCGTGAGAGTAAACTCTTGAGCCCCTACCTTTACCTTGTTTTCGAGCCCCAAGCTCTTGACGGTGATGGGCGCATTCAGATCAATCGTCGACGCCCGCAGCGACACACCGTGTGCGGCCCTTGTGTTCGGGACTAACACTGGTGAATCAATATTAATCACAGAACCTGGCGACAAAAGATTGATGTCCAACCCCGCCGTGATGTCCTGCCCTGCGAACACCGTTGCCGACACTGGAGCACCACCGGATGCAACGCCATATTCGGCACTCAGAAGCGCGAGCGGCACCGCTCCGGATGTGGTGAGCCTGATACCGCGAGGGTATTCTCTTGTTTCAGGATTCTGCTCGCTGCCAACGACGAGCGCACCTGAGATTGACATTTCAAAAAAACCGGCTCCGCGCCACACACCTCGCTGCTGCCCGTTAAAATAAAGAGTTCCGTCCCTGCTGGTAGTGATGTCGAAGAGAAATTGGCCGTCAACGCTGATTCGACCGCTGAACGAACTGGGAATGATCGTGTTGAGCCCTGGTCCGGTTGCGTTCGGAAGCGAAATGAATGCTTCGAACGCCGGGCCCGCGGGGAGCACATTGAGATCAGTTCGGTTGCCGGATCCTGTTTCATGATTTTGGGACCAAGCCACACGCTCAATCGTTGGAACGCGGCTGAGTGTCGGCACGTTCCACGAAAATTCGACACCCGACTTTTGTCCATTTTGAAAAGAATTGTTGGCGTCGACGATCCCAATCGCCGTGGGATACATTTCCCCGACAGATGCCGTCGTTGTGACTCCGATTCCCGATGTTAAGACCGGAAGACCGTTGCCGAAGTTGGAGAAGTTCCACTTGGTTGTGCGGCCGTCCGCTTGCACCAATGCAAGCGTGCCCTCAATCAGTCGTACAGGCTCAAAGAGTCCCACAAATGTATCGAGTCCCGGGCCCGAGAGCGTAAATCGTGTCACGCTCGGAGAGATCATCGGATAGCCTTGGGCGAACTGAGGCACACTCTCAACGCGTCTGGTGCCTGACGTGATGAGGATTTGATCGATGGTGTTGAAGTCTTGCCCGGCGAGCAGTTGCTTTGCAAAAGAACCAGGTGAACTGGCTGCGATCGTCGGGCCGCCAACCACGGTCCTACCCCAAAAACTGCTGTTGTCGGCCACGTAGAGTGATTGCGGCGCCGTAGCGACCTGCTGGATGTAGACGTTGTCGCCGCCTTCGGCCACGATCGTGACCAACCCTCCGTCCTGTGGCGTCGCGAACGTGCTCACGGCGAGGAGTTGCCGTTGTTCCAACGATTCAGACGAGAGGCTGCCATCCCCACCAGCGCGACGTTTGCCACGCTTGCGGTAGACAACAGATGGCGTCACCGTACCGGCGGTTCCACGGCCTCTAGGGCTGGCTCCTTCCGAGCCGAAGAAAAGTCTTTCCGTAGCAGTGCTGGTGGTCGCGTTGAGCACGGAAAGCATTCGTTCAAACGTGGACATCGGCTGTTTCCTTGAAATCTTGAAATGAAGACCGTCGACGGTGAGACTACCGAGCCTTGAGGGGCCCCATACCCCTCTTGCGCGCTAGCGCTTATGGGGGGATCATCCTTGGATAACCTCCGCT
>CAMCQY010000102.1 GCA_945877135.1 Candidatus Kuenenia stuttgartensis
GCCATCCCGGCTGGCACGCCACCTCGCTTGGCAACGGGTTCTTCTCGCTCACAACGCCCGGCGCGGCTCGATATGCCGTGCTCGACTGGGCGGCTCACACGAAGGCCGTGGCAAGGCTCGAGCCCGATCTCGCGATCCGCACCGCCTCGTGGCCGACTGATCCACTCGTGTCGTCGCAGTGGAACCTGAAGAACACCGGCCAATATGCCGCCACCGTCGGCAACGATATCAACGCCGCGCAGGCCTGGAGCATGACAACCGGTTCGCGAAACGTCGTCGTGGCGGTGATCGACTCCGGCATCGACCTCACCCATCCCGATCTGGCCGCCAACATCTGGACGAATCCGGGTGACGCCGCAGGCAATGCCGTTGACGATGACAGGAACGGCTATCAGAACGACATCCACGGCTGGAACTTCGTCGACAACAATAACCAGGTTTCCGATGGCTACGGCCACGGCACCCATGTCGCAGGCATCATCGGGGCCGTGGGCAACAACGGCATCGGTGTCACGGGGATCAGCTGGCAGGTGTCGCTGATGGCGCTCAAGGTTCAGGACAGTCGCGGCATCGGCTACACGAGTTCGATCATCAAGGCCATCAACTATGTCACGATGATGCGTCGGGATCACGGCATCAACATCGTGGCCGTGAATGCCAGCTGGGAGGCCGCGGCTGGCTTTTCGGTCGTTGTTCAGGAGGCGATTCGTGCCGTGGGGAATGCCGGCGTCACGTTTGTGGCGGCTGCCGGCAATCAGGCGTCGAACAACGACGCCATCCCTCATTATCCGGGCAACTACCGCCTGCCGAACGTGATCACCGTGGCCGCGCTCTCCACCACGAACACGCTGGCCTCGATGTCGAACTACGGCGGCACGACGGTCGATCTGGCGGCCCCTGGTTCGCTGATCCAATCGACGTTTCCCGGTGGCGCCTACGGCATCCTGTCGGGCACGTCGATGGCGGCGCCGCAGGTGACGGGTGTGGTTGCGCTGCTGGCTGTCGTCAAGCCGGGCATCACCGTGGCAGAGGTGCGTGCCGCGATCCTGGGAACCACGACACCCGTCGCCAGCCTCGCCGGAAAAGTGGCCGCCGGTGGCCGACTGAACGCGGGAGCTGCCTTGGCATCGCTGGGGATTGTTTTGCCGACACCGGTCCCGCCCGCAGCGACCCCACTTCCGCAGCCGAAGGCGTCGTGGGTGCAGGCGGTGGGCCGCATCACCGTCTCGGCGAATACCGCCATCTCGACGAGCGGTGGAAACTCGGTGATGGTGCTCCGCGGCGTCTCGGCCGCCGATGTGCATCTGCGGGCGACCGTTGCCACGCGGGCGGTCGTCGGCCAGGCGGTAGGACTCGTGGCACGGTACGGCGGTCCCGGCGACGCCAACATGTACCTGGGACGGCTGGTGAAACGGCCTGCTGGATTCGCCGCGGAGATCTGGCGGAACGTCGGTGGGGTCTGGCGGCTGCTCACCGCCCGAGCGGCCCCGCGGGGCGGCGGACTGCTCGGGTTTGATGTGGTTGGCAGTTCGTTGACGCTGTCGTTCAACGGTCGGACGCTGCTTCAAGTCCACGACAGCGCTATCACGCGGCCAGGCAGCGTCGGTGTGAGGATCACGGGGGCGGGGAATCGGTTTGATACCTTCGTCGCGACGTGACCCTGTGCGGCTCAGCCGGACAGGGTCACTTCACAGGGGCGCGGTCGGTGATGGCGGGCCAGACCGCGTCCCACCGGCGTGCTAATATCGCGCCTCCAAACCGAGATTGGCACCGCTCAGAAAGATGCCATCCCCGGAGTTGAGGCCCGTGCCGGCGATACTGGTGTTGTTGAAGTCGAATTGATTCGGCGCCAAGGCGAGGCCACCGATCCAAACGGTACTGTAGCCGACACGGATGCCCCAGACATCGGTCAGCCGGTAGATCGCAGAGAGGTTGATGTCACCGATGAAGCCGACGTCGGTGCCGGTGGCGGAGCGGGCGCCACGTTGCTCGAAGCCGGTGTAATCGACGAGCGGATCCTGAATTTGCTTTTGGGCATTGCCGAGGACGCCGGCCTTCGCCCAGCCCTCGAGGGCCCAGCGATCCCATGTCCAGCGGGCCCGGCTGCCGATCTGGCCGCCGAACATGTTGTTGCGGGTGCGAACGCTGTAGGGGACGGTCGTATCCGTGGTGTTCACACAGCAGGTGGTGTTGATCGATGCCTGCTCCTCGACACCCACGTAGCGGAAGCCAGCGAGCCAGTCGAGCGTGAGCCAACTCTCGGTGTAATCCCTCCAGTCATTCGACGTACGAAAGACATTCGCTTCGGCACTGTTGATCACGGAGTTGTATTTCACCGTAGCGGTCTCACCGTCGGCCGTCAGCAGCGGCCCGAGGGCTCCAGGCACTTCAAGAAACTGTGGCGGCGTCGTGCTCGTAAATCGGGAGGCCGACATGCCGTAGACACCGAAGTAGCCGAGTTCCCAGCCGCACTCGTTGGGATTCCGCTCGCCGTAGAAGGCCCGCACGCCGGCCGCCACCGGAAACTGTGGGTCCCCGGCTGAGATGAGCGTGGCGCCGCTGCCCACAGCCGTGACCAATGGGACGTTGGCCGCCTGATTGTCGCGACCCCAGAAGAGCGCCTCGGTCAATGCGTAGTTTGTCCACAGCGGCTCGGCGACAGAGGGGATGCCACGGAAGGCGACGGTGTTGGTTTCGTAGGCCGGCTCCTGTGTTGGTAGCGACTGCAGTTCCTGTGCCGCGACCTCTGGCAGAAGGCCGGAACTCAAGCAGGTCTCGATGATCAATGCGATGGCTGCGAGCAGCCATCGGGGCCGTAGCCAGCGCCAGATAGAGATATCCGTGAACGTCGCCATGAGCCAATCCCCTCGATGTGTCTTGTGTCTTATCCCCACCCAATATCCCCCACGGCTGGCACGTAATCCACCCTAAGGTGGGGGTGTTGTATTTTCGGCTGGCGGCGGTCGCGAAAACAGAAGTCCCGCGAAACGTTGCGTTCCGCGGGTGGGGTAACATGGATCGGTACGGCGAGATATGACGGACCGTGCGGCCTTTCCCCGGCCGCCCAGCCCCGGGGCCATCACCGAGCAAGAGTTCCATGCCCTCAGCTTACGACTACGACGTGATCGTGATCGGAGCCGGCCACGCCGGTGTAGAGGCGGCCTGCGCGGCAGCCCGACTCGGAGCCAGAACGGCCCTGCTGACGACCAACTGCGACACCGTCGGCCAGATGAGCTGCAACCCGGCTATCGGCGGCGTGGGAAAGGCGCAACTCGTGCGGGAGGTCGATGCCCTCGGGGGCGTGATGGCCCGCGCGATCGACGCCACGGGGATCCAGTTCCGTGTGCTCAACCGCTCGAAGGGGCCTGCCATGCATGGGCCGAGAGCGCAGGCCGACAAGAAGCTCTATCAGATGGAGGTGAAGCGGATCGTCGAGGAGACTGATGGCCTCGACCTGCGACAGGAGACGGTCGATGACCTCATCGTCGAGGAGCGGCATGCGGCGGAAGGTCCCACGCGGCGGATCGTGGGCGTTCGCGTCCGTGGCGATGCGGAATATCACGCCCGGGCGGTCGTCCTCACGACCGGCACCTTCCTGCAGGCGGTGATGCACACCGGCGAGGCGCAGGTGCCCGGCGGACGGGCAGGGGAGGGGACCACGTCGGGCGTGAGTCGGTCACTGGCATCCCTCGGCTTTCGCATCGAACGCTTCAAGACCGGCACGCCCTGCCGGCTGTCGGCACGGTCGATCGACTTCTCGCAACTCGACGTGCAGCCGGGCGACGAGCGGCCTCAGCCGTTTTCCTTTCTCACCGACCGCATCGAGCAGGACCAGCTTCCCTGCTGGATCACGCGGACAACGCATGAGATCCACGACCTCATCCGTGCCAACCTGCATCGCGCGCCAATGTATTCCGGACAGATCCAGTCGCGTGGACCCCGCTACTGTCCAAGCATCGAAGACAAGGTCGTGCGGTTTGCCGACAAGGAGAGCCACCAGCTGTTCCTCGAGCCGGAGGGGCGACAGACGCAGGAGATCTACGTCAACGGCATCTCCACGAGTCTGCCCCGCGACGTGCAGGACGCGATGATCCGGCTCGTGCCTGGCCTCTCCCGTGCGCAGATCATTCGCTATGGCTATGCCGTCGAATACGACTACTGCCCGCCCGACCAGCTCACTGCGGCGCTCGAGAGCAAGCTCGTGAGCGGGCTCTTCTTCGCCGGGCAGATCAATGGGACCACTGGCTACGAGGAGGCGGCCGCCCAGGGCTTGGTAGCCGGCGCGAACGCCGCGCTTTTGCCTGCGGGCCGCGAGCCGCTCGTGCTCGCCCGGGAGGAATCCTACATCGGCGTGCTGATCGACGATCTCGTCACCCGCGGTGTGGACGAGCCCTATCGCATGTTCACGAGCCGCGCCGAGCACCGGCTCGCCCTGCGGCACGACAACGCCGATCGACGCCTCACGCCCCTGGCCACCACGCTCGGCCTCGCCGACCCCGTGAGGATCGCACGGTTGGAGGCGAAGACCTCGGGGATCGAGGCGGCGGTGACACTCCTGGCCGCTACGCGGGTGGAGGGAGTCTCGCTCTTCGATCGCCTGAAGCGGCCTGAGGTGGGCTGGGACGACTGCCTCGCCTTCTTGCCTACTCTGGCGACGGTGCCGCCAGATGTCGCCGAACAGGTCGAAAACGATATCCGGTACGCAGGCTACGTGAAGGTGGAGCAGGAGCGGATCGAGCGGCGGCGAACCGTGGCCTCGCGGCCGATCCCGCAGGGATTTGAGTATGCAAACGTGCAGCACCTCCGCGCCGAGGCCCGCGAGCAGCTCGAACGGATTCGTCCGCAGACGCTCGGTCAGGCGGGGCGTGTCCGCGGCATCACGCCGGCCGACCTGACACTCGTGCTCGTGCATCTGGAAGGTCGGTCCTGAGATCCTGCCATGAAGATCGTCCACATCACGGCCGGCGCCGGCGGCAGGCTCTGTGGGTCGTGCCTCCACGACAATGCCCTCGTGCGGAGCCTGCGGACGCGGGGACTCGATGCGATTCTCGTGCCGGCCTATGTGCCCACGACCACCGATGAGGAAAACATTGCCATCGAGCGGATCGTGATGGGAGGCGTCAACGTCTGGCTCGAGGAACACGTTCCCCTCTTTCGGCAGATGCCCCGCTTCCTCGACAACACGCTCGGCCGACTGCTCGATTCCCGCTGGCTGCTCGCCTGGCTGTCGAGCCGAACCAGTTCGACCCGCCCGGCCGATCTGGGGTCACTGACAGCGTCTACACTCGCAGGCGAGCAGGGGCACCAGCGGAAAGAGGTGGAGAAGCTTGCAGCGTGGCTGGCGGCGGACGTGCGACCCGACGTGGTGCATCTCTCCAATGCCCTGCTCGTCGGCCTCGCGCGGCGAGTGAAACAGGCCACCGGTGCCAGAATCATCTGCAGCCTCTCGGGCGAGGACATCTTCATCGAGCAGATCCCCGCTCCGCACTATGGCCGCATCCGGGAACTGCTGCGGGAACGCGCCGCCGACGTCGATCAGTTCGTATCGCTCAACCACAGCTTTGCCGCGTTCATGGCCGACTACCTTGATGTACCGATCGAAACCATCTCGGTCATTCCCCATGGCGTGGATCGAGCCGGATTTCCGGTCGTGGCTCCCGATCTGGTCGCCCGGCGGCGTGCCCGCGGTGGTCGGCTGGTGGTGGGATCGCTCGCGCGGGCCTGTCCAGAAAAGGGGCTCGAGCAGCTCGTGCGGGCGCTGCCGTTGCTCGCCCGAGACCGCGACGTCGAGGTGCTGGCAGCTGGTGCCGAGGTCGATGCAGAGCAGGGGTATCTCAGGCGGTGCCTGACGCTGGCCGAGGAACTCGGTGTGGCCGACCGATTTCGCTGGCTTGGGCAGGTGGACCGGCCGAGCAAGCTCCGCTTGCTCGAATCGATCGATGTCTTCGCGATGCCGACCCTGTTTCCGGAGGCGAAAGGAATTCCAGTCATCGAAGCATTGGCTGCTGGCGTGCCTGTCGTTGCCCCAGCACATGGCACGTTTCCAGAGCTGCTCGACAACGAGCGAGCCGGCCTTCTGCATGCTCCGGGCGATTCAGCCGACCTCGCCCGCGTGATCGGCAGGCTGCTCGACGACGAGCCCCTCGCCTCACGCTGCGGCCGGCATGGGCATGAACTCTCTCTCGCCCGCCATACGGCCGATCAGATGGCCGCCGGACACGGGAACCTCTATATGCGGCTGCTCGCCGTCACCGGCCAATCGACCAGAGCGTGACACGCATGCAAGCCCGAAGCGCAAGCGAGAGGAATCCGCGTCCCAGTCCGTGAGGCCACCCGTATTCCCTTGCTCGCGCTGCGGGCTTGGAGGGAGCGGGCTTGGATGGAGCGGGCTTGGATGGAGCGGGCTTGGATGGAGCGGGCTTGGATGGAGCGGGCTTGGAGGGATTTGGATTCCACGGAGGGTAATCTCGGAGCTACTTCTTGCCGTCCGGGCGAAGGGTGCTGCCCTCGAGCGCGAAGTTGTGATTGTTCAGGCCCGGCTTGATCGTGACCGTGAGTTCGGTCTGTTCGTTGTATCGATCGGGCACCGATTCGACGTAGCGGTCGATCATCTGCCCGCTGCCGCCCGGATCCAGCATCTTGCCGTTGGCCTGCGGCCAGTTGACGATCACCTTCATCGTTCCGGGAGAGGCCTCCATCCGATAGCGACCATCAACCACGCCTGTGCCTGCGGTCTGACCCTTGCCGTCCACGGGAATCAACTGGATCGCACCCTTGGCAATGGGAACACTGTCCAGCGTGATCTGGCCTTCGACGACCGGCTTGCGGGTCCCGCAGCCGAGGAGGAACAGGGGCATCACCACCACGAGCATGCAGACGGCCTCACGGGCTGCCGGAGACGCTCGATGATCAGTAGCCAAGAGATTCTCCCCCGTTCATGGTCCCCATTGCCTGCCAGACAGCCGTATCCACGTTATCGGAAAAAAACTGGACGGCCCCGTCGGCCGTGACGGCCTGAACGCCGCCGATGTGCTTGCTTCTGGCGGCGAAGATGAACCCGGCATTGGTGGCAACTTGCTGACACGGCAGATGCGGCGGGGCGTTCGTGCAATTAACCCAGCTCTCCACCGAGTCGAACGAAGAGTTCGGTGTTCTCGTGGCGTCAAAATACGAGTAAAAATAGAGAATCCCCCGTGGGTCTACCGAAAGGTCATCGTCGTTGCCGAACGACCCGACGTTGTACTCCGACATCAGCAGTGTCTTGGAGAGGCCGTCCGTGATGTCCTTGTATCGGCTGGCGTTACTGCCGGAAAAGCCCCGCGGTTCGAAACCAACCCACCCCGTTCCCTGGCAGCCCTTGTATTCGTTGTCGTAGCGTTTTGCGAACGGCCCTCGACGCTTTGTGCCGCCGATCGTGACGACGGTGGAATTGACCACGTAGTTGATCCGTGGTGCCGTATAGCTGTTTCCCGATGAAACTCGGTGATAGGCATTCGGACGATCACTCGGGCAGTAGTAAATCGGTAGCCTGCGGCTGAGTGGGCCGACTGGATTTGCCGTCTGAGACGTGACATTCGGCCAGTCCTGCATCAAGCCTGTGTATTTGTATTTGCTGGCCAGTTCGGCCTGCTCGATGAAGGGCCAGAGCACCGGCATCCAGACTTGCTGCACGCATGGAAACGACGCATTGCCGAGCGGCAGGACCCTGTAGGCGTCGTGGTAGTTGTTCATGGCCAACCCCCACTGCTTCATCGTGTTGGCGCAGGTCGACCGTCGGGCTGCTTCCCGGGCCGCCTGCACTGCCGGCAGGAGCAGTCCCACGAGCGTGCCGATGATCGCGACCACGACCAGCAGTTCCACGAGCGTGAACCCATGAATAGAGCGATGCCTTCCGCGGCAGCATAGGCGGTGATGGCACGAAGAAAGCGGCGTGAGACGCGGCATGTTCATGAAAGACTCCCTCGGCTCTCGGCGGCACTGGTGCCGCGAGGAACGGCGGTCCGGGTGAGAACGTTTTGATCCGGACTGGTCCACGTCCCCACCCCCAGTGATCGTACTACTGTCCTCGGAAAACAGCCCGAACGGAGTCCCCAATATTCTCAAAAAAACGTTAGCAACCTCGCCGCGATTCTTTTGGGACCTTCGAGTAACAGGGGGAGTGCTAACGTTTTTTACGGATTAGAGACCTTCTGCATGGGGCATGTCCGTGATCAGGGCGATAGTCTTTGAGGGTACTCACTACGCGGCTGCTTCATAACCATGCCCCCTATCAAAGGGATCGAAACCGTGCAGCGATTCACTGCGTCCAGCGTGGCGAGTGGCCGTGTGCCTTTATGCGGGTGGTTCGTGTCGGCTGTCGTGGTGACGGTTTTCTGCTGGGCGAGCCCGCATGCTGCGCCGGCTGGCGACCAGTTCCTCGGTCGCCATTGCGTTGCTTGCCATGACCGCGACGGCCACGAGGCCGGTCTGAACCTCGAAGACATGCAGATCGAGCCGGCCAAGCAGGAGAATCTGCTGACGCTCGAGCGGGTGTACGACAGGATCTCCCGCGGTGAGATGCCGCCCCCGGACGAGCAGCAGCCCTCTGCCGATGAGAAGAAGGCCTTCCTGGACCGACTCGGGGCCGCCATGCGGCAGACCGGCCTGGAGCAGCAGGCGACCGAGGGCCGGGGGCCGGTGCGGCGGCTGACGAGAAAAGAGTACGAGAATACGGTCAAAGACCTGCTGCAGATCAACGCGTCGCTCGCGGAACTCTTTCCCGATGACGCGACCACGGATGGCTTCGACAAGGTCGGTGCAGGACTCACGATGTCCGCCTCCCACTTCGAGGCCTATCAGTTGGCTGCCGACAAGGCCTTGGCGGAGGCGATCCCGGAAAAGAAGTTCGTTCCCCTGCAGTATGCGGAGGATGCCCATGCGCTTTTCAACCGCAGGCGTGACACGTTCTCCACGTATGGGTGCTGGCTGGAGGATGACGCATTCATCGTGACGTCGCGGCTCTTCTACCCTTACACCGCAATTCTCGCCCCAATGGCGCCGCGTGGCGGGCGATATCGTGTCCGGGTGACGGCCGAGGGGCGAAACAATGACGGAAAGCCTCTGCCGCTGGGCATCGGAGTCCACAGCAATCTGACGGCCAAGCCGGATGCGCCGGACCTCGAGCAATGGCACGATTTCTCCGAGCTCGCCACGAGCACGATCACGACGGAAATCGACCTCGAGGCCGACCAGTGGGTCCACATCTTCGGCGTCACGCTGTGGAGCCGCGACTGGGTGATGCCGAGGTACCGACGCGGCGAGCTGTGGGGCAAATCGGCGCTGGCCATCAAAAGGTTCGAGGTCGAAGGGCCGCTGAAGGCCGACGGCACGCTCGAAACCTGGCCGCCGGAGAGCTACCGCATTCTGTTTGACACGCTCCCTCTGAAGCTGCTGTCGCAGGTCACGAAGCAGGCTGCCGCCAAGGGCACGCCTGATCCGTGGGTCCCTTCGTCCGACGTGCCGAAGGAGGATGCGGAGCGGCTCCTGCGGCGTTTCCTGCCGAAGGCTTTCCGCCGTCCGGTCTCGGAAGCAATCGTCGCGGAGTATGTCCGCCGCATCCATGATGAACTCGATGCCGGTGTTCCCTTTCACCACGCGATGCGAAACGGCTACAAGGCGGCGCTCTGCTCGCCGCACTTCCTGCTGCTGGAGGAGACGCCCGGCCCGCTCGATCCTCACGCCATCGCGAGCCGACTGTCCTATTTTTTGTGGGATGGCCCGCCGGATGAGTCGCTGCTTGCGGCTGCAGCGGACGGGTCGCTCGCCCGCCCCGAAGGACGACGGTCCCATGTGGAACGCATGCTCGCCGACCCGAAGACCGCCCGGTTCGAGCGATCCTTCACCGATCAATGGCTCGACCTCCGGCGGATCGAGGCGACGTCGCCCGACGGCGTGCTCTATCCGGAATTCGACGCCGCGATGCAACTCTCCTGCCTCCGCGAGACGCAGTGCTTCTTCCACGACATGCTGGCCGAAGATCGTAGTCTGCTGGAAGGCATCCACTCCGATTGGACCTATCTCAACGAGCCGCTCGCCGCACTCTACGGCCTGCCCGACGTGCAGGGGCACGAGCTGCAGCGAGTGTCGCTGCCGGCGGGAAGTCATCGCGGCGGGTTCCTTACGCAAGCGAGCGTCCTGAAGGTCACGGCCGACGGTGCGAAGACATCGCCGATCCTCCGGGGCAAGTGGGTGACCGAGCGGATTCTCGGTGTCACGCCCCCGGCGCCGCCCGACGGCGTGCCCGCGATCGAGCCCGATATCCGCGGCGCGACGACGATCCGCGTCCAGTTGGAAAAACATCGCTCGAACTCGGCCTGCGTCGGCTGCCATAGGGTGATCGACCCGCCGGGATTTGCGCTGGAGTCGTTCGACGTGATCGGTGGCTGGCGGGACCACTATCGCGTTCCGCAGTCCACGGGCGCCGTGATCGAGGTTCCGCGAATCAAGAAGCGGGTGCATCGGGGGCCAGCGGTGGAGGTCGGCTATGTCATGCCCGATGGACGGCCGTTCGCCGACATCGACGCCTACAAGCAACTGCTCCTCGAAGACCGCGACGGGCTCGCCCGCGCCTTGGCCTCGAAGCTGCTGGCGTATGCCACCGGAGCGCCCGTGCAGTTCGCCGATCGAGCCGATGTCGTCGCCCTGGTCGAAGAGATCCGCGGCAAAAACTACGGTCTGCGAAGTCTCATTTACGCAATCGTCGAGAGTCGTCCATTTCTCAATAAGTGAGCATCTTCTCAATAAGTGAACACCCCGGCCATGCGCACAAACCTCCGTATCCCGATGTCGCGACGCCTGCTCCTGAAGGCTGGGGCCGTCGGCGTCGCCCTTCCCGCCCTCGAGGCGATGCTGCCCCGCGGCCACGCTGCCGGCGATGCGGCAAGCGACGCCCCCAACCGGCTGCTACTCGTGGGGAGGAATCTGGGCATGCACGCGCCGTTTCTCTTTCCCGAGACGCCAGGGCTCGGCTACGAAGCCACCCGCTACCTGAAGCATCTCGAGCCCAATCGCGGCCGATTCACGCTGTTCTCCGGCATCGCCCATCTCCGGCACACGAACCACCACAGCGAGCCCGGCCTGTTCACCGGCGTCGACTGGGATCGGATCAAGGAACCACTCCGGGAGCACCGCAACACGATCTCGCTCGATCAGCATGTCGCGGACCGGATCGGCGGCGACACGCGGTTTCGCAACCTCGTGATCGGCCCCCCGGTGCAGTGGCATTTCTCGTGGACGGCCAAGGGCGTGCCGGTGCCCACCGAGCGGCAGCCGACGCAGGTTTTCAAGAAGCTCTTCATCGACGGCACGGAGGCTGAAATCAAGTCCGAGGTCGAGCGGCTCCGTACCGGCCGCAGCATCCTCGACCAGGTCGGTGAGCAGGCGAAGTCGCTGGGCCGCCAGCTCGGGCCCGAGGACCGTCGGCGGCTGGAGCTCATGTTCAGCGCCGTCCGCGACACCGAACGCAATCTCCTCCGATTCGAGTCGTGGGCCGGCGAGCCGAAGCCCGTCACGAACTATCCCACGCCCAAGGCCGATCCAGCCAGCGACGATCTCGCGGGTCGGGAGAACCTGTGGTTCGACATCGCGAGGCTCGCCCTGCATACCGACTCGACCCGCGTGATCCTGCTGACGATGGGGGATGTCGGCCGCGTGAAACTCGACGGGCTCACGCTCGCCCACCACGACGCCTCCCACCACGGGAAGGACGAGACCAAGATAGAACAGCTCGCGATCATCGAGGAGGCGGAGCTGGAGCTGTTCAATCGGTTCATCACCGCGATGGCCGATATCCGTGAGGGCGACTCGACCCTGCTCGACCGCACGGTCATCCTCAGCGCCAGCAATCTCGGCAATGCCTCGGCCCACACGTCCGAGAACCTGCCTGTGTTTCTGGCGGGCGGCGGCTTCAAGCACCAGGGGCACGTACTCTACGACCGAGAAAACAACACGCCGCTGTCGAACCTCTACGCCCGCATCCTGCAGCAGCTCGGCGTCGAAGAGGATAGGTTTGGCTGCAGCACGGGTGTGCTGCAGGATGTGTGAGGGATCGTCTTATGACCACTGAGACCGCGCAGGCGTTCGTCCAACGGCTCTTCATCGAACATGTCGATGAGCTGAAGGGCTTCGTGGCGTCGCTCGTTCCTGATCCGGAGCTCGTCGACGACGTCGTCCAGGAGACGTTCGTGGCGGTGACGGCACGGGCCGCCCACTACGATCCGCGGCAGAGCTTCAACAACTGGCTGTTCATCGTCGCCCGCGACAAGCTCCGGGAGGTCGGCGGGCGGGCGGAGGCGGAGGCGAGGCCGTTTGCCGACGACGTGCTCGAGGTGCTGGCGGCGAGCCACAAGGGGTTCGCGATCTCGCCGGATCACATGCGATTCCTCGACGAGTGCATCGGGATGCTCGCACCGCAGGCACGGCGGATCGTCAACCTCCGGTATCAAAACTCTATGAAGCCTCGCCATGTGGCCAAGGCGCTCGGCTGGACTGCAGCGAGCGTCCGCGTCGCCCTGTCGCGGGCGAGGGCGGTGATCCGCGAGTGCGTCGAAAAGAAAATGGCTGCTACAGAAGGCTGACCAGTCCGATGAAAGACATGCATCTCAGCGAACTGATCGATCGTTTCTTCGACTGCGATCTCACGGGGGAGGATCGCAAGGTCCTGGAAGACGCCCTGCGGGCATCGCCGCAGACGAGGCGGTTGTTCTGGCAGAAGGCCGAAACGCACGCAGCGTTGCGAAAGTGGGGCCGTGAGCACTGGGGCCGCGTGGCAGCAGCCGAGGGAGGCGAGGGCGATACGAACGCCGTTGGTCGGTCGGTCGGGCTCCGGTACGCTATCGACACGCTCCGCCGCCGGCGGATGGCCGCATCTGCGGTGGTTGGCGGTTCGCTGCTCGCAGTCGCGCTGGTCGCGGTCGCAATGCAATCGCTCGGGACGAAGGTTCCTGGACCGGTGGGCGACGTGTCACGGCCGGCGATTGCGGACGATCAGCCTTTCGTGGCCGTCCTGAACGCATCCGTGGAGCCCGTCTGGAGCGATCCCAACGTCGACCTGATGCTGCGGCGAGGGTCGTTGCCGTCGGGTCCCATCGAACTGCTTTCGGGAAGCGTGGAACTGCTCTTCGGCTCGGGGGGTGTGGCCGTCATTGAGGGCCCCGCCGTGTTCGAGCCGATCTCCGGCGACGCCCTGCACGTTACCCAGGGATCCCTGCGCTGCCTTTGTCCCCTGCCGGGAAGTGAGCTTCGGGTCGAGACGCCCAAGGGCACTGTTACTGATCTCGGAACGGAGTTCGCCATGAGCATCCGGCCCGACACCGCGCTGCGGATTGGCGTGATCGAGGGGCGGGTGCGGCTCGACCTCGCGGCCTCCACCCAGGTGATGGC
>CAMCQY010000103.1 GCA_945877135.1 Candidatus Kuenenia stuttgartensis
GGGCGGTATCTGAGCCGCTCCGCGACGTCGAGCACCCTCTTGCGGGTCTTTGCCGACAGCCGGCCCTCGCCCTTGAGTGCCCGCGAGACGGTCATCAGCGACACGCCGGACTCGGCGGCAATCTGCTTCAGTCCCACACGCTGGCGGCGACGGTCTTTTGGGATGGCGGGCATGGACATTCGGTGTTGGGAATGAGGCCCCTCCGCAGTTCCTCGAACCAGAGTGTTAGTACTAACCCATCTATGATACCCTGGTCAAGACCGCCTCTGCAACTTCCGGGACTCCGCTGGGTGATTGCTGCGGCGACCAAGGGCTAATTGCGGCGCCGGGGGCTCAGCTCGCCCACCCCAAAAACACGCCGCTGCCGAGGGCTTACCACCCTGAGCCGCTCTCCTGTCTCAATCCGCCCTGCACTGGAGACCACCGATGGCTGTTCGCTTCATTCGTCTATGTTCGGCCTTGCTTCTGCTGTTCACGGCCGCCACCTGCACTCTCGCGGACGATTCGCCGAGGCGTCTGCTTCTCGTCGCCGGCAAGCCATCGCATCCGCCGCGGCAGCACGAATTCAACGCCGGCACGCTCTTGCTCGCGAGGTGCCTGCAAGATTTTCCGGGTTTGCACGTGCAGGTGTCGCTCAACGGCTGGCCTCGGGATGAGAACGTGTTCGAGGGGCTGGATGCCGTCGTGTTTTACATGGACGGTGGCGCGAAGCACGAAGTGGTGCAGGAGCAACGACGGCGGCTCGAGCTTGTGGATGAGCTGGTGTCGCATGGCAAGGGCGTCGGCTGCTTGCACTACGGGGTGGAAGTGGTGCCAGACCAGGCGGGCGCCGAATTCAAGCGATGGATCGGCGGTCATTACGAGACGATGTTCTCCTGCAATCCGAGTTGGGAACCGACCTTTTCCCGCTTTCCAGAACACCCGATCACCCGCGGCGTGCAGCCGTTTCAAATCAAGGACGAATGGTATTTCAACATGCGATTCATCGGCGACATCGAGGGCACGTCGCCACAGGCGGTGGGCGTCATGACGTTCGTCCCGATCCTCAGCGCCACTCCCAGCGATGCGACTCGCGATGGACCGTACGTCTATCCGAAGGGCCCCTATCCCCACATTCAAGCCGCCAAGGGCCGGCTGGAGACGATGATGTGGGCCGTGGAACGCAAGGACGGCGGTCGTGGTTTCGGCTTCACGGGCGGCCACTTTCACGACAACTGGGGCAACGAGCCCTTTCGCAAAGTCGTGCTCAACGCACTGGTGTGGCTGGCCAAAGCTGAAGTGCCCGCCGACGGGGTCGCTTCGCACATCTCGGAAGACGATCTCCACGCGAATCTCGACCCGAAAAAGTAGGCCCCTGCGTTCCGAAACGTGGTACCAGCCGGGTTGTTCACGGCGCAGGCCCGTTCGCTGGAGTTGCCCGAAAATGGCCGCGAAGACGCAAAATCCCGTCCGTCGTGGTTTATCCAACGGTCACCATTCAGGAACTCCCGCATGGTGACCGTTGGATCATCGCGTTGGAGGGCTTTTTGGGGCAGCCGCAATAGCACCTACGAGCAAATGAGCCCGCACCCGGCACTTGCGGAACAGAAAGTCTCTCCTGACTCAAGCGAGCAGCTCGTCGACGGCCTCGATCAGCCGTGGGATATCGATCTGAACCGCATCCCATAGGACGCGGTGGTCGATCAGATCGTACCCATGGATAAGGTGGTCTCGTGTGCCTGCGATGTCCTTCCAGGGGATATCGCCACGCCGTTGTTTGAGGTCGTTCGGGAGCCGCCGTACGCCCTCGCCAACGATCTCGATGCATCGCTCCAGAGCGGCCGTCGCCTGCCAATCCGCCAGCAGCGAATCGAGCGTGTGGACAGCGCACAATGCACGTGCCTTTTCGGCGGCATCGCGTATCTGCGCGAGCGTGATTCGCGGGTCACGACGACTCATGAATCCTCGTAGATCGTGACGGCTTCACGGCGAACGATCGGCTCGAGGCGCGGATCGAGCCGTGAACAGAGGTCGACCTTGCGGCCTAGGATTCCCGCCAACTCGTCTCCGTACCCAAAGAAACGAAACCCGATGCCTCGGGTCGCCTCTGGCTTGAAATCAGCGAGTACATCGATGTCGCTGCGAGCCGGGTCAAAATCGTCGCGGAGCACGGAGCCAAATACGCTCAGCCGCACGATGCCCCGGTCGCGGCAGAAGGCGGCCACGCGGCCACCGTCGAACCGTATTGGCAGTTTCGTGACGTCGGTAACCATTCTTCTGGATCCTCGGAATCCAATCGGGGCGCCCCTGAACACTTCATCGATGTGCATCACATGGCCGGGGATGCCACGGCACTGTTCACCGTGACATCCCCGACACCTTATTCTACCGTCATCCGTCACGGGGCTCCATCGCGACTTCCCGCTGCCCTGCGGGCAGCAGCCCTACGGTCGTACTCGAGCGAGATGACGACGTCGTCATTCGTTGCCGTTGCGGCCCGTTCAGTCACGGCCTGCTGCGCGACGCCATCGAACGCGCTCCACATCTCCTTTTGGACATCATCCCTCGACACCGCCGTGGCTGTAGGGCGGCCCAGCACCGCCATCGCCGCCACGGCGTTGATCGTGAACCGGGCGACCATCTGCGGATTTTCGTATCCATCGACGTGTTGCTTTTGGATGACGACGTCCCCCACGAGGGCTTTGAGCACCTGGGCTGCCATAGCCACGTCACCTTGCAGCAGATCCCGCAGGTGCGAGAGCAGAGTGACGACGTCCTGCTCTCGCACGCTCTTCACCTTCGGCCGCCGCCCGGCCCGCTGACGCTCCTTGAGCCGTTCCCGCTTTGCCGCCAACTGTCGGCCCATCACCTCCGCCTTGGCAATCACCGCGTCGAGGTGGGTGCCGTCGATCTTGTCGAGCCGATCGGTCAGCCGTTTCAGCTGCCGATCCTCGTTCGCGATCTCCTGCTCGAGCTTCCTGGTCGACGGAATCGGCTGCCGGGCAAGTTCCGCGAGCCTGGCGTTCACATCGGCCGTCAGGTCGGCGATGAATCCTTCGGTGAAGAGCGTCGCCATGACGGCCCCGAGTACCGCCTCGTCGATGATCCGCGCCGACTTGTAGCCGCGGTTCCTGCATCCCTTCACACCGCTGGTCGCATTGAAGCAGAAGAAACTCTGGTACCGACCCGCGGAACGGCCGAGGATCATCGGGCTGCCGCAGCAGCCGCAGATCGGCCGGATCAAGACTTTGGGATAGAGGTCTACGCGGTGGACCTTCTTCCTTCGATCCTTCGCCTTCGAACCGAAGGACGCGGTCCCAAGACCGAGTTTCCACTTCACGGCATCGGCCAGTTCGTCAGACAGGATCCGCAGGTGCGGCACGTCTCGCACGATCCAGTCCGTTTCGGGCAGATGAACGACCCGTTTTTTACCCGTCTGGCGGTCGAGCAACTGCTTCGTCTTGTGGAAGACATCCTTCCCGACCAGCTTCTCCCGTCGGTAATGCTGACGAACACGGCCGTCGGTCCACGTCTGCTTTCCGCCCACCTTGTGCTCATTGAAGAGCCTCGCGACGTCGATGGCGCTCTTCCCTTCGTAGGCGATCATCTCGGCACCGCGGCGTGTCCACTCCGCCGCCTCGGGATCGATCTCGACAAGCTTCTCGATCGTGCCCTTGTGGGTGATGACCAGGTTGCCCGCGGAGTCTTTCACATCTACGAGTCGATAGCCGACACCGGGCGGCTGGATGTTGTCGCCACGCCGGAAGGCGTCGTCCATGCCGCGGCGGACCTTCGCCTTCAGTTGATGAATAAAGGCCTCGTTCATCGAGCCGAGCATCGGCAGCAGGATCGTCGACTGCGGGTTCGCGCTATCGAAGCCGTCGCTGGCACCGACGAGCCGTACCTCGGTGTCGGCGGTCAGCTCCCCGAGCCTGAGCGACTCGATCGTGCTGCGGCTCATCCGAGACAGGTCGTCGATCACAAACCAGGCGGCTCTGGTATCAGCCCGTCGCTCAACGAGCGTCTTGGCGAGCGCATACCCCCGTCGGCAGGCGAGCGTGCCGCTCACGGCCGCGTCCGCGCAGACGTACTGCCAGGGAATGAAGACGCCGTCGTGGCGGGCACGAGTAAGCACGTTGAGAAGCTGTTGATCGAGCGACCGCGGGTTGGACCCCTCGTCGCTGAACCGCAGGTAGGCGATCCCGAGGGCGGTCCACGCCTTGGGCATGCTCATGCCCTGGAACACGTCGATCGCCTGGCTGCGAAAACGCCGCTCGAAGTCATCGGCCATGGGCTCCACCGTCGCCGGCATTGCGACCGGCACGGCGGGAGTGCCGACCAGCGTCGGCCACAGCCGGGCCTGCGCGTCGAGATACGTACGCGCCAGATCTATCAGTCCTGCCCGCTCGGGAAGGCCGAAACTGTCGCTCCTGACACGGCCACGGCCGGTCGGGGGCTGGGAGTTTGGGTTGGAGAAATCGTCAAACGAGAAACCACCGGCTCCGCCGGCATTGGAAATGATGTCCATGGGTCGTGTAATCCGCGGGGCGAACAAAAGGTTCGCCAGCCGTTGAAGACACGGGCCGGAAGGGAATCGCACGACGGGCCTTACCGGCCGTCATTTGATCGTCCTCCCGGCGGCACCAGGCACCACGAACCGCAGCACTTCCTTGGCGTCGAATACGACGTATTCCGGGAAGATCGCCAGGGTCGCGATGTCGAAGGGGCCCCGGTTATCCATCGGGAGCAGCGGGCCGCTGCTATTGTCTATTGTCACGACCGAACGACTTGTCCTTGGAAAGGCCTCCGGTGTTTTTGACGCCGGGTGTGCCGCTTGAGGCCGTGCTCGTGGTAGCCACGCTGCGCGGGGTGCTAAAGCCGTGCCAACGGCACCGCATCTTTTTGGAACTACCCTCCGCCTGGCAGTGCCTTTTCTGTCACGTCACAGACAACTGCCGCCGCCCGGCAGACGGCGGCGGAGAAAGTTCATCCGCTTTTCCACCGGCATCGCGAGCCGGCGGGCGATGAGATCCTCGAGATGACGGTCGCTCTCGGCGGTGAGGCTGGCGAGCGATGCACGACGGTCGTTGGCTGAGCCGGCCGCGTGCAGTCCGCGGCCAGCGCTCTGCTGCGCGAGTTGCCGTTTCGCGGGCCTCTTCCTGCAGGACATCAGTCGCTCCTCATGGCAGGACACTCTGTCACTGCTTGCGAATCGCGCGGAGCGTCTGCTCCAAGACCGGGATCACAGCCCGATCGCGATCACGGCCGGCAGCCTTCTTGCTTTTGATGATATCGTCGAGCGATGCGACAAGCACCGGCTGCCCACCGACAACGTGGCGCTTTGCTCGACTCTTGAGCCCCTCAAACGAACGCACGCCGTGAATCACCGGCATAAAGTCGGCCTGGAGGCCGGTGTCGTCATTGACCATTCGGTAAAGCTTCGACACCGGGTAGTACGGTCGCATCACCATCGCAGGCAACCCCTTAGCAGCCATTTTGAGCTTGCGGAGGTTTGTCGGCGTGTCGCGAAACATGAAGTCGAAGTCGATCGTGGTGACGGGGGCACCTTGGATCGCCGCTGCCGCATTGCCGATCAGGACCACCTCGACCTTCACCTCGGCGAGAGCGGCAAGCAGACCCGAAAGCAGCGGGGTGGCGTTCATGAGAATGATCGTAGCAGGCGACACGAAACATCCACAGGAACAGGACGACACGCACCGGCATTCAGGGTTGAAAAAAGGATAGATCGGCTCATCGCACTTCGGCAAGCGTTAGCCGAGCGGAGCGGATCACGAGAAGCAACGGCCGGAGATGGTCGGAGCGGTGCTTCTTCCGTCTTTTCGTCATCGAAAGTCTCCTTGCCCGTAGGGCAGTAGACCTTCATGCCGACTGGATCAGGATTTCCAAGGCAGGCCAACCACCAGAGGTGCTACGGCCGGAACTGACGCTGACCGGAGGCTCCAGCCGGCCGTTGCCGGAGCCCTGGCATGGCCTGCCCCGGCTGCAGGCCAGGCACGTAATACTCGACGTATCCGAGGTGCATCTCGTCGAAGGTTTGCGGGCCCCAGCGGACCGTCTTTGTGGGATCGGGATTCGCCGGATTGCCGTCGCTGTTGTCGAACCACGCCGTGAATACGATTGTGTCGCCCGCATTCAGTGCGAGCGGCTCATGCAGGCGGTAGAGCAGCTGCCAGTTGAAGTCGTACCTCGGGATGTCGAGGAGCGTGGTCCGCGCACCGCCGCCTCGCACCGCCTCGTAGCGGCAGGCCTTGCCCCGCACGTGCAGATGTGGCATGAATCCCATGATTGTGGCGTCGAACGGCAGCCTCAGCGACGCCTCCTCGCGGTGGTCGGCGGCGCCAGGTGGAATCGAGATCCGGGCGTTTACGATGCCGGCCACGCGCACCTCGTGCCGCGGAGGCTCCTTTGCGTAGATCACGCCCACTCGGGTGCGATCGGTCGTCGCCGTTCCGTTGGGCGTGTAGTGCATCTGAAACTTGAGCCGTGACCCCTTCGGCAGTTTCTTGGCGAAGCCTTCGGGATAGACGAGGGTGTTTTGCCCCGGCACATATTCGCCCCAGAATCCGCCCCGCTCCTCGGCGGCGGCATCCCGCGGGCCGTCCGCCTGTTCTTCGGTGCCGGCGAGATGAATGAGCGCGTGGTGCACCACGTTGCGATCGCCCGGCTGCACCTCGATCGCCCGCACCCAGCGATCCTCGGGGAGACGCGTCTCGACGAACACCGTGTGATAGGGCATTACCCCCGTCGCCTTCACCGCTACCGGCTCGGCGAACTCGAAGACGGCGTCCGGGGTGCCGATCTGCCAGCCATCCGGATACTTCTTCGGCGACGGCGCATCGGCCGGATTTCCCTCGGGTCGCCCGCCGGAAATCCACCGCAGCAGGTCGCGTTTCTCCGGTTCTGCGAGCGATCTGTCGTTGGCCCAGGGGGTGTGTACACGACCGGTCTCGGTGTCGGGTGGCACGGGAGACGCAAACCAGGGCGGCATGGTGCCACGATCGATCACCTCTCGCACCATGCCGGCGTGGGCCACGAGTTCGTCGTAGGAGTCGAGCGGGAAAGGACCGACGCCACCGTCGCGGTGGCACTCGGCGCAGTGCCGCTCCACGATTCGCGAAATGCGACCGTGGTAGGTCAACTCTGCAGCCGGGGCATCACCTGGCGGCACGTCCAGCACGCAGCCCGGCGCCTCGGTGGCCGCGACGAGCGGGGCCTTCCCGGCACTGATGGCCGCGATCGCGTCGGAGAGGTATCGCCGTCGCGGCGCCTCGATCGAGTAGCCGAACCCGTACTGATCGTCGATCGCGCCGTGGTAGGCGACCGTGCGGTCGCGCCCCAGCACCACGGCATCCGTCGTGGTGACCGCGCCGACGGCCGCCGCCAGCCTGCCTTCAGGATCGTGGACGTAGGTCGCCCGGGTGCCAAACCGGCCGGCGGCGGCCTTCATATCGGGCAGCTTGTCGGATGCCACAGGGTTGACGAGGATCCACGCGATGCCGTCCCCGTTGGCCGCGACAAGTTCCTCGAGCCGCGGCAGATACTTGCGGCTGATCGGACAACTCGTGCTCGTCATGGCGAAGACCACCATCCGCGACTCCGCAATCGCCGCGAGCGAGTGGGATTCTCCCGCCACGTCTTTGAATGTCACTTCAGCGATGTGGCGTCCGATGCCGTGGTCACCCGGCCGCACCGGCTTCGGGCCCTCGCGAACCGGCGGTTCGGCTGGGGAGGGCTTCGCCGGCTGCGCGGCGGCGATCGACGATCCCTCCGGCGCAGTGCCCGTGGGTGCACGCATGTCCTTCAGCGCACCTTTGCGGACGGCCTCCAAGGCCTCCGGCTTCGTAATCACACCGTCGGCATCGAGGTCGAGCCGCTGGAAAAATGCCTGGGCCGGCAGCTCGTCCCGGGTGATTTTTCCGTCGCCATTTCTGTCCAGCTGGTCGAACCGCTGTTCGACTGCCTGCTGGGCGATGGCGCGGCGGACAATCATGCAGCCGCACGAGATGACGAGGATGGCCGAAACGACAGAAACGTACGGTCGAATACGCATAAGGTTCACATTGTTGGGGAAGCCGGCTACTGACCAGAGGGCTGCTTCTGCCGCTCGTAGTCGCCGAGCTCTTCGGCGGTGACGGTTCCGTCCTTGTTCGCGTCCATACCATCGAACAAGAAGTGGTTGGCAGACATTTCTTCCTTGGTGATGCGGCCATCTTTATTTTTGTCGAATTGCATCATCAGGACCCGAAGTCGATAGGCCTTGAGCTGGCCGGCGGCGACCGCGGCCGCTTCTCCTTCGAGCTTCAGGACCCGCTCGCTCCCAAGGCGGGCGTCAGCCTTCTCACTTCGAACGCTCTCTATGAACTCCAGCACCGCTAGGCTCACAGGATCGTCCGAGGCGCCGAACTGCGTCATAAGCGACTGATGTTCTCGGAATGAGGACACGTCCACGATCTCGGCGCGTGTCCCGTTTTTCCGCAGAGCGGTCGCGAAATCAGCCACGCCCGCCTTCTTGTGCTCGATTGCCGGGCCATATGCCACAACCACCTGAAATGGAGGACTCTTTGCGGTCTGGGCGTGGACGAGCGGCGAAGCGTCCGACCAGGCCGCAGGATCGTCGCCGAATGCCGCACGGTAGGGGCTGTCGGCACGGCGGATATCCGCGGCCACGTCGCGGATGTCCATCGCAGCCGAGTCGAGTGGAATGACGGCACGGAGAATCGAAAGCGGCTTGCCCTGCTCGCCCAGCCGCTTCGCATCCGTTCCCAGCAGGGCCACGAGATGCGCACCGGCTGAATGGCCGACAAGAAACACCTGCTCCGGATCGCCGCCGTTGTCGGCGATGTGGTCGTGGACCCAGGCCACGGCGCGGGCCACGTCCTGGACGATCACGGGATGCTTCACTGCCGGAGCCAGCCTGTAATTGATGCTGACGAAGACGAATCCCCGCCCGCAAAAGAACGCCGGGAGACTACCCGTTTGAGATTTGTCGCCCGCCTTCCAGTAGCCGCCGTGCACATAGACGACCACAGGTGCCTTCGTAGCGATCCGCGGTGCGTGGATGTCGAGCGAGAGCAGGTTCGCATCCACACCGCGTTCGGAGGAATAGGGCACGCCGAGCGACTCAACGATCTCCGTGTTCGCGGCTCGCGCCTGGGCCGACATCGGCACTGGCCGGGACGCGACGATCGCGCCGCCCGCGGCTCTCGGGGTCACGAAACCGCAGGCCTCGTTCGCCAGGGTGAGAAATGCGGGATAGGTCGGAGCCTTGTAGTGCTGCGTCTGCACCATGAAGAGTGTGCATGTGCGCTTGCTGCGATCAACGATAAACTGCGTGCCGTCCGCGCCCCCCCAGCCGTAGCTGCCCGCGCCGTTCACGATCCCGCCGAGGCCATACTTCATCGTGGGATGCTCGACGTGATTTTGAAAGATGAGGTCAACCGTCTCGGGCTGCAGCACTCGCACGTCGTCGAGCACGCCGCGATTCAGGATCATCTGGCACAACCGCTCGTAGTCGCCAATCGTGCCGAACAGGCCATGCCCGCCGAGGCACAACGTGGGCTTTGTCGTGACGCTGGCACGGTCGGTGCCCGGCATCAGTACGCCAGGACTCGGCTGGCCGTAGATCTGGCAGAGGCGACCGACCTTTGCAGCCGGTACGTGGAAGTCCGTGTCGGGCATCTGAAGCGGCCCAAACAGCCGTTCCTGCAAGATGACGTCCAGCGGCTGTCCGGTGAGGGCTTCGAGGTAGCGACCGAGAATGTCGAGCCCCATGCCGTAGCTGTAGCCGGCGCCGGGCTGGAACATGAGCGGCTCCGCCGCCACGGCTCTGGAGAAGTCCTCGAGTGTCGCGCCTGGCTTCGTCATGGCCTGATACGCCATCTTCGCTGCCTCCTGACCGCCGCCGTACCCCAGCCCGCTTGAGTGGCTCATGAGCATGCGCGGCGTAATGGCCGCCTTGGCGGGCACCAGCCCGCCGCCCTCTTTCACTCGCGGCACGGCCCACTCCGGGCAGTGTTTGGCGATGGGATCATCGAGCGAGAATCGGCCCTCGTCATAGAGCGTGAGCGCGGCAAGGGCGATGACTGGCTTCGTCATGCTCATGAGGCGGAATATCGCATCCTCCTTCATGGCACGCCCCTTCTCGATATCTGCCATGCCGAAGGTCTCGAAATAGCCCCGCGCACCGTCCTTGTTGATGATGGCGGCAATGCCGGCGACGTTCTTCGCCGTGACATGCCGCTGCATCTCGACGTCGAGTTTCGCGATGACGTCAGGCTTCAGTCCTGCCTTGGCAAGTTCGGGCCCGTGCGATCGAGGCGTAAAGTTCTCCGCCGGGGGCAAGGGAGCGCCAACGGACACGCTCATGCCTTTCCACTGTGAAGCCTGCGCGTGACTGCGAACGGCAGAGGCACAGAGGACGCAACAAAGCAACATGGTAGCGATGACTCGAGGCAGTCTTTGAGTCAATGCTGCGATGCATTCTTCCGCTGGTTCGGGCACGAAATCTTTCACTTGTCGCCTGCTTGCTTGGCCATGGCGTCACGCAACACGTTGATCTCGCCGGCGTCCAAGACGCCATCCTGATTCTTGTCGACCTTGTCAAACCACGGTGGATCACCGGCCTCCGCCTTGGTGATGCGACCGTCAGCGTTCGTATCGGCCTTTGACAATTGGTCGCCTGGCTGTCCATCGCCGCCGCCTTTGCCCGCGCGCATGGCTTCCTTCAGCTTCGCGAGTTCACCCGCGTCGACGATGCCATCCTGATTGCGATCAATACGGGCAAACCAAGGCGCGTCACCTGCCTCCGCCTTTGTAACCCTACCATCACCATCCTTGTCTACCGCCTTGATCATCGCTTCGTACTGCCCAGCGCCCTTGCCTTGAAAAGGCTTGCCTCGGGCGGTCATTCCCGAACCGGCATTGCCCGCTGTGGAAACCTCGTCGGGAGTGATGGCACCGTCGCCGTTCTTGTCGAACTTCTCCAGCGCCTGCCGGTTGGGCAATTCATCGGAGCTGATCCTTCCGTCGCCGTTCCTGTCGAACTTCTTGAATAGATCACCGGCGACCGGCATCTGCGCGAGCGCATGCGTAGAAAAAATCGCCAGCAGGATCGGGAGCGAATGGGCTAGGACTCGTCGCACGGTAAATTTCTCCAAAAGGAAAGGACATGCTCTGGGTTTTGGGTGCGGAAGTCATCCGCTTGCTTTTATTTCCGAATCACGCGGCGGTGCCTCGTTGGCTACTCCGCACCTCCATTAGGACACGATCGCGTCGACAACATGGCCCTTGACGTCGGTCAGGCGCATGTCGCGGCCTGCGTATGGAAAAGTCAGCCGTTCGTGATCCAGGCCGAGCAGGTGCAGTATCGTGGCGTGCCAGTCGTGGATATGCACCGGGTTGACGACGCTCTCATAGCCGAACTCGTCGGTCTCACCATGGCTGGAACCGGCCTTGACGCCTGCCCCGGCGAGCCACGTGGTATAGCCCGTGTGGTTGTGATCGCGTCCGTCGTCGATCTGCGCGTAGGGTGTACGACCAAACTCCCCGGCAAAGATGACGAGCGTGTCTTGAAGCATGCCCCGAGCCTCGAGGTCTGTCAGCAGGCCTGCGATGGGGCCGTCGACGGCCGCTGCATGTTTGGCATGGTCAGCTCGCAGATTGCGATGTTGGTCCCACCCCCCGTGGTTCACTTCAACGAATCGGACGCCGGCCTCGAGCATGCGTCGAGCCATGAGGCACTGGCGGCCAAAATCATCCGTGGACGCGTCACCGATGCCGTACAGCTTGCTCACTGTCGCGGCTTCGCCCTCAATGTCAAGGACTCCTGGCAACGCATCCTGCATGCGGAATGCGAGCTCATGCGATTCGATGAGGCTCTCGATGGCGGCGTTGTCAGGCTCCCGCTGAAGAGCGGTGTGATTGAGCTGTTGCACAAAGTCGAGTCGAGCTCGCTGTTCCGATCGAGTGAGAGTGGAATTCGTAAGATTGCTGATCGTGGCCTGAGCGATGGGCTGTCGCCCACTGCCGATGCGGGTGCCCTGGTAAATCGCAGGCAGAAAAGAACTGCCGTAATTCGCCGGCCCGCCATTTCCTGGGTTCGGATTGAGGGTGACAAATCCGGGGAGATTGTCGTTCAGGGAGCCAAGACCGTAGGTGATCCAGGCACCCATGCTGGGCCGTGGTGCCGTGGGGATGCCGCAGTGCATCTGCAGGAATGCAGGCGGATGATTGGGCACGTCGGTCTTCATGCTTCGAATGAGGCATAGCTTGTCGGCTTGGCTTGCGATCTTGGGGAAGAGATCACTTATCCACAGGCCGCTCTGCCCGCGTTGCTTGAATTCCCACTGCGATGCAAGCAGCTTGCCCGTCGGCACCTTCCCCTTGCCGATCGTCCTGCCGGCATATCTGGCCAGTTCCGGCTTGTAATCGAAGCTATCGACGTGCGACGGCCCTCCGTCCATGCAGAGAAAGAGGACGCGTTTTGCTTTTGCCGGAAAATGCGGCTCCTTCGACACGAGCGGTGCGTTCGCCGCGCCGCTGGTGCGGCGAGTCGCAAGTGCACTCAGGGCGAGATAACCGAACCCTGCGCTGGTGCGTTGCAGCCATTCGCGGCGGGAGAAGATGCCGAAGTCTTGTGCTGGACTGTGAGTCATGAACTTCACGAAGGTGCGTGGGGAGGCGTCAGTTTCGAGCGAGAAATTCCTGGCTGGCCCAGAGGCTTTGACAGAAAGCCGCCCAGCCTGTGGACACATCGGGCTGGGTTTTGATGAAGTCGAGAGCCGCCCGGATTTCAGTTTCGGTAGGTGATCTGTTGAAGACCCTCTCGTAGGCGAGCGTCACGCGGTGCGGTTCACTCGTTGGTCGGTCGACAAGGAGCCGCTGGGCGGCACGCTCGGCCATTTTCGTCACCAGCGGGCTGTTCAGGAGATAGAGCGACTGGGCAGGCACCGTGGTCTGCGGACGTTGTCCCGTCACGACGCTGCCCGGGGCGCCATCGAAAAGAGCGAGTGATTCCAGCGGCATGTTCCGTACTACCGGCAGGTAGACAGAGCGATGCAGGTCCACCTGATCACTCAAGCGGGTTTGAGCACCCACTGCATAGCCCTCCCCAAATGCTCCAACTGTGCTCCCCGTGGGGGGC
>CAMCQY010000104.1 GCA_945877135.1 Candidatus Kuenenia stuttgartensis
CTGCAGGGCCGCAGCACAGTGGTCTCGCCAGCCGGTTGTTCGCCGGTGTTGCCAAACATCTCGGAGCTGCCGGCGTTGTAGAGCCGAATCGGTCGGCCGAGCATGCGGATCGCCTCGAGCAGGTTCACCGTGCCGATGACGATGCTTTCGAAGGTTTCCACCGGCTGGTTGAAGGAGAGCCCCACGGAGGTCTGGCCGGCGAGGTTGTAGACCTCGTCGGGCTGGGTGCGGGAGAGCACCTGCATCGTGGAACGGAAGTCGACAAGCGACATCGACTCCACCGTCACGCGGTCGCGGATGCCCAGCCGCGTGAGCCCGTCGAAGCGGCTGGCCTGGGCGTCGCGGCTGGTGCCGACGACCGTGTAGCCGAGGTCGAGCAGGTGAGCCGCCAGATAGCTGCCGTCCTGGCCACCCATCCCGCAGATGAGGGCTTTGCGCGCGGACACAGGCGTTTGAATCGTCAGCGTGGACATGGCTCCGTGGGTCATAGCAATTCCCAGGGGGGTGTCGGAAGGGCAGCTTGGACGTGAACTTCGCCGGAAAACGGTGCCGCTCAGGCAGCCGCCGGATCGAGAATCGAGCGGTAGACCTGCAGATAGCCCCGGGCGGCGTTCTCCCAGGAAAATTCCGCGGCTCGGGCCCTCGCCGCGGCCGCGAAGGTCGGCATCGCCGCCACGGCCGCCATGCCTGCGTGGAAGACCGTGGCCATGTGCTCAGCCCCGAAGGAATCCCAGTAGAAACCGAGCGATCCGCCGAGTTCCGGCAGGCTCGTGCGACGGGACATGAACACCGGCTTGCCGCACTGCATCGCCTCGAGCACCGGAAACCCAAAGCCTTCGGTGAGCGAAGGAAAGGCGAACGCCTCGCACTGCTCGTAGAGCCACTGGCGGTCGCCATCCGACACCTGCCCGGTGAGTGTCACGCGGCCACCGAGATTCCGGGCGGCGACTTCGCGGCAAAGCTGTTCGCCGTAGGGCGTCTCCCGCTTGCCGGCGATCACGAGCGCGAAATCGGGCAGCCGCTCGATCAAGTCGAAGAGCGCATGAAAATTCTTGTGGGGCAGGCAGTTGCCGATTGAGAGCAGGAATCTTCCCCGCGGCGCCCACGGTGGAGCCGCGGTAGACGCGACCGGCGGAGCGGAGAGGCCTGGCGACACGACATGCACCGGCTTGCCGCCCAGCCGCAGGTGCGCCGCAACGTCATCGGCCACATAGCGGGAGTCGGTGACGATGGCCGTTGCCCGGTCCACCTTCCGCTGCACATCGGCCAGTTTGCGGACCACGGCCGCGGGCCGATCCTTGTGCCGGGCGTCGTGGAGGAAGTTCAGGTCGTGGATCGTCAGCACGACGGGCACGCTGGGATCGAGCGGCAGATACTTGCTCGTCTGGTTTGTGACGTGCCAGAGGTCATAGCGGTGCCGCCGCTGGAAGGGCGCGAGGAAGGGACGGTAGAGGCTGGCAAACGCCTCCTTCCGCCAGGGGCTGACCTCGATCTGCTCGACTCCTTCGGCCCGGAAGTGCCGGACTGTTTCCTGGGGAAGCGTCTGTGGCAGGAAAAATACAGGATCGAAAGACCTCTCGCCGAGCGCCAGGATGCCCTCGGCCAGGTGTCGACAGAACCGCCCCAGCCCACAGTTGGCATGACGCAGTTTTTCGAGGTCGAGCACCACGCGGGGCCGGTCGGCCCGAGGCTGCCTCGTGGTCTGCTCTACGAAAAGCCGGTTGGCGACCATGAATGGGAAGGCCACAAGACAACGGAGCGGAAACCAGCTGACACAAGCTGGCACGCACACCGACAGACCCGTGGCTGTATCGGCCGTCAGACCCCGCAAACTAAACGCCACAGTCAGTGTCGCCAGCTCGTCGCCAAGATGGAGAGACTGCACAGGCCAGGGGGCCATGGGTGCACCCTGCCGATCGTGGCGATGCAGACACGCCTCCGGTTTGGAGAGATTATTCAAGCTGTATGGATAACGCTGTCGATTCCGTTAGTTGACGTCGCTACAAGTTCGGGGAATCAACCCAACACTCCCCGAACGAGCGGCGCAGGCCTGTCGTCCGAGGGAATCAGGGAGTGAGACGATGCTCGTCAGCCGCACGCACAAACTTGCGTTTGCCCACTACCCGAAGACCGCCGGCACGTCGCTGCAGCGTTGGTTCATCGATACCTGCCCGGATGCGGACCTGCTTGTTCCCGACAATCCGCACTATCCGGTCAGACTCAGCCTCAACCGGCTGCGGCCCCCTGCATTCCAGAGGCGGCTCGAACGATTCACCCACCGCTCCGTGAAACTGCTGTCGCCAACACTGGCGGACCGCCTGCGTCCGCTCCACGCGTCCCTGCGGGTCGTCGGCGTGATCCGGGATCCGTTTGGGATGCTGGTGTCGTTGTTCGAGTTCTGGAAGCGGGAGCCGGCCGTCGCGAATTCGACCGATCCCTTTATCGGTTGTACGCAGCACCATACGTTCCGCGATTTTCTCGCCGCCGCGGTCATCGGTGGCCGCATCCCGAGCTACAAACAGTTCTTCGATGTCGGCGGTCCACTCTGGCAGAACACGACGCTGCTCGACTTCGAGTCACTGCAACCGGCGCTTCAAGCTTTCTGCGACATGAACGGCCTCGGCCATGCTCGGCCGCTCCCGTCGCTCAACCGCTCGGCGGGAGGCCGCGATATCCAGCGGTATGTGGACGAGGCCGGGCCGCTGATGGCCGATGTCCGCAGGCACTTCCGCTGGTATTACGAGGAGGGTGTCCACCTCATGATCCGCGGCCACGAGCCCCTGCGGGCGGCGGCCTGAATCGGCCCTTGCGGGCATCGTCTGCAGCTTCAGTCCGCGACGTCGATCGCGGGCACATTCTCGCGCCCGCTGCGCCGGTTAGACGTCTCGCCAGCAGCTGTGATAGCTTTTCCGGGCAACGGAGATAGCCCCTCACGGCCGCTACACCCCACGCATCTCTCCCAAACCGCCCCGCGACGGCGTCGGCGGCTTGGGGGGCTGAACAGCGGGCGTGCGGCCGTGTCTCGCTTTTCACGCCTTTTACGCCCCGGAGCCCCTTCGATGAGCCGCAGCCGTTCCAACATCCAGACGCTGTTCCGCAGAATCGCACAAATCTCTGTAAAACACTTCCTTCCTGCGGCCCTTCAACGCCAGAGCCGGACACGACTTGCCCCGTTTGAATCGCTTGAGGCACGACTCGCGTTGGCCGTCACCGTGACCAACACGAATGACGCCGGCGCCGGCTCCCTGCGCGAGGCCATCACCACCGTCAACGCGGCGGCGATCGCCAACACGATCACCTTCCAGAATCTGGCTGTTGGCACGATCGCGCTGGCTTCGGCCCTGCCGACGATCACGAATCCGGCCGGGACGACGTTCTCATTCTCCGGCACGAACGCGATCACGCTCGACGGCGGGGCGACATCGGCGGCCGACGGCCTTGCGTTCGCCAACGGCGCCAACGGGATCGTAATGAACGGGCTGAACCTCACACTCACAGGCTTCGACAGCGGCCTGCGCTTTCTGGGCAATTCGACCGGCTCCACGATCAACGGCCTGACGCTGACGGCCAACACCAACGGCATCGAACTGGTGGGCGGCACGATGACCGGATCGGTCATCTCCGGCAACACGATCACCGCCAACTCGTCCAACGGCCTTCTCGCAGCCGGGGGCGTTACCGGTCTGACGATCGGCGGCACCACGACCGCCGCCCAGAACCTCTTCGCCTACAACGGCGACGGCCTGGCGTTCCGCTCTGGCAGCTACACAAACACCGTCGTCCAGGGAAACTCGATCCTCCAAAACACGAGCGACGGAATCTCGTTCACCGCCACCAGCGGCGGCATCACGGCCCTGCAGATCGGTGGCGCGACATCCAGCGCCGCAAACTCCATCCAGTCCAACTCGTCCAACGGCGTGCTCGTGACGCAGGGGGATTACACCGGCACGAGCATCGTGGGCAACCTGATCTCCGGCAACAGCCGCCATGGCATCGAACTCGCGCCGGCGGGCAGAACACTCACCAATCTCGCGGTGGGCAAGAGTGGGCAGGGCAACATTCTCCAGGGCAACGGAGCCGACGGCCTCGCCGCCTTCGGCGGCACCTACACCGGCACGACCATCCAGAGCAACGCGATTCAATACAACGCGTCCAATGGCGTCAGCATCAACCTTCAGGGTGGCGGCGCGGCGTTCGCCGGTCTGCTCGTCGGCGGGCCGAACCTCGGCAACACGATCCAGGGCAACGAGATGGACGGCGTCCTCCTCAACTCAGGAGTCTTCAGCACGACCGCGCTCCAGGGGAACGTCATCCAGACCAACGGCCGACACGGCGTTCACTTCCTGGCGACGTCGGGACAGAAGATGACCGGATTCGCCCTCGGTGGCACTGCCACCGGTGAACCGAACGTCATTGCCGACAATGTCGGCTCCGGCATCGCCGGCTCGAAAGCCGACTACACGTCCACCACGATCGTCGGCAACACGATCCGCGACAACGGCATCGGCATCAACCTCACCGACGCCAGCAACCTGACGGTGGGCGGCCTGACGACCGCCTCCAAGAACACGATCAGCGGCAGCAAGACGATCGGCCTGCTTGCCACCGGCACCCTCACCGGCACCACGTTTCAGGGCAATTCGCTGACCGGCAATCCGCTGGGCGTGTCGTTGCTCGATGCCCAGGGGCTGTCCCTCGGCAGCGCAACTGCCGGCGGCGGCAACACCATCGCCGGCGGCACCACCGGCGTGCGGGCCGTGGGCAACCTCTCCAGTTCGGTGATCTCGGGCAACGCAATCACCGGTCAGACAACCGGGATTCAGCTGATCAACGCTACCGGAGCGTCTTCGGCAACGCCGTTTTTCGTGGGGGGTGCCGCCACGACGGTGGGGAACGGTGCGGGCAACTACGTCGCCTCCACGGTGCATGGCCTCTACGCCGCCGGAACGATGACCAACACCACGATCGCCGGCAACATCTTCTCAGCCAGTGCCCTGGGCGGCAACGCGATGGTCTTGGAAAACGCCACCGGACTGACGGTCGGAGGCTCGACGGCGGGCTTCGGCAACACGCTCACCGCGGCGCAGGGCAACGGGCTCTGGGCTGCCGGCCACTCGACTGGTACAGGCTTCTATCGGAACACGCTCACGGCGAGTAAAACCGGCGCCGTGCTCATCAACGCCACGAACTTCCTCTTTGGCGTCGCCAACAACGCTGCCCTCGGCAACATCGTGCAGTACAACCAGGTCGGCATGCGGGCGATGGGCACCTGCACCGGCTCCGGCGTCTGCTACACGACCTGGTTCCGCAACACCCGCAACCTGCTGAAAACCGCCAAGGGCCTGGTCGTCTTCCCCAAGGTCTGACGACGGCCTCAGGCAACCTGCCGAGCGGCTCCGCCCCTGAACCGCTTCCGGTACGAACGGCGGAGTTTCAAGACTTGCCGGTGCCACCAGCCGTGCTGCCGAGGCGGGGGCGTCGGGCTCGCGCTCGGAGCTCGCGCGATCCAGCCGCTAAAGAGCGATCGCTCCCGCACGTTGCGACTGATAGCCGGCAGCATGATCGACCGGTCTTCGGCCGCGAAGCTCGCCACGATCAGGCCGTCGCCGCTGAAAGACTCGTAGACACTGTGGTCCACGAGCACCTTCGCGCCGAGCGCCTCAAGTGCCCTGACGCAATCTTCGTGCGTGGTCGTCGAGCCGGTGCTCGATTTCTGGTAGGCGGAGAACACCGATTCATGGTGGGTGGAGACCACGATGAACCGCACCTTTCGTTCCGCGACCGCCCGCCGCATCGACTCGATGAACGGCAACTCCGCCCCCTGCACGTCCATGTGGAGTATCTCGATCGGCCGACCATCGACTCGGGCGAGTACGGCGTCCATATCGAGACACTCAAGGCGGCCGACCTGTGACCGTTCCGAGCGCATGCCAACGAAGGCTTGGACGAACGTGGCGGTGCGGCCATTGAGTGCCAGATTCCGGCGGCCCACCTCCAAATTCGCGGAGTCGGGCTCGACGCAGAGGGCCGTCGATCCCGGCACGGCGCCGAGATACCAGTTCGTGTAGTAGGCCCAATACGCGCCAAGTTCAACAAATTGCGATCCCGACCGCACGTGCGAGAGCAGGTGGTGGAAGAGAAGCTCCTCCTGGGGCTCGTGGTGGCCCCGGAGGCCGTGGATCACGTCGGTCATCCAACCGCCATAGTAGCAATCGGCGATCACCCGCGTGCCCTCGTGCATGATCTGCACCCGCTGCCCATCCTGCTCGACCACCGCTCCTGCCTCTGCCACCTTTGGAATCGGATCCGTGTCGCGGCATGACAACGTCATCCGCACGCGACGGCTTTCAGCCGCAGCGAGATGCCCATGCAACTCGGCCTGTGTGCTTTTCCGGATGATGAGGCCAATCGAGGTTGATGCGTAGCCCCAAAGATCGAGTCGTAGGTGCTTATCCTGGCTGTAGGGCGCAGCGTCGACATAGCGATCGAGTTCACGCGACCCGGTGGAGAGATCGAGCAGTTCGACGTCGTGACCGGCGTCGCGGATCGCCGCGATGACCCACTCGATATCCCTGAGCCGGAAGATCACGCAGCCACCGTCCATCACCGTGGCGTCATTCGAGGAGAGATTGAACTCCGTGGTATGCACCGCGATTCCGCCGGGCGCGAGACACCGCATCTGTTCTTCCAGAAATCGCAGACCCAACTCGATGCTGCCGCAGTGCTCGAAGGAGCAGGTTGACCAGGTGAAGTCGTAGCCGGTGAGATCGGCCGGAATGTCGTTCATATCGACGGGCCGGTAGCTGACGTTGTCGCGGAAGGCCTGCTCGGGGCAGAGCTCGGGGTGGCTCAGCGACGCGAGGTTGCCGACCCATTGGCCCGTCTGCGCCCAGGCCTGGTTTCGCTCGTCCTCGGCCGGGAGGTCGGTCGCCGTGATCTTGCAGCCGCGGGCCGCAAACAGCGCCGGCAGTTTTTCTGCACCCACCGCGAAGCCGAGGCCACGACGGCCCGGCTGCAACATGCCCCGCTCGTCGAGGGTCTGGCAGATGTAGGCGAGTTCCCAGAGCTTGCGATGGGCCCGCCACGGCTCCTGGAGCGCCGCCGCCCAGTGGCGAAACCGGGGGCTGTCGAGCTGGTCGAACGTGCAGAGCGACGAGAGGGTGTGGTCCGGACGCGAGCGGCCCACATGCAGCGCCGCGTCGGCCTTTGCGAACCGGGCGACGTCGATCCGGGCCGTCGAGGGACGGACTGGGCGCTTCGTGCTGCCATTGGCACCATTCCGCCACGCCGTGATCGATCCCAGCAATTCATCCACCCGCGCCATGATCATGCCTCGTTGAGTCTCGTTCCCAATGGCGTTGGCACCGCTGCCGACGCCCGAGCTGCGGATCGTGGTCAGGCCGCCGCCCGCACTCTGTGCCGGGCATCCACCGATGTCCCGGAAAATACGATCCGCATCAGCTGTTCAGTCGCCTGCTGCCAGGTCGGTGACGCAAAGGCTCCCTCGGCCTGCGCCGCCGGAAAGACGCCGTCTCGTTCCCAGCGGACGATCTGCTCGGCCAGACCTGCCACGTCACCAGGTGCGAAATAAACGCACCACGGCCCGCCCACCTCGCGATGGGCCGGGATGTCCGACGCAAACACCCGCATGCCGTGCGACAGGCTCTCGACGATCGGGAGGCCATAGCCCTCGGCCCGCGACGGAAAGATCAGGGCACGGGCATGGCCGTAGGCATGGAGCAGTTCTGCGTCCGAAAGGTCGCCAAAGTGCATCAGATGGGTGCCATACCGCGGGTGGCTGTGCAACCGGCGGATGAGTTCATCCCCCTTCCAGCCCACGAAGCCCGCAACGAGCAGCCGGGCATCGGGGACCTGCCGCCACACCTCTTCAAAGACGGCCGGCAGAATCGTCTGATTCTTGCGGGGCTCAATCGTGCCGACCGTAAGGTAGGGCTGCACGGGTGATGCTGCCAAAAACGCCTGCAATTCAGGTCGCACCGCCCCCGCCTTCGCCGGCGGCTTTACATCGGCGCCCAGCCGAAAGGCCTGCACGAGCGGTGCCGCCCGATCGGGTTGACGCCCCATCCGACGCAGTTCCTCACGGGCCTCGCTGGCGACCGATTCGGAGATCGCCGCCACGAAATCGGCCCGCGTCAGCGTGTTCTTCATCCAACTCCGATAGGTCGCAGGCAGCCGCTTCGGCACGAGTTCGGGGTGGGTGTGCGGAATGAAGTCGTACTGCACGACCCCGACCCGTGTGCCGACCTCTCTCGCCCGGTCCACGACATGCCAATAACGAGTCGCCCACGACGAGTCTGCCAGCAGCAGGGTGTCGTGCGGCCCAAACTCGATCGGCGCTCCGGGGAGCGGAATGCGAAAGAGCCGCCGCCACTGGGTGCGGATCGCCCGGACGATCGTTCTCGGCACCAGCAGCTTATGGAGCCGCCGCAGCACGGGATGGGCGTTGCTGGCCGGTGGTCGCTTGACGACGTCAACAATGTCGCCGGATGACGAGAGGCTCAGCGTGATGAAGTGATCGTCCTCGAACCGGACGGGAATGACCGTCGCGCCATGCTGTGCCGCGGCTGCGACACCGTGGCGGGTGATGTTCCGCACCACCCGCGGGATGCCAGCATGACGGGGCGTGGCTAGCGTCTGCGTGCAGTCGATCAACACCCGCGGCGCATGGTTCTGCTGCCCGGCGGCACGGCTATACCCACACGACTCAAGCGCGCGTCTTGTGCTCATGCTGCCTTCAATGTCCTGCCGCTGGGAATCTCGACCGACTCCGTCGTCTCATTCCCGCGAGAAAGACGCGGCCACACCGACCGACGGCTCTGTTCGGCCGGGGCGTCGATCGCCACGAGCACCTGCGTTGCCGTCTCATGCCAGCTGGTGGGCTGAAAGTTCTGTCGGATGATCTCCTCACGGTCGTGGACCCATTCCGGGTCATCGAGCACCCGCTCCACGAGGGCCACGAGACCGTGCACATCGAACGGATCGAAGAATGCAGGCAGGTCACTGCTGATCTCCGGAATGCTCGTGGCGTTCGACGCCAGACACATCCGGCCGTGGCCCAGACTTTCCGCGACGGGCAATCCCCAGCCCTCGTACTTGGAGGGATAGATCGTGGACTGGCAGTTTTTGTAGTACCACTCCAGCTCACAGTCCTCGATGCCGTGCAGCACGTGGATGTGCCGGTTGACCGCACGATCCTGGCGAATCTCTCGAAGCAGGTCGGCGACGTAGAGATGGGGCGTGCCGATGCAGACCAGATCAGGGCACGCATCACCCCGCCGAGCGGCCAGTTGCGTCCAGGCGTCATAGAGCAGTCGGTGATTCTTGCGGACGTCGAGCGTGGAAACGCAGACGAAAAACGGCCGCGTCGGTGCGAATCTCGGCCGGGGCGAGGGCGACTCTGGACCTGAGGCCTCGCCCATCACGTCACCCAACCGTACGACCGTGATCGGAGGCACGTCGAACCGACATTCCGCACAGTACCGTTCGATCTCCTGCCGCGAGAATTCCGAGATCGTCAGCACGCAGTCTGATTCACACAGCACACTGCGGACCCAGGCCGTGATCGCCCTCGTGTGGGCAGGTTCGAGCCATTGGGGCTTGATAGTCGGAATGAGGTCGTAGATCATCCGCACGACCTTCACGCCCCGGCACCGGACGCTGGCGACCGCCTCGGTATGGCCGGGCATCACCCAGGTGGCACCGATCGACACGAGCGCATCGCCCGGTGCGGCAAACGCCGCCACGTCCTTGCCAGACAAGGCTGGCATTCCATGCCCGCCCAGTCCCCGCATGTGAGACGGCGGAGCCAGCGGCTGGCCCGGGCGTGACGCCCGTCGCAGCCGCCGCTTCGCCCAGTGCCCGATGCTCTTCCGCAACTGACGGGCAGCCGTCTTGAACTGTCGAAAGGCGTTTCGCATTTCCTCGGTTTCGCCGGCCCCGCCGAAGAAAAAGCCCTTCTTGAACAGCTTCAGCTTGCGGCGACCAGGACGCGCCGCAGCCTTCGCCGCCGGGAGCGGTCCAGGACGGGCCGACTCCGCCGACGCGGTGTCCGGTTCGGCAGCGGCAAATCCGCGGAGATGGCACCGCACGTTCGCCGGCAGTTCGGCCGCGCTGATGGCGCTAAAGCGGCCGGCCTTCGCGTCGTACCGGACCAAGCCGACGGAACCGCCCTGTTCAACAAGACCGTTGAGAATGCCGACGGTGGTCCGCTGAATGCCGGTGAGGTGCGGGAGCTTCCACCCCACCAAGTCAGAGACGTCGTACCAGATCTTCACGGGGATCCCTTTCTGGGTCGAAAGACTGAATGTGCTCGAGCGGTCAGTTGCCTCTGACTAGGCCGCGGCTGGGGTCGCCAGGTAATGCCCCTTCACGAGCTTGAATCCGTCGGTGATGTTGGCCGGATAGGACAGCGGGGCGCGGAGGGCCGGCTCCTCGCGGCGGTAGTAGTAGCGGTTCAGACCGTCGAACAGGCCGAATTCATAGCCGTGCTCGAAGAGCAGTCCCTCCCATTCGAACCAGGTCGGTTCGTAGGAATAGACATCGCAGCCGGGCAGCTTCGCCTTGATCGCCTCCAGCAGGATCACCCGCGGCCGAAAGGCCCGCCACTCACCACCGAGGAGGACGTCCCGCTCGGCGCCCTCGACATCGATTTTGAGAAACTGCACGTCCTGACCATCCAACTGGCTGGTGACATCAGCGAGGGTGATCATGCGGACGGAGTACGTCTTCTTCGCGAGGCCAAAGCCCGCCAAACTCGTGGCGTCCATCGTGTCGCGATACGTCGACAGACCCGAGTCGCCCCATTCGCTGAACTCGACCGACCCGCGCTCCGTTCCAAGCACGACGTTCAGATTCCAGTCACGGGGCCGCTGTTCCTCGAACTTCTCGTGAAACCGCACGACGGGCTCGACATTCACGCCCGACCAGCCCTTGTCGTAGAAGTGCTTGGTCACCGAGTCGACCACAGGGTCGTATCCCCCGACGTCGATGTAGCGGCCGTCCTTGATGTTGTGAAACACGCGGTTGAGGACGACGTCTTCGAAGTTCTGGGCGTAGGAGATCATCGCGTTGGCTGCTCCGTGGTCAGGGGCGGGGGTACGAGGACATGGCGTCACCGGGGCACCGGATTCGCTAGGCGGCTTTCTGGACAATGAGGGCGATCGACGTCGATGCGTGGCCGGCAAGATTGAGCCGCAGATGCTTGATCCGCTCGGGCGGGTCGGTGGCCCACTGGCAGTAGGGGGGCACATCGATCACCTGGTCGAGCGGATCCCGGCCGGGATCAAGGTCGATCGGCTCGACAGAGTGCCCCTTGGCAACCAGCCGCTGACAGACCGACTCGATGTCCTGCAGGCGGTAGATCACGCACGGCCCGTCGGCGAGCGTGGCGTCGTTGCTTGAGAGATTGAATTCGGTGGTGTGGACGGCAATGCCCCCAGGCTTGAGGCAGTCCATCTGCCGCTCCAGGAACCGCAGGCCAAGGTCGAGATTGCCGCAGTGCTCGAACGAGCAGGTGGACCATGTGAAGTCATACCCACCGAGATCGGCGGGTATGTGGTTCATGTCCACGGGCCGGTAGGCGACGTGATCGCGAAACGTGGCCTCCGGACAGAGTCCCGATTCGTTCAAGGCTTCGAGGTTGCCGACCCACTGGCCCGATGCCGCCCACGGTTTGTTTCGCTCATCGTCGCTGGGAAGATCGGTGGCGGTGATCTGGCAGCCGCGTGCCGCGAATAAGGACGGCAGCTTTTCGGCCCCGACGGCGAACCCGAGGCCCGCGCGGCCCGGCTCGAGCAGCCCACGCTCGTCGAGCGCCTGGCAGATGAACGCCAGTTCCCAGAGCTTCCGGTGGGCCCGCCACGGCTCCCGAAGCTGCTCCGCCCAGCTGCGAAACGCAGCCGAGTCGAGCGTCGCATACCGGCACAATTGCGACACGAGCCCTGTTCCCTCAGTCGACGAGGACTTTCTTGCCGCATGCAACTGGGGCTGCGTGCGGGCAAACGACTGCGGCTGGATCACCGGCTGCGGCTGGACAGCCGACGTTGCCTTGGGACGCCACAAACGCCGGATTTTTTTCAGGAGTGATGCCATCGGGTAGTTCCTGTTTCTGCCGTGGAAAACGCTCTCTCAGGCGGCCCGTCGCACACGGGTCTCCCGCTCGGCGAGTGCCTTCTCCTGCGACGCCAGCTCAAGATCGCACTCGACCATCATGTCGACGAGCTGCTCGAAGCTGGTCTGCGGATTCCAGCCGAGCTTGGTGCGGGCCTTCGTGCTGTCGCCAAGGAGTAGATCGACCTCGGCGGGCCGGTAATACCGCGGATCGATCTCGACGAAGTCCTGGTAGTCGAGGCCCAGCCGTGAGAAGGTCTTCTCGCAGAACTCGCGGACCGAATAGAGCTCGTTCATGGCGACGACATAATCATCGGGCTTGTCCTGCTGCAGCATCCGCCACATCCCCTCGACATAGTCGCCGGCGAAGCCCCAGTCGCGTTGGGCGTCGAGGTTGCCGAGGTAGAGCTTGTCCTGCAGGCCGAGCTTGATCCGCGTGGCGGCCCGGGTGATCTTCCGCGTGACGAAGGTTTCGCCGCGGCGGGGGCTCTCGTGGTTGAAGAGGATGCCGCAGGAGGCGTGAAGGCCGTAGCTCTCACGGTAGTTGACGGTGATCCAGTGGCCGTAGAGCTTGGCCACGCCATAGGGGCTCCGCGGATAGAACGGTGTCGATTCCTTCTGCGGCGTCTCCACGACCTTGCCGTACATCTCGGAACTGGAGGCCTGATAGAAGCGGATCTGCTCACCCGTGTCGTCCTGCACATCGCGGATCGCCTCGAGCAGCCGGAGCGTGCCGACGGCGGTGACGTCGGCGGTGTAGGCCGGCTGGTCGAAGCTGACGCGGACGTGGCTCTGGGCGGCGAGGTTGTAGACCTCCTGCGGGCGGATCTCCCGGATCAGACGGACCAGGCCGTTTCCGTCCGACAGGTCGCCGTAGTGCAGATGCAGCTGGGGCTTCTCGCCGAAGATCAGGTGCTCGATTCGCTG
>CAMCQY010000105.1 GCA_945877135.1 Candidatus Kuenenia stuttgartensis
GAGATCGCCACGTTCTGCTCGTCGAAGTATGGCGTGACGTTCGACATGTTCTCGAAGATCGTCGTCAAGGGAGCGGGCAAGGCGCCGCTCTATCAGGCGCTGATCGAGTCGGCCGATCCCAAGGGTGAGGTTGGCTGGAACTTCGAGAAGTTCCTGATCGGCCGCGACGGCAAGGTCGTGGGCCGCTACAAGTCGGGCGTGGCTCCCGATGATGCCACGCTCAAGGCCGCGATCGAGGCCGCACTCGCCAAGGCGGGATGAGCCGCGACGCGGTGATTTCCGTGAGGCCATCCGTATTCCCTTGCTTGCGCTGCGGGCTTGGATGAATCGGTGAGGGGCTGCCCATGTCCTGTCTACACGCGACGGCTCGACATCCTGTCGCCCGTCGCTTGGCCGACCTCCGTCGGCTGGTGCTGACCCGGCCCTCCGGGCCTGGCGCTCATGGAACCTGAATCATCCGTGAGGGGCTGCCCATGTCCCGAGAGCCGGCGTTGCTGACCAGCGCAGGCAGGATGCCGGAGCGCAGTCAGCATCGAGTGAGCGAAGGACAGGATGTCCGTAGCGAACGTCCGGCGACGGGGCATGGGCAGCCCCGAACCGTCGCGTGTATCTGTGTCAGGCGGCTCGGGAGGGGCGGTCGGTGCGGGTGCCGCCCGGAGCGGCGGACCCGGCAGCGTTGATTGTGCGGCGGACGACCGACGTAGGGCGGCCCTGCGATTCGCGGTAGGTCCGCACCACATACTCGCCCACGATAGCGACCGCCGCGGTCTGGGCTGCGCCGATGAGTGCTGCCACCGCGATGACCGCCGCCAGTGAGATGCCGGCCTGATGGACGCCCGTCGCGGCGTTTGTGAAGCTCGACCAGGTTGCGACGGCCGTGGCCGAGAGGCCGATCACCGCCAGACTGAGGCTGCACGCCCAGGTGAGGCGCACCGGTGCATCAGAGGAGATCACGAGCGCATCGGCGGCGAGCATGATGAGCTTGCGGGCGGAGTATTTCGTCTCGCCAGCCGCGCGGGCATGCCGGTCATACCAGACCGGTTCGTGGCGGAAGCCGACCCAGGGCACGAGGCTGCGGAGATAGCGTCGCTTTTCGGGCAGGCTGCAAACGGCATCGACCACGGCCCTATCGATCAGCTTGAAGTCGCCGGTGTCCACCGGGATCGGGTGGGGTACGAGGCTGGCAAAGAGCCTGTGGAACAGGCTGGCGGTCACGAGTTTGAAACGCGTCTCGCCCTCACGGGAGCGGCGGCGGCCATAGGCCACGTCGACGCCGCTCCGCCAGGCGCGCACCATCTCCGGGATCACCTCGGGTGGATCCTGCAGATCGGCATCGATGATCACCACCGCGGCGCCGCGTGCCTGCGCGAGCCCCGCCGACATCGCCGCCTGCTGGCCGAAATTGCGGGAGAGTTCCACCACGACGGCCCGCGTGTCGCGGGCGGCGATCGCCTCCAGCCGTTCGAGGGTGGCGTCGCGGCTGCCGTCATCGACGTAGACGATCTCGAGGTCCATGCCGGTGCCCGCCGCCGCGGCGACGAGCCGGTCGTGGGTGATCGCCACGACGGCCTCCTCGTTGTGGCAGGGCACCACGATTGAAAGCAGGCCGCCGGGAGCACGGTCGGCGTTGTGCCGCGCGGGTCGCTCACACGGCAGGATCGCGGGATGGGATTCGTCGTGGGAGTTCATCGGGTCGTGGTCTCCACTGGGCTCTGAACCGCGGCGGTCGGGCCGACGCTGCGGGCCCCGTTTGTCGTGTGCGTGCCGACGAGCAGGAAGTCATGGTCGCGGAAGAGCGGCCGACTGCGGCCGATCACGCCCACGCCCGCGGGCAGTCCTGCCGAGAGGGCGGCGAAGTCGTCTTCGCGAACGAGCACGACGGCGTCGGGGCCCGAAGCGAGAAAGCGGATGCAGTCGTCGCGCTGGGGCTCCTGCCAGGCGGTGACGTGGCCGTCGGCGTAGTAGACGACGTTGGGTGTGATCTGCGTGAAGGTGCCGAGGCGGGCGTGGCCGCCGGCATGACGATGCGCCTCCTGCACGAGCGCCGGAAGAGCATTGGCGCCGGCGATGCGGGCTGCGGCCGGGCCCACGGCGAGTCCGGTGTAGACGAGGCCGGTCACGGCGAGTGCGGCGATGGCCCGCAGCGGCTCACGCCGCCAGTGCCAGAGACAGGCCGCGCCGACGATCGGCACGAGGCCCACGAGGGCGGCGGGTGCGGCATCGGTGAGGCCAAAGCGTTCGGCCACGAGCACGGCGGCGGCCGTGATCACGCCGCCAAGGGCCAGCGAGACGGTGCCCGCGGCCATCCAGGCGGGGTGGGCCCAGAGGCCGCGATGGGCGGCGGCCACGCCGGCAGCCGCGACCAGCAGGGCCGCCGCGGGATAGGCCGGCAGCACGTAGTTGGGGAGCTTCGTTGCGGAGGCCGAGAAGCCGCCAACCCAGACAATGAGCCACACGAGGGCGAGTGCCAACGCGTGCCTCGAGACGGGCTGATCGGCCCGCTTCCAGATCCGCCATGCCGTCACGACCATCGCCAGCGGCAGGAAGCACGACCACGGAAAGAAGCCCACGAGCATTGCCAGCGGATGGAGCAGCACGCTCCCGCCATGCCGTTCCATCGGAGCCACGAACCGGCCGACGTTGTGGATGAAGAAGAAGCCGTTGAGCCACTCCCCGTTGGTGCGGAGCGACACCGCCGTATACCACGGCGCGGCCACCGCCAGCATGGCCACGGTGAGTATGCCCAGACGCGCTGCTCGGATCGTGTCCCAGGCTGCGGGCAGCGTCGCCGCCAGCCATGGTCGCAGAGCGTGGCCGGCAGCGTTTGTGGCTGCGACCCGACGCTGCATCGCCAGCCACGAGGCCCAAGGCAGCACGACGGCCAGCGGCCCGACGAAGCCGATCGGGCCCTTGCAGACGACCGCCAGTCCGAGCAGCCCGCCGATCACCGCCGCGCGGCCCCACGAGAGCTTCACGAGACCGTCTGCCGCGTCGGGGCGGGCCAGCAGGGCTTCTGCGAAGAGCACCGTGGCCCAGGTCGTCAGGCAGGTCAGGATGGCATCCGGTGTGGCGGCATGCGCCTCGATGCCCACCAGCAGGCAGCCCACGTAGGCAAGCGCCGCGACGATGCCTGTGGTGCTGTTGAACCACCGCGTGCCTGCCCGCAACAGCGCCAGCGCCGTGAGCAGCGTCGCGATTGCGGCCGGAAGACGGGCGGCGATCTCCGACGTTCCGAAGAGCGTGTAGGAGGCGGCCATGGCCCAGTGCATCAGCACCGGCTTGTCGACGGCGAGTTCGTCGTTGAACATCGGCACGACCCAGTCGCCCGTGTTGACCATGGTGCGGGCGATGGCCGCAAACCGCGGCTCGTCTTCGTCCCAGAACGGCGTGGCCGCGATCCCCGCCGCGAGGCTGACGATCGAGGCGACGAGAACGATAATGAGCGGGCGGCGGTCCTGCATGGATGGCTCCGGGTAAACGGCCTCGGAAGGCATGGGCGTGGGCTGGGTAAGGATCAGTCGGCACATGCGAGCGGGGTGTCGTGCTCCAGCTGTGTGTCGTGCACCGGCTGTGTGTCGTGCACCGGAAGGCGACCGAGCAGCAGGAAGTCGTGCTCAGCCAGCGTGGGCACTCGCGACAGCACGCCGCAGTCCGGTGGCAGCGAGGCTGTGACGAGCGATTCCTGGCGGCTGTCGATCACGACGCGAGACCGCGGATGCCGCCTGAGGTGGGCGGCGACGTCGTCGGCTGAGTCGAGCTTTTCGATCCGGGCGCCGGTGTAGAAAACGAGACTGGGCGGCACATTCCAGAGGCATGCCCAGTCACACTCGCTCGCATGCTCACCGAGTGTGGCAACGAGCGTCCGCGGCCCCTGCGCGCGGCTGAATGATTCGGCAGCGACGGAAGCCATCAGCGTGACGAGGAGGCATGCAGCGGTTGCGAGGAAGGCCAGCGCTCTTGGCCGCATGCCTGCCGACTGGCTCCGCCATGCCAGTCCGGCCGCCGCCAGCGGGATGAGGCCCAGCACGCCCAGCCACTCGCAGCCGGGGGCAAGCCGATTGGCCGCGATGGGCAGCCCGATGGCCAACGCCAGACCGGTCGCTGCAAGAATCGACCAGGCCACCCGCATCACGAGGCCGGTCAGCGGATCGGCATCGTCCGCGCTCGACAGCCGGAGTTTTCGGAAACGCTCAGGGAGGTGCGGCCACGCAAAGGCGGCCCGGCCGTCGGCCCAGTTGGAGAGAAACAGCCCGGTCGCGATCGCCAGGGCGGGATAGGCCGGCCAGACATAGCCGGGCAGCTTCGTGCCGGCGCAGGAGAAGGCACCGATCCAGACGACCGCCCAGCAGGTGAGGAGTTGGAGCGGTTCGCGGCGGTCGTCGGCTGCGGGTGCCCGAAGGATGCATGCGGCGTGGGCGAGCATGGCGGCCAGCACGATCGACCAGGGAAAGAGTCCGACCGCTACGACCGTCGGGTAATAGAGGATCGAGCCGGAGTGACCTTCCATCGTCGATGCGAAGCGGCCGACGTTGTGAACGAACAGGAATCCGCGGAGCCATTCGCCATCGGTGCGGAGGGTTACCCAGGCGTACCAGGGGGCCGCAACCACCGTAGCTGCCAGCACGATCGTGAGCGGCCTGATGCCGCTGATCGCCGCCATCCAGCCAACCTCCGGGCATGATTGCCGCCGCCAAGCGGTGAAGGCGAGGAAGGTGAGCAGCGGCAGAACCAGTCCGATCGGTCCCTTGGCGAGCGTGGCGGCACCGCAGGCGAATCCGATGCCGACGGCAGGCCACAGCGACAGCGCGGGGACGCCCCCGCCGGTGCCGGCCCGGATGCCGGCACCGCGCACAAAGAGACAGGCAGCGAGCGTCGTGAAGAACAGGAGCGGTGCATCCGGGGTGGCGGCGCGGCCACCCACGGCGGTCCACACGCAGGTGGCCATCGCCAGGCCGCCGAGCAGGCCGACGGCGGGCCCCAGGAGCGTGGTGCCGATCAGCCAGGTGAGCAGACAGGTGCCCACGGTCAGTAGGGCCGAGCCGAGGCGGGCCCCGGTCTCATTGCGGCCGCACACGGTGAATCCGGCGATCTGGATCCAGTTCACCAGCGGCGGCTTTTCGACGCGGAGCCGGCCGTTGAACGTGGGCACGACCCAGTCGTGCGAGTCGAGCATCGCCAGCGAACAGGCGGCATTCTTGGGCTCATCGTCGTCCCAGAGGGCCGGGCCGCCCAGCCGCAGCAGCAGCACCAACGCCGCAGTGGCGGCTACAAACCATCCGTGAAAACGCGTCGCTGGCACGGGTGGCGGGCCTCGAATGGGAGAACGGTGAAAACGGGGCGGGAGAGTAGGGGGGGCAGACACGCGGGTCAAGCCGTCCGGCCGGCGGTTTTTCCGCAGGTTGAGGCCGGTTGACCGTTCCCACCGGACGGGTATGTTCAAGCGTTCCCACCGGTGAAAACCCCGGGGGTTCCGCTGGGAGAAACCCCCTTGGCAGACGACGCAGACGACATTGGATCCCCCGAAGGCGATGCTGGCGGTTCCGAGGCAGGGGGGCCACCCCAAAATGACGGCGGAGCGTCCCACGCTGGCGATCATCGGGATCAGGCCGGCGGGCTCCGGGACAATGCGGGGGGGCGGCTCGTCGAACAGCCGATCGAGCAGGAGCTCAAGGACAGCTACCTGACCTACGCGATGAGCGTGATCGTCTCCCGGGCTCTGCCCGACGTGCGTGACGGGCTCAAGCCGTCTCAGCGGCGGATTCTCGTCGCCATGAACGACTTGAACCTCTCGCCGGGCGCCTCCCGCGTGAAGTGTGCCAAAATCTCTGGCGACACCAGCGGCAACTACCATCCCCACGGCGAGAGCGTGATCTATCCCACGCTCGTTCGCATGGCCCAGGAATGGAACATGCGGCATGTGCTCGTGGACAAGCAGGGCAACTTCGGCTCGATCGCCGGCCTGCCTGCCGCAGCCATGCGATACACCGAGGCCCGGCTCTCGCCGATCGCGGCGATGATGCTCGACGACATCGAACTCGACACGGTGGACTTCGTGCCCACTTACGACGAGCGCAACACCGAACCGGTGGTGCTGCCGAGCCGCTTTCCCAACCTCGTGGTCAATGGCGCCGGCGGCATCGCTGTGGGCATGGCGACGAGCATTCCGCCGCACAACCTCGGCGAGGTCTGCCGCGCGCTCGTCAAGCTGATCGACGCGCCGGGCACCTCGATGGCCGAGATTCTCCAGATCTGCCCGGGCCCCGACTTTCCGACCGGCGGCATCGTGATGGGCCGCGAGTCGCTGGCCCGCGGGTATCTCACCGGCCGCAGCACGATCACGCTTCGCGCCCGGGCGCACGTCGAGGAGTTCGGCAAGAACCGCAGCCGCATCGTCGTCACCGAGATTCCCTACCAGCAGACCCGTGACGCCATCGAGGAAAAGATCGCGGAGCTGGTCAACGAGGACCGCATCAAGGGTATTTCCGCGATCCGCAACGAGAGCGATCTCAACGAGCCGGTGCGGCTGATCCTCGAGCTCAAGCGGGATGCCGATCCCGACGTGGTGCTCAACCAGCTCTATCAGTTCTCGCCGCTGCAGACGTCGTTTTCGCTGATCTTCCTCGCGCTCGTCGACGGGAAGCCCCGGATCCTGTCGTTCAAGAGCATGCTGGAGGAATTTCTCCGTCATCGCACCGCGGTGCTCCGCCGCCGCACCCAGCACCTGCTCGCCCGAGCCCGCAGCCGTAAGCACACGGTCGAAGGCCTGCTCGTGGCGCTGGCGAACATCGACGAGGTGATCAAGATCATCCGCAGTTCGAAGTCGCAGGCCGAGGCGAAGGAGCGGCTGGTGCAGATCCAGACGCCGGCGGCACTGCTGGAGCGGGCGCTCGGTGCCGAGGGCTTTGCGGTCATGCAGGAGGAGCGGGGAGCGGCGGAGACATACGGCCTCTCGCCGGTGCAGGCCGACGCCATCCTCAGGCTCACGCTCGGTCAGTTGGTGAATCTCGAGCAGGAGAAGCTGGGCGGTGAACATCGCGAACTCCTGGAGAAGATCGGCGAGTTCCGGCGGCTCCTCTCCAGCGAAGCCAACATCAAGGCATTGATCCGCGACGATCTGTTGGAACTCGAACGCAAGCATGCAGACGACAGACGCACGGAGATCAGCGGCGAGGCCGGCGACATCCGCGACATGGCGGAGCTGATCACCGAGGCCACGATGGTGGTGACGATCAGTCGCGCCGGCTACGTGAAGCGGACCCCCGCCGACGTCTACCGGGCGCAGCGGCGCGGTGGCAAGGGGCTGACCGGCGCGCGATCCGACGAGGAGGATCCAATCGAGCACCTCTTCGTGGCCAGCACCCACGACTGGCTGCTCGTCTTCACCACGCACGGCAAGGTCTTCTCCCTGCGGGTCTTCGAGCTGCCGGAACTGGCCCGCGATGCGAAGGGGCGGGCTCTGGTCAACCTGCTCGAGTTCGAGGCGGGCGAAAAGGTGGCAGAGTGCCGGGCCGTGTCGGGCTTCGACGATCCCAATCAATACCTCATGCTCGCCACCCGCAGCGGCGTGGTGAAGAAGACGGCGCTCGAGGAGTATCGCCGGCGCCGCACCAAGGGTCTGATCGCCGTCAAGCTCCGCGAGGGGGATGAACTGGTCGATGCCGTGATCACCAAGCCCGGCGATGAACTGGTGCTCGCCACGGCCAAGGGAATGGCGATCCGCTTTCCGGAGTCGGATGCCCGCCCGATGGGCCGCGACACGAGCGGTGTCCGTGGCATCAAGCTCGGCGCCGGTGACCGGCTTGTGGGCATGGTGGTGGCCGATCCTGATGCCACGCTGCTCACGGTCTGTGAGCAGGGGTATGGCAAGCGGACACCGTTTGGAGCCGGTACGCCGATCGCCGGACCGGCGCCAGGCGAGGAGGGAGAGGCCCCCGAGTCGGAGCCCGTGGAGGCCGCGGCCGACGAGGCGGAGGGCGACGGCGAGACGAGCGGCATGCGGTATCGCACGCAGCACCGCGGCGGCAAGGGCATCCGTGACATCAAGACGACGGCCCGCAACGGCCAAGTCGTCTCGGTCGTCTCGGTCAAGGACGAGGACCAGGTGCTGATGATGACGGCACGGGGCAAGATTCAGCGGGTGAACGTCCGCGAGATCAAGGCGATCGGGCGGAACACTCAGGGCGTGCGGATCATGCGGCTCGACGAGAGCGACGCGCTGGCCGCCGTCGTGCCAGTGCCCCCGGGCGAGGCCGAAGAAGCGACCGAGCCGGTCGCCAGCGAACCGCCAGCGTGATAATCGGCTTCTTCGGGAGGCGGAAACGCTCCAGATGCTGAGGAGCCGGTCGGAGGCACGCGCAGGAGCCGGTGAATTCTGCGACTCACGAGCGATGCACGATTCGTCCGAGAGCCTCCCGTAGCAGAATCCGCCGGCGACGAGCATGCCGCAGCCGGCGAACCGATGCGGACTGCTGCCACTCAAGTGACCATGTCTGATCTCGCAAGTCGGCAGCTTTTACGCGGGAAAAGCGCCCCTTTTTATCGAAGGTAGAGTAGATTTGTTTTCGAAGTCTACCCCCAGCTTTGTCTTCTTCTTGAGGAACGCGGCTCATGCGGATCGCAGTCGTCGGAACCGGTTATGTTGGACTCGTCACTGGCACCTGTTTTGCCAATAGCGGCAACACGGTGACATGCCTCGACATCAATGCCGAGAAGATCGCGCGGCTCAATCGCGGCGAGATCCCTATCTACGAGCCCGGCCTTGAGGAACTGGTGGTCCGCAACGCAAAGGCGGGGCGACTGCTTTTCACGACCGACACGGCTGCGGCGATCCAAGCGGCCCAGGTCATCTTTCTGGCAGTGGGCACGCCACCGTCCGCCGATGGCTCTGCTGACCTTTCAAGCCTCTGGAAGGTGGTCGATTCGATCGCTCAATACCTCGATCCGGAGGCCGTTGTGGTGACCAAGAGCACCGTGCCCGTGGGCTCCTGCGCCGGTATCGAGGCTCGGCTCAAGGAACGTACCGGCCGTGACTGCCGGGTGGCGAGCAATCCGGAGTTTCTGAAGGAGGGGGCCGCCATCGAGGATTTTCAGAAACCGGATCGCGTGGTCGTCGGTGTCCGCTCCGCCGCGGTGGGAGAGATCCTTCGGAGCCTCTACAAGCCGTTCCTGCGGACCGAGCACCCGTTTCTCGTCATGTCGCCGGAGAGTTCCGAGATGACGAAGTACGTCGCCAACTCGCTCTTGGCCACCAAGATCAGCTTCATCAACGAAGTGGCCAACCTCTGCGAGCGGATGGAGGCCGACATCGACGACGTCCGCCGCGGGATCGGGCACGACAAGCGGATTGGCTTCGCGTTTCTGTTTCCGGGCGTGGGCTACGGCGGCAGCTGCTTCCCAAAAGACGTGCAGGCCCTCGCCGCGATGGCCCGCGACAAGGGTGTGGCGCCCCGGATCCTCACGGCCGTGCACGAGACGAATCTCGCCCAGAAGCAGGTGCTCGGTGAAAAGATCGTTGCCCACTTTGGCGGGCAACTCGCCGGCCGACGGATTGCCGTGTGGGGGCTGGCCTTCAAGCCGCGGACTGACGATATCCGCGATGCTCCCTCGCTCGATCTTCTCGATCAGTTGCTCGCCGGCGGTGCTCAGGTCACCGTCTACGACCCGGAGGCGATGGCGCATGTGAGGGCCATCCATGGCGACCGTCTCACCTACGCCGCCGGGGCCATGGAGGCGCTCGACGGTGCCGAGTGCCTCGCCATCGTCACCGAGTGGGGTGATTTTCGTCACCCCGACTTCGACGAGATGGCCCGCCGGCTGCGTTCACCGACGATCTTCGACGGCCGGAATCTCTACCTGCCGGCGGAGATGCGGTCGCGTGGCTTCGTCTATCATTCGATCGGCAGAGAGGCCGCTGGTTGAGCAGCGTTTGACCCGGGAATTACGGGCGACTAAAGTCCTCAGGTCAAAAGGGGCCTTGTCTCGCAACGCATTCCCGTGGAGCTTTTTCGCACCGTGAAACGTTCTTTTGCTTCTTTCGTCGCCGTGGCGGCGATCGTGCTCTCTCTCACCGGGTGTGGCACAGCCACGGCCAACCCTGAGGCTGGTCCCACGGGTTGGACGAATCTGTTCTTTGGGTTCTGGTGGTTGCTGGCCGTTGCCGGTTCCTCGCTGGCCCTCTACCAGGCGTGGCAGTTCTTCCAGTGGATGGAGTCCCAGCCCGCCGGCACGCCCGACATGATTCGGATCGCCGGCTACGTCCAGACCGGCGCCGATGCGTATCTCAAGCAGCAGCGGCGGGTGCTGTACTGGGTGTTTGGCGCGGTCTGCCTGCTGCTCCTCTGGATGTCTTTCGGGCTCGGCGTGCAGAGCGGCTGGGTGCCGTTGGCGTTTCTGTCCGGTGGGTTGTTCTCGGGACTCGCCGGGTGGTTCGGTATGAAGACGGCGACGCTCGCCAGCAACCGGACGGCTGCCGGCGCCGAGCGGTCGCTCAACGAGGGGCTCCAGGTGGCGTTTCGCTCCGGTGCCGTGATGGGGCTCACCGTCGTCGGCCTCGGGCTGCTCGACATCATGCTCTGGTTCTTCATCCTCTATTGGATCGTGCCGCTTTTCGGCAAGCCGCTCTCGCTCGAGGAAATCACCGTCACGATGCTCTGCTTCGGCATGGGCGCCAGCACGCAGGCCCTCTTTGCCCGCGTGGGCGGCGGCATCTTCACGAAGGCGGCCGACGTGGGGGCCGATCTCGTGGGCAAGGTGGAGCACGGCATTCCGGAGGATGATGCGCGGAATCCGGCCACGATCGCCGACAACGTGGGCGATAACGTCGGCGACGTTGCCGGCATGGGCGCCGATCTCTACGAGAGCTTCTGCGGCAGCATTCTCGCCACCTCGGCCCTCGGAGTGGCGGCGTTTCCAGGCAACTACTCGATGCAGATGGCGGCGATCTTCCTGCCCATGGCAATCGCCGCGGTGGGCACGCTGCTCTCCATCTGGGGCATCTTCCAGGTTCGGACGCAGGAGGATTCCTCGCAGAAGTCGCTGCTCGCGGCTCTGGCCAAGGGGATCAACTTCTCGACGGCAGCGATCGTGGTCGCGTCGTTCGTGGTCACCTTCATGATCATGGGCGGCTTCCGGCATCTCGGGATCGCCGTCGCGGTGATCGTGGGCCTCGTGGCAGGCTGGCTGATCGGCAAGTGGACCGAATACTCGACCAGCAACGAATACACGCCGACCAAGGAACTTGCCGATCAGGCTTTGACCGGCCCCGCCACCATCATCATCGGCGGCATCGCCGAGGGCATGCTCAGCACATGGGCGCCGGTGCTGATCACCGGTGTCGCCACGCTGCTGGCCTTTGGGTTCGCCAACGGCTTCAGCTTCAAGGATCCCTCCGCGTTTGCACTGGGCCTGTACGGCGTGGGCATCGCCGCCGTAGGCATGCTCTCCACGCTCGGCATCACGCTGGCGACCGACGCCTACGGGCCGATCGCCGACAACGCCGGTGGCAACGCCCAGATGGCCGGCCTGCCTGCGATCGTCCGCGAGCGAACCGATGCCCTCGACGCTCTGGGTAATACGACCGCCGCCACCGGCAAGGGTTTTGCGATCGGTTCCGCCGCGCTCACGGCGCTGGCGCTGCTGGCCGCCTACGTGGAGGAGGTGCGGATCGGGTTTGACCGCTGGGGCCACGCTGCCGTCTCTTTCGACAAGCGGGCCAACGTGCAGAGCACGACGGTGGCTGGCAAGAACGTGGACTTGAAGCCAGGCGATTGGGTGAAACTGGCGGGAGGACTGGCAGTCAAGATCGGGGAAAGCCCCGACACCAACACCACCTGGATGGTGCTCGACAATCGGGCAATCCCTGACTTCGGCAAACTCCCCCCCCTGACGCCGGTGGACGGTGCCACGCCCGCCTTCATGGACGAACTCGAAAAATCCAACCGAATCGTGAGCACAAAGAAGGCCTACATGGCCGACTACATGCGGTTCTATGACGTGACCCTGATGAATCCGAAGGTGCTCGTCGGCCTGTTCATCGGCGCCATGAGCACATTCGTCTTCTGTGCCCTGACGATGAAGGCCGTGGGTCGCGCCGCGAAGGGCATGGTGGAGGAGGTCCGTCGGCAGTTCCGCGAGAAGCCGGGCATCATGGAGGGCACCGAGACCCCCGACTACGCAGCGCCCGTCGAGATCAGCACGAAGGCGGCGCAGCGGGAGATGATCCTGCCGTCTGTGCTCGCGCTTGCAGTGCCCGTGGTCACGGGCCTCTTGCTCGGCGTGGGCGGCGTGATGGGCCTGCTCGTGGGCGGCCTGACGACCGGCTTCTGCGTGGCCGTCTTTATGGCCAACGCGGGCGGCGCCTGGGACAACGCCAAGAAGCACATCGAATCGGGCGTGCACGGCGGCAAGGGAAGCGACGCCCACAAGGCGGCTGTGGTGGGCGACACCGTGGGCGATCCCTTCAAGGACACGAGCGGCCCGAGCCTCAACATTCTTGTCAAGCTGATGAGCATGGTGAGCGTGGTGGTGGCCGGCCTCGTGGTGCGATACAGCCTCGAAGCCCTGGGGATCTTCTGAGCCCTCGCGACGGCTCGGGGCTGCCCACGCCCCGTCGCCGGACGTTCGCTACGGTCATCCTGCCCTTCGCTCACTCGATGCTGACTGCGCTCCGGCATCCTGCCTCCGCTTGTCAGCAACGCCGGCTCTCGGGACATGGGCAGCCCCTCACGGGTACTTCCGAGTCGCATACAAGCCCTGAGCGCAAGCGACGGGATGATGTGCGCCAGGCCCGGACGGCCGGGTCAGAACCAGCCGACGGACGTCGGCCAAGCGAAAATGGCAGGATGCCATGTTTCGCGTGAAGGTTGCCGCTGAGGAGCCGGTCGGAGGCACGCGCAGGAGTCCGGTGAATTCTGCGACTCACGAGCGACTCACGATTCGTCCACGAGCCTCCC
>CAMCQY010000106.1 GCA_945877135.1 Candidatus Kuenenia stuttgartensis
GTCGGCCCGGTCCGCTATCGAGCCCTGCGAACGTTCTTCGTGCCCGGCTGCCGGCTGTCGCTCGCCGGACTTAAGGAGTCAGCCACCCGGCTCGATGCCGACCTGCAGACGATCGCGGGAGACTTCGGCGCCCAGATCATCGAGCAGCCGGCTCACTGGTATGGCTTCGATACGTTGCATATTCGCCGTCGCCGCCTCGACGACCTCTGGCAGATGGTGTGCGCGACGTGGGGATTTCCTGCCGCGCAGTCTTCGGCAAAGTCTTCCGCGACCGACTGGCTGAAGATCGGCACAAAGGCCGCAGAGGTGAGGTCGCTCGGCGGCGTGATGCGGTTCACGAAGCAGCCGGTGCTGCCGCTCCGAAGCGGCGGAACGTTGTCGCTGTATTGACGTTGGCATGCTGCATCCCGCATTCCCTTGCTTGCGCTGCGGGCTTGGATGACGGAAAGTTTTCCATGCAAGCCCGAAGCGCAAGCGAGGGACTGTTTCGTCGGACCGTCTCTTACAGCACCGGCAGCGAGGGCATCGGGGGCCGGGAGGCGTGGGCGGCGGCGAGATTACCCACGAGCCGCGTGCAGATCGCCTCCAGGTAGGGTTGGGCTGCCGGATCGTCGTAGTTGGCCGCCGTGCGGCCGGCGTCGCCATGCTCGCGGATCGGAATCTGGATCGGCACCTCGCCGAGGAACGGGATGTCGAGATCCTTCGCCGTCCTCTTGGCGCCGCCGGTGCCGAAGATGTCGTACCGCTTCTGCGTGTCGGGGCAGATGAAGAAGCTCATGTTCTCCACCATGCCGAGCAGCGGAATGTTCACCTTGCGGAACATCGCGATCGCCTTCGTGGCGTCGAGCAGCGCCACGTCCTGCGGCGTGCACACGACGACGGCTCCGGTGAGCGGCAGCACCTGCGAGAGCGTCAGTGCGATGTCGCCCGTGCCCGGTGGCATGTCAATGATCAGATAGTCGAGGGGGCCCCACAATGTGTCGCGAAGCATCTGCGTGATCGCGCCGTGCAGCATCGGTCCCCGCCAGACCACAGCCTCGCCGGCCGGCACGAGAAATCCCATCGACATCACCGGCATCGGATGCGGACCCACCGGCAGGAACATCGGAATGATCTTGCCCTCGGTGATCTGCGGCCGGCCGGAGAGGCCGAGCAGGTGTGGAACACTCGGGCCGTAGACGTCGGCGTCGAGCAGGCCAACGCGGCTGCCGGCCCGGGCCAGGCCAATGGCAATCGAGGCGGCGATCGTGCTCTTTCCGACGCCACCCTTGCCCGAGCCGACCGCGATCACACTCTTCGCCTCGAGGCCGATCTGCCCGATTTTCGCAGGCGGCCGGTCGTGCGGGACGATCTCCACGGTGACGGTCGGCACCGATGGAAAACGGGCCCGCAGGAGGTCCTCGATCCGGCCGCGTGTCTGGCTCCAGAGGATCGCCGCATGCGACGTCAGGCCAACCTTCACCGCGATCGCCGTAGGCGAGGCCTCTAGCGAATGCACCTGACCCATCTCAACGAGCGGTCTGCCCGACTCGGGGTCGGCGATGTCGGCGAGCAAGGCCTTGACAGCCGTGGAATCAACGGTGGCGGGATTGCTGCTCATGCTGGTTGCGTGTGTCCTACGGGAGGGGTTGGCGGGGCAGCTGTCACGGCCTCGACTTTTCGATCACGTTGCCGGCGCGGGACGACGAGACGAACAGCCCACGGGGCTGGACCGTGACCATCAGCACCAGTGCCGTGCAGAGCAGCATTGCGATGCCGGCGGTGAGGCCGCCATCGGCCTGCACCCCCCGCCGGTTGGAGCGGAAATACATCGCGGCGATGATCCGCAGGTAATAAGCCGCGGCGATTGCCGCATTGAGCACCAGGATCACGGCCAGCGAAACGAACCAGGCCCGCCGGCTGCCCAGGGTGATCGCCGCGTTCCAGTCCACCTCGAGCGCCGAGGTGGCCAGTGAGAGCTTGCCCCAGAAGCCGGGCAGCGGCGGAATACCGGCGAGGCTGAGCAGAAAGAGCGTGATCGCGAAGGCCGCCACAGGATTGGTTGAGGAGAGCCCGTCGAGATCGTCCACGGTAGCGATCTCCTCTCGCGGCGGCCGCGGGCCGCTGCCAGCCGTCCATTCAGGCCAACGATGGCCGAGGTAGGTGATCGCGGCAAAGATGCCGGCGGTCGCGAGCGCATAAGTGGCCAGATAGAAGAGTGTGGCGCTCAGACCACCGAGGCCGAGGGTCCACGAGGTGTCGGCCCCGGCAGGGCCATTGCCGGCGCGGGCGGAGGCGGCGGCGGCCGCAGTGGCGATGCCAACCAGCAGATAGCCGGCGTGGGCGATCGAGGAGCAGGCCAGCAGACGGCGGAGATTCCGCTGCAGGAGCGCCATGACGTTGCCGACAGTCATCGTCACGGCCGCCAGCGTGGCGGCCAACGGCCAGAAGAGTGAAAGATGCGCCATGGCGGCACCGCCCACGGCGTCGTCGCCCGCGTCGGTCGGCATGATGGCCAGCGCCAGCACCCGCACGAGCACGACGATGCCCGCGACCTTGGGCAGCGTTGAGAGCAGGGCGGCGTTCGAAGGGCTCGTCCCCTCGTAGACATCGGGTGCGTAGAACTGCATCGGCACGGCCGCCAGACGGAATGCCGCTCCCGCCATGGCCATGCCGATGGCCACGGGCAGCAGCACGGTCGCCATGCCGGGCATTGGCTCGCCCGCGGAACGCAGGCGGGCGCCGATGATCGCCAGGCTCGTGGAGCCGCCGATTCCGTAGAGGCAGACGGCCGCATACAGGAACAAAGCCGAGGCCACCAGCGACAGGAAGAAATACTTGAGGCTTGCCTCCTGGCCGTGGGCGTCGGTGCGTTTGAGGGCCAGCAGGATGTAGGTTGGGATTGATACCAGCTCCAGTCCGATGAACAGCAGCACGAGGTCGTTGGCCACGGCTGTCAGCGAGAGACCGGCCAGCAGGATCAGGAACGTACCGGCCTCCTCGCAGGTGCCGCCGGTGTGGAAGCCGCCGCCGAAACTGTTCCCACGGGTAACAGCACTGCGGAACAGGTCACCAGCCTGCACAAGGGCGAGGATCGCTCCGAGTCCCAACACCGTCCAACGGATATAGGTCGAGAAGGCGTCGATGCGGATTCCCCCTGACTCGATCCATGCCCCGTCGGCCGGCTGTCCACCCGCCACCAGCATCGCCGCAACGATGCCCACCAAAGCCACGAACCAGCCGCTGCGCAGGCCGGTGAAGGCGCCGCCCAGAAAGGTGATCAAGGCCGCGGTCACCAGGAGGATCTCGGGGGCGAGCAGGAAAAAGCTCTGCAATGAACTCATGTTCGAAGTCATGGACGATCCAGTGTCAGTTCCGATGTCAGGAGGCGTGGCTGTCGGGAGGCCCGATGGTCGTGGCCCACGACGCGGTCTGTAACGTGGGCGGGCTGAGGCGGGGAGTCGCCGGTGTCGATCGCCCGCATGGAAGCGTTGAAGGCTGTGGTGGCGCCGCGAGTGGAGGCACGCAGCACGGCCGCGGGCGGCGCGAGAAATGTCGCCGGTGCAAGCCCGATCCAGAGCACGAAGACCGCCAGCGGCGCGAGGGCTGCAATCTCATACCACTCGAGGTCGCAGCGGTCTGCATGGCCCTCTTGGCCAGCAGAATGGTGGCCACCTGCGTGATGGTCATGGGCGTCGTGACTGTGGCCACCGTGGCCGTGATCGTGTCCGGCCGCTCCCTGCCGGGGAGGCTCGCGCGAGCCACCGAAAAAGACCCGCTCGACAGCCCAGAGCATGTACCACGCGCCGAGCACGACGCCGCCCACGGCCGACACCGCCATGATGAGGTAGGGCACGCGGAACGACTCGGCAACACCGGCCCAGGCCCGTTGGAAGGAGCCGGCGAGGATGAGGAACTCACCGACGAAGCCGTTCAGGCCTGGCAGCCCGATACTGGAAAAGGTAAACAGCATGAAGAGCACGGTAAGCCAAGGGGCCTTCGTGGCGATCCCGCCGAGATTGGCGATCGACCGCGTGTGGAAACGCTCGTAGATCATGCCTACAAGCGCGAAGAGCCCGGCCGCTGACAGTCCGTGGTTGATCAGTTGCAGGTTGGCGCCCTCGACGGCCACGGGCTCGAGCGCGAACAGGCCCATCACGATGTAGCCCATGTGGCTCACCGAGGAATAGGCGATCAACCGCTTGAGGTCGGTCTGCACCAGGGCCACGAGCGCCCCGTAGAGAATGCCCACCACACCCAGACCGAAGAGCCAGGGGGCGGCTGCGGCGGTGGCATCGGGAAGCATCGGAAGCGAGAACCTCAGGAAGCCGTAGATGCCGATCTTGAGCAGCACGCCCGCCAGATCGACGCTGCCGCCCGTGGGAGCCTCGACGTGGGCCAGCGGCAGCCAGGTGTGGAAGGGAACGATCGGCACCTTCACGGCGAAGCCGGCGAAGAGTGCCAGAAACACGATCATCTGCAGCCAGCCCCCTTCGCGGCTCATCGGCATCGGATGGGCGGCCATGCCGGCCGTGAGGCTGGCGATGTCGAAGGTGATGACGCCGGTGTGCGATGCATTCCAGAGCACGATCGTGAGCAGGCCGAGGAAGGCGAGCACGCTGCCGGTGAGCGTGTAGATGAAGAACTTCACCGCCGCGCGGCGCCGCTCGTCGTGGCCCCAGATCCCGATCAGGAAGAAGAGTGGCACGAGCGTGAATTCGAAGAACACGTAGAACAGGATCACGTCCCGCGCCGCAAACACGCCGAGCATTGCCGCTTCCAGAAGAAGCAGCAGCACATAGAAACCGACCGGCTTCTCCTTGATCGCGTCCCAACTGACGAGCACCGCCGTGAGGGAGAGCAGGGCTGAGAGGCCGAAGAGCCAGATCGAGAGGCCATCGAGGCCCAGCGACAGTCGGACGTCGAAAACGCCCCCTACAAGCCAGGGTGCGGAGGAGACCGCATAGCCGCCGCCGGTGGCGGCCTCCGGGCTCTGCAGGTAGCGCAGCACGAGCCAGCCGGCATTGACGAGTGTGATGACCGCGGTCACCGCCGCGCTCTGTCGCACGGCGGAGCGTCCGCGGCCACCGAGCACCCAGGCCACGACGGCGCCGATGAGCGGCGTGGCGATCACGAGCAGAAGGTGCGTCGCAGGGGAAAAGCCATTCATGGAGGATCGGCCGCTGAAAGAGAGAGGATGAAGGTGGATGCGTGGAGGATGGGGTCAGCCCCGGAGTTGCCAGGCAAGCAGGACGACGATCGCCAGCACGCCCATCACGCCGGCCAACGCGTAGCGTTGCAGCAGGCCCGACTGCGATCGCCGAACAATGCCGCCGAGGGCGACCGGGAGGCCGGCGATGGCGTCCACGGTCCCGTCGATGACATATCGATCGAACAGCGCGGCGACGAGGGCGAGAGCCTCGAGCGGCCGCACGATGAACACGGAGTAGATCTGGTCAAAGTAGAACTTGTTCGCGAAGAGCGTCTGCAGCGGGCCGAGGAACCGCTCCAACTGCGGGCCGTCGCTGCGGCGGCCGAGGTGGCCAATGGCGGCGATGACGATGCCGATGGCGGCCGCCAGCGTGCCCTGGATGGCGAGGTCCATGTGGAACACATGCGGCGTGGCGGTGGCGGCGACGGTTGGTGCCGTGAGCGACGGGGTCGCCGAGAGGAAATGCGCGAGCCAGTTTGTGCTGAAGAGGAGCCAGCCCACCAGCGCCGATGGCACGGCGAGGATCATCAGCGGCCAGGTCATAGACGCGGGCGACTCGTAGGACTCATGGCCATCGTGGCCACCGTGGCCGTGCGCGCCCTCGGGCACCCTTGTCGGCCCGGTAAAGGTCATGAACACAGCGCGAAATGTGTAGAAGGCGGTCAGGCCGGCCGTGACGAGCGACATCCAGAAGAGGATTTGCCAGGTTTCGGGGCGGTCGAGGGCGTCGAGCCCAACGGCCGGGGCGGTGGCAGTGGCGTGCGTCGCGTCGGTGGAGAACGCGGCGAGATGGAACGGACCGCCAGCCACGGCCATTGCATGGTGGTCGCCGTGTGCTGCAGGCCAGCCCTTGGCGTGTAATGCGGCCAGGATCTCATCCTTGCTGAAGAACCCGGCAAAGGGAGCCACGCCGGCCAGCGCCGCGGCACCCACGAAGAACGTGGCCGCCGTGATCGGCATCACCCGCCGCAGGCCGCCGAATCGCCGCATGTCGATCACGCCTCCCATGGCGTGCATGACAGAACCGGCGCCGAGGAACAGCAGCGCCTTGAAACAGGCGTGTGTGAGCAGGTGGAAGATCGCGGCAGTGAAGCCGAGCAGGGTGCCGGTGCCAAGGCTCGCGAACATGTAGCCCAACTGGCTGATCGTGGAGTAGGCGAGCACCCGTTTGAGATCGTTCTGGACCGTCCCGATGAGGGCGGCCACCAGCGCCGTCGTGGCACCGACGATCGACACCATCGTGAGGGCCCCGGGGCAGGCGGCAAAGAGCGGTGCCGATCGCGTGATCAGGTAGATGCCCGCTGTCACCATCGTCGCCGCATGAATCAGGGCGCTGGCGGGCGTGGGGCCCTCCATCGCATCGGGCAGCCAGACGTGCAGCGGCAGCTGCGCGCTCTTGCCGCAGGCCGCCAGCAGGAGGAGCAGACAGATCGCAGTGCCCACCGCGCCGCCGGCATAGCCCGCCGCATCGGCCAGCCGGGTCTGTCCGAGAATGCCGGGCATGATCACGCCATCGGGAGAGATGGTGTCGTGGAAGTCGAGCGTGCCGTAGCTCATCCAGAGCAGGAAGACCGCGATGGCGAGGCCGAAGTCGCCGACGCGATTCACGAGGAAGGCCTTCTTCGCGGCACGGGCGGCTTCCGGCTTCGTGAACCAGAATCCGATCAGCAGGTAGCTGCAGGCACCCACGGCTTCCCAGAACACGTAGACCAGGAGGAAGTTGCTGGCGGCGACGAGCATTGACATCGAGAAGACGAACATTGCCACCAGTGCAAAGAACCGCGGGTAGCCCGGATCGTCGTGCATGTAGCCGGTGGAGTAGATGGCCACGAGCAGGCCGACGCAGGTGATGATCGTGAGCATCGTCGCAGTGAGCGGGTCGAGACGCAGTGCCACCGGAATCGAAAAACTGCGCACGTCCTGACTGGCCGCGAGGTCACGGGGTGTCAGGCGGGCATCGGTCGCCGGGCTGCCTTCAGGGGGCGTGTAGGCCGCATCGAATGATGCCCACTTCCAGAGCGTCGAGATCATTTCGACCGGGCGGACGGCCTCGGCATGGGGGCCGTGCGCGGGGCTGACGTCACGGGCGGTGGCAGCCAAAAGCATCACGGCCACGGCAGCGGCTGCAGCGATGCCGGCGATCGCCGGGAGATGGGCTTTGGCACCGAGCGTGCGGCCCAGCATCACGGTGAGGATCGCTCCTACCAGGGGCAGCAGCGGCACGAGCACCAGCAGCGTCGAGGGGGAGAATTCTTGCATGGAAGAGGCGGACGGCGGATGGATAACGGATGGAATGGGAAGGAAAACGGATGCGGCCAGGCAGGCCGGCGGCTCAGACGTGCTCGCGTTGCAGCGGCTCGTTCTCGTCGGCGGGCGGGAGGACGCCGGCAGGCGCGAGCGTGGGGAAGCGTGGCGGCACCGTGTCGATCGAGGGGAGTTCGTGATCGACCGTGCGGGCGACATTGGCCTCACGGAGCGACTGCCATGCCGCGGCGTCGAGCCGGCCGGTCCGCGAGAAGGCCTGCAGCACGAACACCAACGCCACCGCGGCCTCGCAGGCGGCCACAGTGAGCACGAAGATCACCAGCACGTGGCCACCCCAGTCGCCGTGGTAGCGACTCCACGCCACGAGGCTCACCGAAATTCCCTGGAGCATCATTTCGGCCGCCAGAAACATCACGATCAGGTTGCGCCGGGTGAGGATGCCGACGAGTCCGAGACTGAAGAGGATGGCACCCACGGTGAGGGCGTTTTGCAGCAGGGGAAGTGACTGAACAGTGTTCATCGGGTGGCACTCCTGCCGGCGGCGGACCGCGTGGGGGTGGTATCGCCGGCAAGGGCAGCCTCGCCGCGGGAAACGACGGCGATCGCGCCGATCAGCGCCACGAGCAGGAGAACGCCGGCGGCTTCGACGGCCACGAGATGCCTGCCGAATAGTTCACCACCGAGTCGGGCCACATGGTTTTCGGCCAACGGATCGACGGCAGTCGCCGTCATGCCCGCGGCAGGGACGCTGGCGGTGTCGCCTGCGGCTGGGGCCGGTTCGCCTGCGGCCGCAGATGGCGTGGTTGTCGATTGCGAGGCTGTCGATGGCGAGCCGGCGGTCCGGGAAGGCGGCTGACAGCAGGTGGCCGGTCCAGCCGACAATCGGCCGATTGAGAGCGACAGCACGCCGAGCAGCACCGCCCCGGCGAGCGCCGACAGGAAGGGTTCGTTTGAAACGCGATCGTATGGAGCGAGGCCCGCTGGCTGCGCGAGCATGAGCACGAAGAGGAACATCACAAGAATGGCTCCGGCATAGACCACGATCGTGGCAACACCGAGGAACTGCGCTCCGAGGACCAGAAGCACGCCTGCCACGCCGGCCAGCGAGAGGGCAAACCAGATTGCCGCGTAGACCGGCGACCGCGACACGATCGTGGCGGCGGCGGAGATGACGGCCACGAGCGACACGATGAGAAACACCGCCTCCTCGCCGAGACCACCGAGCCGGCGGCCGGCCGCGATGAAGGCCGCCAGTGCCGCGAGCCCCAGCAGCGAGCCGAGCCAGCGGATCGAGGCATTGTCCCGGCCATTCGGCAGCAGGAGCCAGAGGCTCGCGACGGTGGCGAGCACGGCCCCGGCCAGCAGCGGTCCGGAGGAGAGGGGGGCGAAGGGGAGTGGAGTCACAGCGTGCCTCCCAGGCTCGCCGACTTCATCGGCTCGGCATCCTTCGTCATGTCGTAGACGCTCAGCAGCTTCTCTTTGTCGAAGATCATTTCCTCGCGGCTCTTGCCGGTGAGGTCGAGGAGACTTGTGAGTTCGATCGCATCCACAGGGCAGGCTTCCTCGCACATGCCGCAGAAGATGCACCGCAGTTCGTCGATCGCAAAGCTCTCGGGGTATTTCTCGCGGTCGGGCCAGGGGCTGTTCGTGGCGACGATGTCGATGCAGTGCGCCGGGCAGGCGGTGGCGCAGAGGAAACAGGCCACGCACTTCACGCGTCCTTCCTGGTCGCGATTGAGCCGATGCACGCCCCGGTAGATGAGCGGGTTGCCCACCGTGGGCCTCTGTTCGGGATAGCTCACGGTCAGCTTCGGGCTCACCAGATGGCGGGCCGTGGTGGTGAGGCCCTGCACGAAGAGCGGCAGGTAGAGCCGCTCGGCCAGGCCCAGCGGCTTCTCCTCGATCCAGGTGACGGACGGGTCGGTCGGCTTCATGTCAAACCTCCACCAAATCTGGTTCGCGAAGCGAACGTTCGGCATCGAGCATGGTGTGCGTACGGATGGGCGTATTGTCGGTGCCGGAGGGCGTGAGCACGCCGGCGGCGATCCATCCCAGGAAGAACACCGCCCAGGGAGCGACCAACGCGATCACTCCAGCCGGACCGGCCCCGAATCGCTCGATAAGCTGCGGGCGGAACTCTTCGATCGTCGCCACGGTCACGAGGTTGGCGATGCCCAGCGGCAGCATCACCTTCCAGGCGAGGTTCATCAGTTGGTCGAATCGAAACCGCGGCCAGCTCCAGCGAACGAGCATGAAGAACAGGATGACGGCAAAGATTTTTGCGGAGAGCACGCCGAAGCGCAGGAATGCACCGAGCCAGGTCACTTCCTGGCTCGAGCCCGTCACGCCCCAGAGATGCCAGCCCCCGAGGAACATGATCACGATCAGGAAGGCCGCCGTGACCATGTGCAGGAACTCGGCCACGAGAAACAACAGCAGCTTGATGCCGGAATATTCAGTGTGGTATCCGCCCACCAGTTCCTGCTCCGCCTCCGGCAGGTCGAACGGCAGACGGGCCGCCTCCGCGAAGCTGGCCACGAGAAAGACAATGAAGCCCAGCGGCTGCGCGAACGCATACCAGATGCCGCTCTGTGCCTGGGCGTTCATGATCACGTCGAGCTTGAGCGATCCGGCCGCGAGGACGACCCCGAGAAGGCCGAGGCCGAGCGGGATTTCGTAGGCCACGAGCTGGGCACTGCTCCGCAGGCCTCCCAGGAATCCGTATTTGTTGTTGCTGGCCCAGCCGCCGAGCAGCACGCCGTAGACCGCGATGCTGGAGAGCGCGAAGACCCAGAGCACGCCGACATCGAGGCCTGGGGCCACAAGGAATGGCACCGGGTCGGGCAGGCCGGGGATGCCCAGCGGCGGCAGCACACTCCCGAAGGGGATCGCGGCGAAGATCGCCAGCGAGGCCGCCAGGATCACGAGCGGCGCCGCGGTGTAGAGCACCTTGTCGACGTGACGCGGAGTGAAGTCTTCCTTCATGATGATTTTCAGGCCGTCGGCCAGCGGTTGGCCGAGGCCGAACAGGCTGATCTTCGTGAGCGGGATGCCAACGCGGTTGGGACCCTTGCGGTCCTGCACCCAGGCGGCCATCCACCGCTCGACGAGCACAAGGTAGGCCGCCGCCGTCATCAGGCCGCCGACGAGCAGGCCGATCTTCACGAGTGCGGCGATCGTGGGCAGGAAGGGAGTGAGAGCGTTCATGGGTTGGTGGTTAGGCGAGTTGGTGGATGCGGAGGTCAACTCCGGTGGCTGGGATCTCACCGGCGAGCGCCGCGAACGTGGCGGAGGATTCGGCGACCTGCCGTCGCACGGCCGTGGGATCGTAGAGGCCGCGTCGGCCGAGCATGTTCCAGTAGAGCCGGCCCTCCGGCCAGACGCCCGCGGGCGGACGTACGGCCTGCTCGAAGGTCTGCGCCCGGTGGGCGACGTTCACCCAGGTGCCGGCCCGCTCCGCAAACCCCGCGGCTGGAAGCCTCCAGGTCGCCAGCGCCGATAGCGGCGAGTCGAACAGGTCCTGCACCACGAGGCACTTGAGATCGGCGAAGGCGGCGGCGGTGTCGTCGTCGATCCAGGCGGCGGGATACGCGCCGGTGATCCAGGCGGCGTCGGCGTGGCCCGCGCGAACATGCTCGACGAGTTGGCTCCACGACGGCACAGCGGGATCGAACAGTGCCACGACCCCTTCCACGCCCAGCCGGTTGGGGCACTTCTCGGCACGGATCGTGAAGCCGCCAGGAAACGTCTCATCGTCCCCGGTGCGCGGCACATGGCCAACCGCGAGGAACGCCTGTGGATCGATCGATCGGGCAACGGCGCAGAGCATCCAGGCCTCCTCGACCGTCAGCATCGGCGAGATGGCGACGGCCAGCCGACCGGCAGCCTTGAGATCGGTGCGGAGCCGCGGCACAACATCTGCCCACTCGACGGCCTCCAGCGGCGTGCTGCGGTCGGTGCTCACGGTGGCGCGGCGACCGGCGCCCACGAGCCGCGCGGCGTCGTGGATGTGGTGCCAGCCATAGCGGCCCTCGTCGCAGATCCACCACGTGTTGACGTGTGGATTCTCCCGAGGCTTGAGGCGGTAGATCGTGTCCTGATTGTGCTCGGTGTGGATCGAGCAGCCGGCGGAGCAGCCGCCGCAGACGTTGGCCTCCCGCTTCATGAACCAGACCCGCTGCTGGTAGAGGAAGTCCTTGTCACCAAGCGCCCCCACCGGGCAGAGGTCGACGACGTTGCCGGAGAGCTTGTTGTCGAGCGGATGGCCGGGGAAGACGTCGATTTCTTCCTTGGCGCCGCGGCTGGTGACCATCAACTCGCTCGTGCCCGACACTTCGCGGGTGAATCGCACGCACCGCGTGCACATGATGCAGCGGTCGACGAACAGCGTGACAGTCGGGCCGACGTCGCGACGGCGGCTCGTGAAGGCATGGAGATCGGCCCGACGCTCCGACTGACCGTGCTGAAAGTGATAGTCCTGCAACAGGCACTCACCCGCCTTGTCGCAGATCGGGCAGTCGATCGGATGGTCGATGAGAAGCGCCTCTTCGACTCGGGCACGGCTGTCTTTGACCAACGGGCTCTCGGTGACGATCACCGTGCCGTCCTTCGCCGGCGTCTGACAGGCAGGCACGAGCTTCGGCATCATCGAGATCTTGCCGGTGGCGGCGTCACGAGTGCCGGTCTCGACGAGGCACATGCGGCAGCTGGCCACGACCGACAGGCCAGGATGCCAGCAGTAGTGCGGAATCTCCGCGCCGGCGCGGCGGGCGGCCTCGATGCAGTTGAGCCGCTCGTCGGCTCCGATCTCGATTTCCTTGCCGTCAACGATGACTGTGGGCATGAATGTTCCTGATGCGATCGTGCTGATGGTGCTGCGTCAGTGTGATCCGACGATTTGCAGAGCGGGAACCGGATCGGTCACCATCCAGCCCTGCGGGTTGGTCTGCTTGATGTAGTCCTCGAACTCCCCGCGGAACTTCTTGATCGCGTTCTTGATCGGCCAGGCAGCCCCGTCGGCGAGGCCGCAGATCGTCGAGCCGGGCATCATGCCCATCGTGTTGCCGATCTCGGCGAGCAGGTCGAGGTCTCTGAGGCGACCCTTGCCGGCCTTGATCCGTTCGAGCATCCGCAGCGACCAGCTCGTGCCCTCGCGGCAGGGCGTGCACTGCCCGCACGACTCGTGGGCGAAGAACCGGCAGGAGTTGTGGAGGAAGTCGACGATGCTCACCGT